>NZ_JBEAJG010000005.1:0-107296 GCF_040065235.1 Klebsiella sp. GB_Kp047 | reverse complement strand
CGAATGCGCGAGCGGAACCACCGTAGGTTTTAGCCAGAACGGTAGTGATGGCAGCAGTCAGGGTAGTTTTACCATGGTCAACGTGGCCGATAGTACCAACGTTGACGTGCGGTTTTGTACGTTCAAATTTTTCTTTAGACACGGCTATATTCCTTACTATAGTGCTCTCCCCTTCGGAGAGAGCACGGGACTTAGGTTTTAATCCTGTGGATTATTTACCACGGGCTTCAATAACGGCCTGAGCAACGTTGTTCGGCGCATCATCATACTTCAGGAATTCCATGGTGTATGATGCACGACCTTTGGTCAGAGAACGCAGCTGAGTTGCATAACCGAACATTTCGGACAGCGGTACTTCAGCGTGGATCTTAACGCCGGTTACTTCGGATTCCTGACCGCGCAGCATACCGCGACGACGGCTCAAGTCACCGATAACGTCACCAGTGTTCTCTTCCGGAGTTTCTACTTCAACCTTCATGATCGGCTCAAGCAGAACTGGTTTTGCTTTCTTAAAGCCTTCTTTAAAGGCAATAGACGCAGCCAGTTTAAACGCCAGCTCAGAGGAGTCAACGTCGTGGTAAGAACCGAAGTGCAGACGGATACCCATATCAACTACCGGGTAACCTGCCAGCGGACCAGCTTTCAGCTGTTCCTGGATGCCTTTATCAACGGCCGGGATGTATTCGCCAGGAATTACACCACCTTTGATGTCGTTGATGAACTCGTAACCTTTCGGGTTAGAGCCCGGCTCCAGCGGGTACATGTCGATCACAACGTGACCGTACTGACCACGACCACCAGACTGCTTGGCGTGTTTACCTTCGATATCGGTAACTTTCGCGCGAATCGCTTCACGGTAAGCAACCTGAGGTTTACCGACGTTCGCTTCAACGTTGAATTCACGCTTCATACGGTCAACGATGATGTCGAGGTGCAGCTCACCCATACCGGCGATAATGGTCTGGTTAGACTCTTCGTCAGTCCATACGCGGAAAGACGGGTCTTCTTTAGCCAGACGACCCAGAGCCAGACCCATTTTTTCCTGGTCAGCTTTGGTTTTCGGCTCAACGGCGATGGAGATTACCGGCTCAGGGAATTCCATACGCTCCAGAATGATCGGCGCATCCGGGTCACACAGGGTGTCACCAGTGGTTACGTCTTTCAGACCGATTGCAGCAGCGATGTCGCCCGCGCGAACTTCTTTGATCTCTTCACGTTTGTTAGCGTGCATCTGTACGATACGACCGAAACGCTCACGTGCAGCTTTCACGGAGTTCAGTACGGTATCACCAGAGTTAACCACACCGGAGTACACGCGGAAGAAGGTCAGGTTGCCCACGAACGGGTCGGTAGCGATTTTGAACGCCAGTGCAGAGAACGGCTCGTCGTCGCTTGCGTGACGCTCAGCCGGAGTATCTTTACCGTCGTCCAGGATGCCGTTGATCGCCGGAACGTCAACCGGGGATGGCAGGTAGTCAACTACCGCATCCAGCATCGCCTGAACACCTTTGTTCTTGAACGCAGAACCACAGGTTACCAGGATGATTTCGTTGTTCAGAACGCGCTGACGCAGAGCTTTTTTGATCTCTTCTTCAGTCAGTTCTTCACCACCCAGGTATTTTTCCATCAGCTCTTCAGAAGCTTCAGCTGCGGACTCGATCAGGTTCTGGTGCCATTCGTCAGCCAGGTCCTGCATGTCAGCCGGGATATCTTCGTATTCGAAGGTTACGCCCTGGTCTGCATCGTTCCAGTTGATGGCTTTCATTTTCACCAGGTCAACAACGCCGGTGAAACCTTCTTCAGCACCAATTGCCAGCTGCAGCGGAACCGGGTTCGCGCCCAGACGGGTTTTGATCTGACCAACAACTTTCAGGAAGTTAGCGCCCATGCGGTCCATTTTGTTAACGAACGCGATGCGCGGAACTTTATATTTGTTTGCCTGACGCCATACGGTTTCAGACTGCGGCTGAACACCACCAACTGCGCAGTAAACCATTACCGCACCATCAAGAACACGCATGGAACGTTCTACTTCGATAGTGAAGTCAACGTGCCCCGGGGTGTCGATGATGTTTACACGGTGCGGTTCATACTGCTTAGCCATACCAGACCAGAATGCAGTAGTCGCAGCGGAAGTGATGGTGATACCACGTTCCTGCTCCTGCTCCATCCAGTCCATGGTAGCGGCGCCGTCATGAACTTCACCGATTTTGTGGTTTACACCGGTGTAGAACAGAATACGTTCGGTAGTAGTGGTTTTACCGGCGTCGATGTGCGCACTGATACCGATGTTACGGTAGCGTGCGATGGGTGTTGTACGAGCCATTTGATTCCTCGTTTATTTCTTTAGGCGTTCAGTTAAGTTATCCAGAGCGGGCGACTCATCTGAAGCGCCCGCCTGGTGACTATGACTCCGAAGGGATTACCAACGGTAGTGAGCGAACGCCTTGTTGGCTTCGGCCATACGGTGAACGTCTTCACGTTTCTTAACTGCAGTACCTTTGTTGTCTGCAGCATCAGTGAGTTCGTTCGCCAGGCGCAGAGCCATGGATTTATCACCGCGTTTACGAGCAGCTTCAACGATCCAACGCATTGCCAGGGCATTACGACGGACCGGACGAACTTCAACTGGAACCTGATAAGTAGAACCACCTACGCGGCGGGACTTAACTTCGACAGTCGGGCGCACGTTTTCGAGCGCAACTTCGAAGGCTTCCAGTTCAGATTTACCAGAACGCTGAGCCAGGGTCTCCAGCGCGCTGTATACGATAGTTTCTGCAGTAGATTTTTTACCATCTACCATCAGGATATTGACAAATTTAGCCAGCAGTTCTGATCCGAACTTCGGATCCGGCAGAATTTTACGCTGACCAATGACGCGACGACGTGGCATGGAAATACTCCGTTGTTAATTCAGGATTGTCCAAAACTCTAAGAGTTTAGTATGACATTAAGATAAATCAGTTTGGCCTTACTTAACGGAGAACCATTAAGCCTTAGGACGCTTCACGCCGTACTTGGAGCGAGCCTGCTTACGGTCTTTAACGCCGGAGCAGTCAAGCGCACCACGAACGGTGTGGTAACGAACACCCGGAAGGTCTTTAACACGACCGCCACGGATCAGGATCACGGAGTGCTCCTGCAGGTTGTGACCTTCACCACCGATGTAGGAGGTGACTTCGAAACCGTTAGTCAGACGCACACGGCAAACTTTACGCAGTGCGGAGTTCGGTTTCTTAGGAGTGGTGGTATATACGCGAGTACATACGCCACGTTTCTGCGGGCAGGCTTCCAGCGCTGGCACGTTGCTCTTTGCAACTTTGCGCGCGCGTGGTTTGCGTACCAGCTGGTTAATTGTTGCCATTAAATAGCTCCTGGTTTTAGCTTTTGCTTCGTAAACACGTAATAAATCGCCTCATATATTATGAGGACGCAGAATTTTAGGGCGGTGCCGAAAAGGTGTCAAGAAATATACAACGATCCCGCCATCACCAGGCCAACTGACCGGCATGTTTGACTGTGAGTCTGACGAAATCAGTATAGCTAACCCTGCCGACACTGTCCGCAATTTGACCAGTTAGCCCGCGGGCGTCAACGTCGTCTTGCAGCACGTAAAGGGTTATGGGGGCGGATTGCAGGATCTCAAGGAAGCGGCCGCCGGCGATAGCCGCCGCGACGCCATCAGACAGCAGTAACAGATCGTCACCTTGCTCCATCAAGCGAAGCATTGCTGCGATATCGGCATGCCAGGGAGAAACACTGAGCGTATGGAGCATGGGGGCCTCAGAAACGCAAAATCACATCAAATTCATGCAGACGGGCGCGCAGGGCATCCGGCGCCAGGCATTCGGCATCCACCACCCACGGGGTCGCAGGATCCAGGCCGCGCTCTCGCGCCGACTCGGCGCACAGCCAGCACTGGTCGATATCGTATAGCGACAGCAGTTTAAAGGTGGCGATGTAGTCGCGGGCCAGCACAGCACCAGGCCGCTGGGCGGGCAACAGCTGAAACACGCCGTCGCCTACGAAAAACACGCCAATCTCGTCGGTGAGGGCGGAGGTGGCTAATAAGGCATCGAGGCCTTCCCTGCCGGCGGCGCTGCCGTGCGGTGCGGAAGAAAAAACGAAAGCCACACGTTTCATCAGAACTGTACCATCCGATCGCAAGTGAGCGCCGCTTCCGCCAGCGCGCCAAGTCCGCTTAACGTAAAACCCGGCTGCAGATTATGGCCAGGCAGAGCGAGCTGTTGCGCTTCGCGTTCGTCCGTTACGCCACGACGCAGGGCGGCCGCCACGCAGATATGCAGCGCGACGCCGTGCTCATTGTGGAGGGATTGCCACCCGCGCACCAGATCGAACTCATCGCTGGCGGGCGCCGTCAACTGGTTAGCGTTAAGCACGCCTTCGCGATAGAAAAAAACGCACGCCAGCTCATGGCCTTCCTGCAGCACGGCCTGAGCAAATTGCCAGGCGCTGCTCGCCTGCTGCGTGCCATAGGCAGGTCCGGTCACCGTGAGGGCAAAACGCATTACTTATCCAGCCCCTGGAAATCACCGCTTTTGAACTGGCGAATATAGAGGTAGACGGTGTGCTTGGAGATATTCAGACGATCGGCCACCTGGTTAATGGCGTCTTTAATATCGAAGATCCCTTTCTCGTAGAGATTCAGCACGATTTGACGGTTTTTAGCATTGTTCGACACGCTGCGATCGGCATTCACCTCTTCGATGGTGAATTCCAGAGTCTGGGCGACCAGATCGTCAACCGAGGAAGCAAAGTTCACCGGCGAGTTAACCTCAGGCGTTTCTGGTGGAATAAAGGTGCTCATGATCTGCGAAAACGGCACATCCAGATTCATGTTGATGCACAACAGACCAATCACCCGGTGATCGCGGTTGCGGATGGCAATCGTCACCGACTTCATCAGGACGCCGCTTTTGGCGCGGGTAAAGTAGCATTTGGAAACGCTGCTATCGGCGCCCGTCATATCGTGCAGCATGCGCAGCGCAAGATCGGTAATCGGTGAACCGATTTGGCGGCCGGTATGTTCACCATTGGCGATACGGATGGCAGAGCATTTCAGATCCTGCAAAGAATGCAGCACGATTTCACAGTGCGAACCGATGAGCATCGCCAACCCGTCCACCACCGCTTCATAAGATTTAAGAATATCGAAATCGGTCTGGTCAAAGGGACGTTGATCCAGCAGGTCAAGCTCGCTGGTTTCGTTGGTTAAAAGCGACCTGGACATGAAAAAAAGCACTCCTTTTCAGGAGCCTGTCGTTATTGTCAGGGCAGGCTCATCATCATTATTAAGCTATCTAAAGTAATACAGCGCCTGAGGATCTTTCCAGTTTTAATTATATCTGCGCGCAATAAAAAAGCCGCCGCCTCTAACGAGACGGCGGCCTGAACCCGATTACTTCTTAGCGTCAGCTTTCGCGTCTGCGGCTTTCGCATCGCCAGCGGCTTCCGGCTGAGCATCTGCTTTCGGCGCCGGTTTGATATCCAGCAGCTCTACATCAAAGACCAGCGTGGAGTTGGCCGGGATCCCCGGGACGCCGGTTTTGCCGTAGGCCAGATCTGGCGGAATGACCAGCTTGATTTTGCCGCCTTTCTTGATGTTCTTCAGGCCTTCAGTCCAGCCCGGGATCACCCCGTCGAGACGGAAAGAGAGCGGCTCGCCGCGGGTATAAGAGTTATCAAACTCTTTGCCGTCGATCAGCGTACCTTTGTAGTTAACCACCACGGTGTCGCTGTCTTTAGGCGCATCGCCAGTGCCTTCTTTCTCGACTTTATACAGCAGGCCAGTCTTAGACGTTTTCACGCCCTTCTCTTTGGCAAAGCTGTCACGGAAAGCTTTACCTTTGGTTTCGTTCTCAGTAGCGTCTTTTTCCATTTTCTGCTGAGCTGCGGTCTTCACGCGTGTTTCAAAGGCCTGCAGAGTCTGTTCGATCTCCTGGTCGGACAGTTTGCTCTTATCGGCAAACGCGTCCTGTACGCCGGCGATCAGCTGGGCTTTATCCAGCTTAATGCCCAGTTTTTCTTGTTCTTTCAGGGAGTTTTCCATGTAACGCCCCAGGGACGCGCCCAGCGCATAGGCTGATTTCTGATCGTCATTTTTAAATGCCGATTTACTCTCAGCCGCCGGGGCTGCTTTCGCCGCGGTATCTGCAGCAAAGGTCAGCGGTGCATTCAGGGCGACGGCCATTGTGGTCGCCAGCAGCGTTACTTTAAACAGTGATTTCATCCATTTCTCCAGGGCCGGGGCCTCTCACCCCAGGGTTATCGTAAAAAGCAAAAAACGTACTATAGAACGTCGCCGTTAAAATCTACATACGGACGTTCCTGAATATCGCCTCTTTTAGGACTATTTTTGTATGAATAAGTTTCCTGTAGGACGCAGCGATGCTGCGCGCCGGGGGAAACTTAAGTAGAATCCGCCCGCAGGATCAGACTAAAGAGGTTACCCATGCACGATAGCACATTAGAAACGCGCCTTGCGGAGCTGGAAAGCCGGCTGGCGTTTCAGGAAATCACCATCGAAGACCTCAACAAAACCGTGACCGCCCACGAGATCGAGATGGCGAAGATGCGGGAGCATATGCGTCTGATGATCGAGAAGCTGAAGGCGACCCAACCCTCCCATATCGCCTCCCAGGCTGAAGAAACGCCACCGCCGCACTATTGAGGCGTAAAAAAAGCGGGTTTCCCCGCTTTTTGTCGTCTTCGTGCCGAGGCGCAAAGATTAGTGGCAGCCGCAGCCACCGTGGCCGCCGCAGCCGCCTTTACCATGGTCGTGGCCATGATCGTGGTCGTGACCGTGACCGTGACCGTGACCGCCGCAGCAGCCATCGTGACCATGATCGTGGTCGTGATCGTGACCATGCGCGCCGTGCACGTGACCGTGCTCCAGCTCTTCAGCGGTCGCTTCGCGGATGGCGACAACTTCCACATTGAATTTCAGGTTCTGGCCTGCCAGCATGTGGTTGCCATCAACCACAACGTGGTCGTCTTCAACTTCAGTGATTTCTACTGGTACCGGACCCTGATCGGTTTCCGCCAGGAAGCGCATGCCAACCTGCAGTTCATCAACGCCCATGAAGACGTCTTTCGGTACACGCTGCACCAGGTTTTCGTCATACTGACCGTAAGCGTCGTTAGCGCCGACGGCTACGTCAAATTTGTCGCCCACTTCGTGGCCATCCAGCGCGTTTTCCAGGCCGGAAATCAGGGAGCCGTGACCGTGCAGGTAATCCAGCGGCGCGCTTACCGGAGACTCATCAACCAACACACCGTCTTCTGTACGTACCTGATAGGCCAGGCTGACCACCAGGTCTTTTGCTACTTTCATGATATCTCCTGAGATGGGAAGAATAGTGGCGCAGATTGTAGCGGAATTCTGCTGCCGTGTACCCTTTAGCTTAAAAAAAGCCGACGGATAACGCTAGTCGGGATGAAAAATGCCAATCACCTGCTCCTCTTTGCGTACATGCTCACGGGCCTCTTTATCCGCCTCACGCATCTGATGACCGCACTTAACGCATTCAACAACATCGACATTATTCTCACGCCACATCGCCAGTGAATCCTGCGCCTGGCACGCCGGACATTTCGCCCCGGCAATAAAACGTTTACGCACTGCCATATGATTTACCTTTATTCAAACTCGTCCCAGCCGTCCAGCTGCCGGCTCTCTTTCTGCATTTCGCGCTGAAAAATCTCTTCCAGTTCGCGCCGGGCTTCCCGCACGCGTGATATCTGTACCGTATCAGTATGCACCGGCATTAACTCACGCAGCATTCGCATATCGAGGCGTCGGAAGTGCAGCTGCGCGCGCTGGGCCTGGTGAGGATGCATCCCCAGGGTAATGAGGGCTTTACGCCCCAGCTCAAGCGCACTGGAGAAAGTCTCACGAGAAAACTGCGTCACGCCGGCCTGCAGCAGCTCATGCGCCTCGACGCGCCCGCGAGCGCGGGCCAGGATGTGCAGATGTGGAAAGTGTTGTTGACACATCTCCACCAGCCGCATGGTGTCTTCCGGCTCATTACAGGTAATGACGATCGACTGCGCCTCCTCCGCCCCTGCCGAGCGCAGCAGCTCCAGCTGGGTAGCGTCGCCAAAATAGACTTTATAGCCATAGTTGCGCATCAGATTTACCGCGCTGATGTCTCGCTCCAGCACCGTAATACGCATCTTATTAGCCATCAGCAGGCGACCGATCACCTGGCCGAAACGGCCAAAGCCAACAATAATCACCTGCGGTTTATCATCCTCTACCCACGGCGCCTCATCGGTATCCTCCGCTGGATTCAGGCGTCGCGACAATATCTTATCGATCCCTTTCATCAGCAGCGGCGTGGTCATCATCGACAAGGTGACGGCTACCAGCAGCAGCGCCATCTGGTCGTGCTGGAACAACCGCTGCGAGGCGGGCAGCGAAAAGAGGACAAACGCGAACTCGCCGCCCTGGCTTAATACGCCCGCAAACTGCATACGTTCGGAACTCCGCAGGCCATAGAGACGGGCCAGCAGATAAAGCACCAGCATTTTTACCGCCACCAGCACCGCCACGCTCACCGCCACCCACAGCAGATGGGTGTACAGCACGCCAAGGTTCAGCGCCATACCGACGGAGATAAAGAACAACCCAAGCAGCAGCCCCTTGAACGGATCGATGGCGATCTCCAGTTCATGGCGATACTCGCTTTCCGCCAGCAGCACGCCGGCGATAAAGGTACCCAGCGCCATCGACAGTCCCAGCGCCTCCATAAACAGGGCGGATCCGAGAACCAGCAGCAGCGTGGCGGCAGTGAACACTTCCCTGACCCCGGAGCTGGCGATAAAGCGGAATACCGGCCGCAGCAGATAGCGACCGCCAATCAGCATCCCGGCAAACGCCAGGACCTTCATGCCGACTGTCAGCCAGTTCACATGCTCATCCGCGGAACCAGCCAGCAGAGGCACCAGCGCCAGCGCCGGGATCACCGCCAGATCCTGAAACAGCAGGACCGAAAAGCCTAACTGCCCTGATTCGCTGCGGCTCATTCCCTTCTCGCGCATCAGCTGCAGTGCCATCGCGGTAGAGGACATCGCCAGGCCAATCCCGCCGACCACCGCCGCCTGCAATGAAAACCCTGTCGTCATCAACAGACCGCCGAGGATCGCCGCGCTGAGCATCACTTGCGCCGCGCCAACGCCGAAGATGGAGCTTCGCAGCCGCCATAGCTTGGCGGGATTGAGCTCCAGGCCGATGATAAACATCAGAAACACCACGCCGAGTTCAGAGAAATGGAGAATTTCATCCACATCGCTGATAAATCCGAGCCCCCACGGACCAATGGCGATCCCGGCCAGCAGATAGCCCAGCACCGCGCCAATCCCCAGTCTTGAAGCCAGAGGGACGGCGATGACGGCCGCGAACAAAAACAGCACCCCCGCCAGCAGCAGATCAAATCCCGCCATGGACACCTCCGGCGGCAAGGGGGTTGGCCAGCCAGTCCCGATAGGCCAGGGCGCGGCTGCGCAGCTCCTCTGGCTGCTGCCGCCGGGCCCAGTAGACAATGATGGGGCTCATCCAGTGCATACGGCACATACCGGCGGTCAGTTCAAAAGGACGCAGAATATCGTTCATCGGATAGCGATTTGCATCGCGACGGTAAGCGCTCTCTGGTTCGCCGGTGGTGATCACGCTGCGCCAGTACTTTCCCGCCAGTTCGTTCCCTCCGGCGCCGCTGGCGAAGCCGCGGCTTAAGACACGATCCAGCCATTCTTTGAGCAGCGCAGGACAGCTCCAGGTATATAAAGGATGCTGGAAAACAATCACCTCATGCTGGCGCAGCAGGTCCTGTTCGTGAGCAATATCGATAAAAAAATCCGGATAGTGCGCGTAGAGATCGTGCACGGTGACGTTCGGCAACTGTAAGGCGGGTTGTAATAAAACCCGGTTGGCCACGGAATCCTGAGATTCTGGGTGGGCATACAGCAGCAACACTTTCGCTGTCTGAGACATCATTCCCCTCCCCTAGGTCTTCTGGCGGCCTGCACAGCCCCGGCTTTTTGACACAGCCAGAATGACTTTGTGTATCGTCTTCGTTTTGGGCTACCATGGCGGCCCGGTGAAGCGATTCGCTTCCAAACTACATTATCATAATGACAAATTAACATAGTCTGAACATACGGCGCCTTATGATTGTTTTCTCCTCGTTACAAATTCGTCGCGGCGTACGCGTACTGCTGGACAACGCCACCGCTACCATCAACCCTGGCCAGAAGGTCGGTCTGGTGGGGAAAAACGGCTGCGGGAAATCGACGCTGCTATCGCTTTTGAAAAACGAGATAAGCGCTGACGGCGGCAGTATGACCTTTCCCGGCAACTGGCAGCTGGCCTGGGTGAATCAGGAAACCCCGGCCCTGCCGCAGCCGGCAATCGATTATGTCATTGACGGCGATCGTGAATATCGCCAGCTGGAAGCCGCGCTCCAGCAGGCTAACGAGCGCAACGACGGCCATGCCATCGCCACCGTCCACGGCAAGCTGGACGCCATCGACGCCTGGACCATCCGCTCCCGCGCCGCCAGCCTGCTGCACGGCCTGGGTTTTAGCAATGAACAGCTTGAGCGGCCGGTCAGCGATTTTTCCGGCGGCTGGCGTATGCGCCTTAACCTCGCGCAGGCGCTGATCTGCCGCTCCGATCTGCTGCTGCTCGATGAACCGACTAACCACCTCGACCTTGATGCGGTGATCTGGCTGGAGAAGTGGCTGAAGGGCTACACGGGGACGCTGATCCTGATCTCCCACGATCGCGATTTCCTCGATCCTATCGTCGACAAAATTATCCACATCGAACAGCAGACGATGTTTGAGTACACCGGCAACTACAGTTCGTTTGAAGTGCAGCGCGCCACCCGGCTCGCTCAGCAGCAGGCGATGTACGAAAGCCAGCAGCAGCGTGTCGCGCATCTGCAAAGCTATATCGATCGCTTCCGCGCCAAAGCCACCAAAGCCAAGCAGGCGCAGAGCCGTATTAAAATGCTGGAGCGGATGGAGCTCATCGCCCCGGCGCACGTGGATAACCCGTTCCACTTCAGCTTCCGCCAGCCGGAGAGCCTGCCTAACCCGCTGCTGAAGATGGAGAAAGTCAGCGCCGGCTATGGCGAGCGTATTATCCTCGACTCCATCAAGCTCAATCTGGTGCCGGGGTCGCGTATCGGCCTGCTGGGCCGCAACGGCGCCGGGAAATCGACGCTGATTAAGCTCCTGGCTGGCGAACTCCAGCCCGTAAGCGGGGAGATCGGCCTCGCCAAAGGCATCAAGCTCGGCTACTTCGCCCAGCATCAGCTGGAGTTTCTGCGCGCCGATGAGTCGCCGCTGCAGCACCTGGCGCGCCTGGCGCCGCAGGAGCTGGAGCAGAAGCTGCGCGATTATCTGGGCGGCTTTGGTTTCCAGGGCGATAAGGTCAGCGAAGAGACCCGCCGCTTCTCCGGTGGAGAAAAGGCGCGTCTGGTGCTGGCCCTGATCGTCTGGCAGCGCCCTAACCTGCTGCTGCTCGACGAACCGACCAACCATCTCGACCTCGATATGCGTCAGGCTTTAACCGAAGCGCTGATCGACTTTGAAGGGGCGCTGGTGGTCGTATCGCACGATCGCCACCTGATCCGCTCCACCACCGACGATCTGTACCTTGTCCACGATGGCAAAGTCGAACCGTTCGACGGCGATCTGGAAGATTATCAGCAGTGGCTCAGCGACTCGCAAAAACAGGAGTCCCAGAGCGGCGACGCGCCAAAAGAGAGCGGCAACAGCGCGCAAGCGCGCAAAGACCAGAAGCGTCGGGAAGCGGAGCTACGCAGCCAGACCCAACCGCTGCGCAAAGAGATCGCCCGTCTGGAAAAAGAGATGGATAAGCTCAACGCGCAGCTGGCCAGTGCAGAAGAGAAACTTGGCGACAGCGAACTCTACGACGCCTCGCGTAAAGCAGAACTAACTGAATGCCTGCAGCAGCAGGCCAGCGCGAAATCCGGGTTGGAGGAGTGCGAAATGGCCTGGCTGGAGGCACAGGAGCAGCTGGAGCGCATGCTTCAGGAAGGCTAATCGCCGCGTCATCATTCTGCCTGCGCCTACTACGGCGCGGGCAGAGTGTATTTCTGCCCGCCCTCGCGGTCTGGCCATCAGTGACATCAATGGTTTGTTGTGGTGTAACCTGGCGTCACTGGCCACAAGACCACATATTGGCTAACTCCTGCGCGCCCTGCGCGGTATAGTCATCATCACGTTTATTAATTATTCTGGTGCTATGGTTGAAATCATCCCCACAGACATGACGCCCCCCGAAAACGATTCGCGTGAGTTCCATCCCATGCGCGGCGCGGGCAATCGTCATCTGCAAACCATGCTGCCGCGGCTGATCCGCCGTAAATTGCGCTTTACCCCGCACTGGCAGCGCCTTGAGCTGCCAGACGGCGATTTTGTCGATCTCGCCTGGAGCGAAGACCCGCACCAGGCGTGCCACAAGCCGCGCCTCGTCGTCTTTCATGGTCTGGAAGGGAGTCTGCACAGCCCGTATGCCCATGGACTGATCCACGCGGCGATGCAGCGCGGCTGGCTTGGCGTAGTCATGCATTTTCGCGGCTGCAGCGGCGAACCTAACCGCAATCACCGCATCTATCACTCCGGCGAAACGGAAGATGGCACCTGGTTTCTGCACTGGCTGCAGCGCGAGTTTGGCCCCGCGCCGACCGCCGCCGTCGGCTATTCGCTGGGCGGCAATATGCTGGGCTGCCTGCTGGCAGAAGAAGGCGACCGCTGCCCGCTGGATGCGGCGGTGATCGTCTCCGCGCCTTTCATGCTGGAAGCCTGCAGCTATCATATGGATAAGGGCTTCTCGCGGGTTTATCAGCGCTACCTGCTCAATCTGTTAAAAGCCAACGCCTCACGCAAGCTGAAAGCGTATCCTGGCTCGCTGCCCGTCGATTTACGTCAGCTCAAAGGGATGCGCCGCATCCGGGAATTTGACGATATGATCACCGCCAAAATCCATGGCTTTGCCGATGCGCTGGATTACTACCGGCAATGCAGCGCCATGCCGCGGCTCAGCGATATCACTAAGCCGACGCTCATCATTCACGCGAAAGACGATCCGTTTATGGACCACCATTCCATTCCCCCGCAGGAACAACTGCCGGCGAACGTCGAGTATCAATTGACTGAACAAGGCGGCCACGTTGGCTTCGTCGGCGGCACCCTGCGTAAACCGGAGATGTGGCTGGAAAGACGCATTCCCGACTGGTTAAACCGCTGGCTGGAGGTTCCCGTATGATTATTCCCTGGCAGGATCTGGATCCCGAAACGCTGGATAACCTGATTGAAAGCTTTGTGTTACGTGAAGGCACCGATTATGGTGAACATGAACGTTCACTTGCCGATAAAGTCGCCGATGTAAAACAGCAGCTGAAACGCGGAGAGGCAGTCCTCGTGTGGTCGGAACTGCATGAGACGGTCAATATTATGCCGCGCGCCCTGTTTAACGGCTAAGGCGACGCCACTACATCGTTTAACCAGGGAGTTGTTATGTCTGCCAAACATCCGGTGATCGCCGTCACAGGCTCCAGCGGCGCGGGCACTACCACCACCAGCCTCGCCTTTCGCAAAATCTTCGCGCAGCTAAATCTGCACGCTGCGGAGGTGGAAGGCGACAGCTTTCATCGCTACACCCGCCCGGAAATGGACATGGCGATCCGCAAAGCGCGGGATCAGGGCAAACATATCAGCTACTTTGGCCCGGAGGCGAACGACTTCGGTCTGCTGGAACAGACCTTTGTCGACTATGGCCGCCATGGCAAAGGTCAGTCGCGTAAATACCTCCACACCTATGACGAAGCCGTGCCGTGGAATCAGGTGCCGGGAACCTTCACCCCGTGGCAGCCGCTGCCGGAGCCGACGGACGTGCTGTTCTATGAGGGGCTGCACGGCGGGGTTGTCACGCCGCAGCATGATGTCGCCAGCCATGTCGACCTGCTGGTCGGGGTCGTGCCTATCGTTAATCTCGAGTGGATACAGAAACTCATTCGCGACACCAGCGAGCGCGGCCACTCCCGGGAGGCGGTGATGGACTCCGTCGTCCGATCGATGGAAGATTACATCAACTTCATCACCCCGCAGTTTTCCCGCACCCACATCAACTTTCAGCGCGTGCCGACGGTGGACACCTCCAACCCGTTTGCCGCGAAAGCGATCCCCTCTCTGGACGAGAGCTTTGTGGTGATCCATTTCCGCAATCTGCAGAACATCGACTTCCCCTGGCTGCTGGCGATGCTACAGGGCTCGTTTATCTCGCACATGAACACTCTGGTGGTGCCGGGCGGTAAAATGGGGCTGGCGATGGAGCTTATTATGGCGCCGCTGGTCGAACGCCTGATGGAAGGCCGCAAGATCGGCTAACAGAAGAAACCCCGGCCAGGCCGGGGTTAAGAAAATTCACAACAGCAGGCGAAGACTACGCCTCGATCACTTCATAGGAATGGGTGATCTTCACCGCTTTTTCCAGCATCAGCGCCACCGAGCAGTATTTCTCTGCCGACAGATCCACCGCACGGGAGACCGCGGCATCTTTCAGCGCCTTACCGGTGACGATAAAGTGCAGATTAATATGCGTGAACAGGCGCGGCGCCTCTTCCCGGCGTTCAGAGGTCAGCTTCACTTCGCAGTTAGTCACCTCATGGCGACCTTTTTGCAAAATGGAGACCACATCGATCGCACTGCAACCGCCCGCCGCCATCAGCACCATTTCCATCGGACTGGGCGCCTTATCCCCGGAGTTGCCATCCATCAGAATCTGGTGTCCTGACGCGGACTCCCCGATAAAGGTTAACCCTTCAACCCATTTCACACGCGCTTGCATAAAATTTAACTCCAGTATCGCAATATTCTTGTCAGATTACGCGCACATAACAATTCTCGCAACGGAAGGCGACCTGCGTCATGCTGAAGCGAGACACCAGGAGACATGCGGCGAAAGCTATGCTAAAACAGTCTGGATGCTACAGTAATACATTGATGTACTGCATGTATGCAGAGGAGTTCACATTACGGGCTGTCGAAAAATCATCAGCCAGCTTCCCAGGTATAGGGAAACAATACGATTGCATGCCCGGACGCCGTGTAGTGTCGGCGCCCGGAGATAGCTTATAACAGAGGATAACCGCGCATGGTGCTTGGCAAACCGCAAACAGACCCTACCCTTGAATGGTTCTTGTCTCATTGCCACATTCATAAGTACCCATCAAAGAGCACGCTGATCCACCAGGGTGAGAAAGCAGAAACGCTGTACTACATCGTTAAAGGCTCCGTGGCTGTACTCATCAAGGATGAAGAAGGTAAAGAGATGATCCTCTCCTACCTCAACCAGGGCGATTTCATCGGTGAATTAGGCCTGTTTGAAGAGGGTCAGGAGCGTAGCGCCTGGGTACGGGCGAAAACCGCATGTGAAGTGGCCGAAATCTCTTATAAGAAATTCCGTCAGCTGATCCAGGTGAACCCGGACATTCTGATGCGTCTCTCTTCGCAAATGGCTCGCCGTCTGCAGGTGACGTCTGAGAAAGTGGGCAACCTCGCCTTCCTCGACGTGACGGGCCGTATCGCCCAGACGCTGCTGAACCTGGCGAAGCAACCCGATGCCATGACCCACCCGGACGGTATGCAAATTAAAATTACCCGTCAGGAAATTGGTCAGATCGTCGGCTGCTCTCGTGAAACCGTTGGCCGTATTTTGAAAATGCTGGAAGATCAGAACCTGATTTCCGCCCACGGTAAAACTATCGTCGTCTACGGTACCCGTTAAGTTGCTAAGCGGCGTATTGCTCCTGCAGTACGCCGTTTTTGTTTTTCCCTCATGTGGCGCAGGCTGATTTACCACCCGGAAGTTAACTATGCACTGCGGCAAACGCTGGTGCTGTGTCTGCCTGTGGCCATCGGTCTTCTGCTCGGCCATCTCCAGCAGGGCCTCCTGTTCTCCTTAGTCCCCGCCTGCTGCAACATCGCCGGCCTCGACACCCCGCATAAGCGCTTTTTTAAACGTCTGATTATCGGCGGCTGTTTGTTTGCCGGATGCAGCCTGGTGGTGCAGCTGCTGCTCGCCCAGGCGATTCCCCTGCCGCTTATTCTCAGCGGCCTGGCGCTATTGCTCGGCGTCACCGCGGAGATCAGTTCGCTGCACGCGCGCCTGCTGCCCGCGTCGCTGATCGCCGCCATTTTTACCCTCAGCCTGGCGGGCAATATGCCCATCTGGGAGCCGCTGCTGATCTACGCCTTCGGCACGCTATGGTACGGCGTGTTTAACTGGTTCTGGTTCTGGCTGTGGCGTGAACAGCCGCTGCGGGAGTCGCTCAGTCTGCTCTACCGGGAACTGGCCAATTATTGCGAAGCCAAATATAGCCTGTTGACCCAGCATACCGATCCCTCGACCGCCCTGCCGCCGCTGCTCATCCGCCAGCAGAAGGTGGTCGATTTAATCACCCAGTGCTATCAGCAGATGCATATGCTGGCCGCCAACCAACGTAACGACCACAAACGTCTTCTGCGGGCGTTCCAGATGGGGCTGGATCTACAGGAGCATATTTCGGTCAGCCTGCATCAGCCGGAAGAGGTGCAAAAACTGGTAGAACGCAGCCATGCCGAAGCGGTGATCCGCTGGAACGCGCAGACCGTCGCCGCCCGTCTGCGGGTGCTGGCGGATGACATGCTCTATCATCGCTTTCCGCAGCGCTTCCAGATGGATAAACAGATCGGCGCCCTGGAAAAGATCGCCCGCCAGCATCCGCACAACCCGGTCGGCCACTTCTGCGCCTGGCACTTCAGCCGCATCGCCCGGGTGCTGCATACCCAGCGCCCGCTGTATGCCCGGGATCTGATGGCTGACAAAGAGCGTCGTTTACCGCTGTTTCCCGCGCTAAAAAACTATCTGTCGCTGAAATCGCCCGCGCTGCGCAATGCCGCCCGCATCAGCGTGATGCTGAGCATCGCCAGCCTGATGGGCAACGCCCTGCATTTGCCGAAGCCCTACTGGATCCTGATGACGGTGCTCTTTGTTACCCAGAATGGCTATGGCGCCACGCGGGTTCGTATTGTCCACCGGGCGGCGGGGACGCTCGCCGGCCTGATCATCGCCGGGCTGACCTTGCACTTTCACGTTCCGGAGAGCTACACCCTGAGCGGGATGCTGCTGATCACACTGCTCAGCTATCTGATTATCCGCAAACACTATGGCTGGGCGATGGTGGGCTTTACGGTGACGGCGGTATATACCCTGCAGCTGCTGACGCTCAACGGCGAACAGTTTATTATCGCCCGGCTGATCGACACGCTGATCGGCTGCCTGATCGCCTTCGGCGGGATGGTCTGGCTGTGGCCGCAGTGGCAGAGCGGCCTGCTGAAAAAAAACGCCCACGATGCGCTGGAGGCCGACCAGCAGGCGATTCGCCTGATCCTCAGCCCCGATCCCAAAGCGCCCGCGCTGGCCTATCAACGTATGCGCGTTAATCAGGCGCACAACGCGCTCTACAACTCCCTGAATCAGGCGATGCAGGAGCCGGGGTTCAATACCCACTACCTGGAAGATATGAAGCTATGGGTGACGCACAGCCAGTTTATCGTCGAACATATCAACGCCATGACCACCCTGGCCCGGGAGCATACGATGCTCACCCCGGATCTTGCCCAGCGCTATCTCGAATCCTGTGAGATTGCCCTGCAGCGCTGTCAGCAGCGGCTGGACAGCGATGGCCCCGGCAGCACAGGGGATGTCAATATTATGGAGTCACCGGAAAGCGAGGTGCCGATCGGTCCGTTGAGCACCCTGGAGCAGCATCTGCAACGCATTCTGGGCCATCTGAACACCATGCACACTATCTCGTCTGTAGCATGGCGTCAGCGGCCGCATCATGGCATCTGGCTACGGAAGATCAGCCGTTAATCACCTTTGCCACGGCCTGGGCAAAGCGCGCCATCCCCTCGGCGATATCCTGCTCTTCGATGATCAGCGAGGGAACAAAACGCATCACGTCCGGCCCGGCGTTAAGCACCATGACGCCGGCTTCCGCAGCGGCATAGAGGAAATCGCGCGCGCGGCCCTTGTGCTGCGGCTTAAGTTCGGCGCCAATCAGCAGGCCCATCCCGCGAATATCACTGAACAGATCAAACTCGGCATCCAGCTGCTGCAGGTGTTTGACGAACAGTTCGCGTTTCGCGTTCACGCCATCCAGCACCGCCGGAGTATTGATCAGATCGAAAGCGGCGTTGGCGACCGCGCAGGCCAGCGGGTTGCCGCCGTAGGTTGACCCATGGGAACCGGCATGGAAGGCGCTGGCGATCTCGTGGGTGGTCAACATGGCGCTGACCGGGAAACCGCCGCCTAGCGCTTTCGCGCTGGTGAGAATATCCGGGGTTACGCCATAGTGCATATAGGCGAACAGCGATCCGGTACGCCCCATACCACACTGCACTTCATCAAAGACTAACAGCGCCTGGTGCTGATCGCACAGTTCGCGCAGTCCTTGCAGGAACGCCGGCGTTGCTGCCGTCACGCCGCCTTCGCCCTGAATCGGCTCCACCACCACCGCGCAGGTGTGGTCATCCATCACCGCTTTTACCGCCTGCAGGTCGTTGAAGGGAACATGGACAATATCCGCCGGTTTAGGGCCGAAACCATCGGAGTACTTCGGCTGCCCACCGACCGAGACGGTAAACAGAGAGCGGCCATGAAAGGCATTATGGAAGGCGATGATTTTAGTTTTATATGGGCTATGGCGGGTCACCGCATAGTGACGCGCCAGCTTAAAGGCTGTTTCATTGGCTTCGGTACCGGAGTTCATAAACACCACTCGCTCGGCGAAGGTGGCATCGACAAGCTTACGTCCCAGGCGCAGCGCTGGCTCATTGGTAAAGACGTTGCTGGTATGCCACAGCGTTTCGCCCTGCTCGTGAAGCGCCGCCACCAGCGCCGGGTGGCAATGGCCCAGCGCCGTCACCGCGATACCGCCGGCAAAATCAATATACTCTTTGCCCTGCTGATCCCAGACGCGGCTGCCTTTCCCCTTTACCGGGATGAATTCTGCCGGTGCATAAATTGGCAAAATAACTTCATCGAATGTGGCGCGGGTGATTGCCGGTTGTTCAGTTGCCATGTCTTGCCCATCCCTCTTCGTTATGCAGATATGATTATGATAATATAATCACAAAATATGCATAGAAAGTCAGTCAATGGCAACCGAAATCACCGCTTAATAAAGTTCGCCAGCAATTGATGGCCCTGTTCGCTAAGGATGCTTTCCGGATGGAACTGCACGCCCTCGAGATCCCAGTTGCGATGACGGATCCCCATAATCTCACCGCTGGCGCTGCGGGCGGTGACGATAAACTCAGGCGGCAGCGTCGGCGGGTCAATCACCAGCGAATGATAGCGGGTCACCGTCAGAGGATTATTCAGCTCCTGAAACACCCCTTCGCCGTTATGCTCGATAAGCGAAGTTTTTCCATGCATCACCTGCGCCGCCCGCACAATGGTCGCGCCAAACGCCTGGGCTATCGCCTGATGCCCGAGGCAGACGCCCAGCAGCGGCGTTTTCCCTGCATAGTGACGGATTACTGAGAGGGAAATCCCCGCTTCACCCGGCGTACAGGGACCGGGCGAAATCACCATCTTCTCCGGCGCCAGCGACGCTATCTCCTCCAGCGTCAACGCATCGTTGCGCTTGACCAGCACTTCCGCCCCCAGTTCGCAAAAGTACTGATACAGATTCCAGGTGAAAGAGTCATAGTTATCGATAAGCAGGATCATAGCGGCTCCGGAACAATCAAACCGGGCTATTCTACTCAGATTCCCGCGCTTCGCTTACCACTTTGCGAAAGATCGCCGCCAGCGGGTCCGGATCGCCCATCGCGCCCTGCTGGCAGGCGGTGCTCCAGGCGGCAGGATCGACGTCACGCCAGTCAAGAAGGTAGCCGGCATGTATCGCCAGCTGTTCAAAGAAAATGCGCTGGGTCAGGCCATTGCCGAGACGAAAAGGGTGCAGCACATTAATTTCACCATAGAACCAGCTCAGGCGTTCGATAAAGGTATCCCGCGGCAGGCCGCAGAGATAATCCTCCTGCTCCAGGGCCTGCATCAGGGCGTTCCCTTCCTCTTCGATGCGGGCAAAGTGACAGAACGGCGTATCGCCCAGGTAGAGGTTCACTTCACGCAGCCTACCCGCCCAGTCAAACAGATCCTGATACAGCTGATGATGAATAGCGCACAGATAGGGTAAGCCGCGCACCCGCGGACCCAGCGGCAGGGTAGCCGCCCGCAGCGATGTCATCTCCAGGGCAGCCTGCTGCAGAGTGTTGGCCTGGCGGATGCCGAGGCGGTTGCGCAGGACGTTCAGGGCCGGATAGAGGTAAGGATCGCGTTCATCGCCAAATTTATCGCTCATACTCCCTCCGCAGCGTCGCGAGGCGCGCCTGCGCCTCCTCGGCAGTCAGCGTAACCAGTGGCACCGATACGCCTTCGAGGCGACGGCTGGCCTGAAAATTGCTATTACGTGTCTGTTCCCAGAGTCGGGATTTTTGCTTATCGGTGAGTGGACGCATCGTCGCCCCCTTATCGTCCCCTGTGTGCCACAAGTATAAGCAGCAATTACAGGTTATGCCGGGAGGCAACCGGCGCGGCGATAGACTACCGCGCCGTGGGAAGATTAGGGCAGCACTTTCGCAGAGAGGATAACAACCGGTTTAGTCGGCACATTCTGGTATGGGCCGACGTTATGGGTCTGAACCTGGGAGATCTTATCCGCAACGTCCATGCCTTTCACTACCTTGCCAAACACCGCATAGCCAAAGTCGCGCTGGCCATGGTCGAGGAAGGCGTTATCCGCCACGTTGATGAAGAACTGGCTGGTGGCGCTATCCTGATCGGCGGTACGCGCCATGGCGATGGTGCCGCGGGTGTTGCGCAGGCCGTTGTCTGCTTCATTTTTGATCGGCGGGTTAGGCTGTTTCTGCTGCATCTGCTCGTTGAAGCCGCCGCCCTGCACCATGAATCCCGGGATCACGCGATGGAAGGTAGTGTTGTTGTAGAAGCCGCTGTTAACGTACTTCAGGAAGTTATCCACGGAAATCGGGGCTTTCTGGCTGTTTAACTCAAGCTCAATGTTACCTGCCGAGGTGGTCAGCAGCACATGCGGATCGCCCTTTGCCGCCATGGCCGGGGAGAACGCTGAAATGGCGAAAACGGCAGCCATCGCCGCCAGTGTTGATTTGAGCATGGAAAATCCTTAACGGAGCAGAATAAAAGCGAGTGCCTTGATTCTAAAGAGCCTTTGCATCCTGGGCCAGCCTTTTACCAAATTTTACTTAGCTGTAATAATTGTAACCGCGCAAACGTTCTCTCTGTCGTCGAAAAAACGTGATTAAAGTCACATTAAAACATGCAAAAGATAACGTATTTCACAATAAACATTTAATTACATCACCTGAACGACTAAAATCTGTCCGCCCGGCGCGGCGTCAACGCGCTTTACCTTTCTATTCACAGGCCAGTCATGACTAACAGCAACCGTATTAAGCTCACATGGATCAGCTTCTTCTCCTACGCCCTGACCGGCGCGTTGGTGATCGTCACCGGGATGGTGATGGGTAACATTGCGGATTATTTCCATCTGCCCGTTTCCAGTATGAGCAACACCTTTACCTTTCTGAACGCCGGTATTCTGATCTCCATCTTCCTCAATGCCTGGCTGATGGAGATCGTGCCGCTGAAAACTCAGCTGCGTTTTGGCTTTATTTTGATGGTGCTGGCGGTGGCCGGCCTGATGCTCAGCCACAGCCTGGCGCTGTTCTCCGCATCAATGTTCGTTCTCGGCCTGGTGAGCGGGATCACCATGTCGATCGGGACCTTCCTGATCACCCATATGTATGAAGGCCGTCAGCGCGGGGCACGTCTGCTGTTTACCGACTCCTTTTTTAGCATGGCGGGAATGATTTTCCCGATGGTCGCCGCGGTCCTGCTGGCGCGCAGCATCGAGTGGTACTGGGTCTACGCCTGTATCGGTCTGGTGTATGTCGCTATTTTCGTCCTGACATTCGGCTGTGACTTCCCGGTACTCGGCAAAAAAGCGCAGAGCGAAAACAGCCAGCCGGTGGTGAAAGAGAAGTGGGGCATCGGCGTGCTGTTCCTCTCCGTCGCGGCGCTGTGCTATATCCTCGGTCAGCTGGGCTTTATCTCCTGGGTACCGGAATATGCCAAGAGCCTTGGCATGAGCCTCGGCGATGCCGGTAAGCTGGTGAGCGATTTCTGGATGTCCTACATGATCGGCATGTGGTCATTCAGCTTTATCCTGCGCTTCTTCGACCTGCAGCGCATCTTAACCGTCCTCGCCGGCCTCGCGACGGTGCTGATGTACCTGTTTATCAATGGTTCGCCGGAGCATATGCCGTGGTTTATTCTGACCCTGGGCTTCTTCTCCAGCGCCATCTACACCTCGATCATTACGCTCGGTTCGCAGCAAACTAAAGTCGCTTCACCAAAGCTGGTGAACTTTATCCTCACCTGCGGCACCATCGGCACCATGCTGACTTTCGTGGTCACCGGCCCGATTGTGGCGGCCAGCGGTCCGCTGGCCGCGCTGCACACCGCTAACGGCCTCTACGCCGTGGTGTTCGTGATGTGCTTTATCCTCGGCTTCGTCTCCCGTCACCGCCAGAACAACGCTCAGGCGGCGTCTCACTAAGCCTTCGGCCCCTTTGCGTCCGCAAGGGGGCTGTTTCTCATAAAAGAAAGCTCCTCGCCACCGCGGTCGGTCTGGATCCAGGTTTGCGCCAGTTGGGTGGTCGCAATCACCCTTCCCTCGCGAATTGACCAGCGCACCGGCACCTGGCAGCGTACCGCCTCAAAGCCATTCTCCGCCGGCAGAATGATCAGGTTAGCCGGATTGCCGCTGACGATGCCGTAATCCGTCAGGCCAAACGTGCGGGCGCTGTTGTCGGTGACAAGCTGCAGGCCGTCGTTAATTTGCTGGTAGCCCATCAGCTGGCAAACGTGGAGCCCCATATGCAGGACCTGCAGCATATTACCGGTCCCCAGCGGGTACCACGGGTCAAAGACATCATCATGACCAAAGCAAACGTTGATCCCCGCCGCCATCAGCTCCTTCACCCGGGTAATGCCACGTCGCTTCGGGTAGTCGTCAAACCGGCCCTGCAGATGAATATTGACCAGCGGATTGGCGACAAAATTGATGCCGGAGAGCTTAAGCAGGCGGAACAAGCGCGAGGTATAAGCGCCATTATAGGAGTGCATGGCGGTGGTATGGCTGGCCGTCACCCGCGGCCCTATTCCCGCTTTTAACGCCAGCGCGGCAACGGTTTCCACAAAGCGCGACTGTTCGTCGTCAATTTCATCGCAGTGAATATCCAGCGGGCGGTCATATTTCCGCGCCAGTCGGAAAGCGATATGCAGCGATTCCACCCCATATTCACGGGTGAACTCAAAGTGCGGGATCGCCCCGACGACATCCGCCCCCAGCTTCAGGGCCTCTTCCAGCAGCGCCTCGCCGTTGGGGTAAGAGAGGATCCCCTCCTGCGGAAAAGCGACAATCTGCAGCTCGACCCATGGCGCCACCTCCTGTTTGACCTCCAGCATCGCCTTCAGCGCCGTCAACGTCGGATCGGAGACATCGACATGGGTACGGACAAACTGCACGCCATTGGCGATCTGCCACTTGAGGGTTTTCCACGCCCGGGCTTTAACGTCTTCATGGCTGAGCAGCACTTTCCGCTCCGCCCAGCGCTCAATCCCCTCAAACAGAGTGCCGGACTGGTTCCAGTTTGGCTCGCCGGCCGTCTGGGTGGTATCCAGATGGATATGCGGCTCAATAAAAGGCGGGATCGCCAGCCCGCCGCGAGCGTTCAACACTTCGTAGCTTTCGTCCCGCGCCTCCCCCATCGGCGTGATCTCGCCAAAGCGCCCCTTATCTATCGCTATCTGCCACAGGCCGTCGCGGTCTGCCAGGCGTACGTTCTGAATCAACCAAAGCGGCGCTGCTGTCATATCAACCTCTCCATTCAATACGGCTTGTTTTCTACTCAACCCCAATCGCGACCCACCCAATTCTTGTACACAAAATCAGCAAAAAGGAAAAGCCAGCGTTTTCCACAACTTAGAAAAATACAGACAAATCAATTATATACCCATTAAGTGGTAGGTGAAGTTGTCATTGATTTGCATCAATAAGCCTGATGGCTGAATCGTTAAGGTAGGCGGTAATAGAAAAGAAATCGAGGCAAAAATGAGCAAAGTCAGAATCGCTATTATCGGTAACGGCATGGTTGGCCATCGCTTTATCGAAGAGCTTCTTGATAAGGCGCCTGCCGGACAATTCGACATTACCGTGTTCTGTGAAGAGCCGCGTATCGCCTACGACCGTGTCCACCTGTCGTCTTATTTCTCCCACCATACCGCAGAAGAGCTGTCGCTGGTCCGCGAAGGTTTCTATGAGAAACACGGCGTCAAGGTGCTGGTCGGCGAAAGGGCCATCACCATCAACCGCCAGGAGAAGGTGATCCACTCCAGCGCCGGGCGCACGGTGTTCTACGACAAGCTGATCATGGCGACCGGCTCATACCCCTGGATCCCGCCGATTAAAGGCGCGGAAACCCAGGATTGCTTCGTCTATCGCACCATTGAAGATCTCAACGCCATTGAATCCTGCGCCCGTCGCAGTAAACGCGGCGCGGTGGTCGGCGGCGGTCTGCTCGGCCTCGAAGCCGCAGGCGCGCTGAAAAACCTCGGCGTGGAAACCCATGTTATCGAGTTCGCGCCGATGCTGATGGCCGAGCAGCTCGACCAGATGGGCGGCGAGCAGCTGCGGCGCAAAATTGAAAGCATGGGCGTGAAAGTTCACACCAGTAAAAACACCAAAGAGATCGTTCAGCAGGGCATCGAGGCGCGCAAAACCATGCGCTTCGCCGACGGTAGCGAGCTGCAGGTCGATTTCATCGTCTTCTCTACCGGGATCCGCCCGCGCGATAAACTGGCCACCCAGTGCGGGCTGGCGGTTGCCCAGCGCGGCGGCATCATGGTCAACGATAGCTGCCAGACCTCCGACCCGGATATCTATGCCATCGGCGAATGCGCCAGCTGGAACAACCGCGTGTATGGCCTCGTCGCGCCGGGTTATAAAATGGCCCAGGTGGCCGTCGATCACCTCCTCGGCAGTGAAAACAGCTTCACCGGCGCCGACCTCAGCGCCAAGCTGAAGCTGCTGGGCGTGGACGTGGGCGGCATCGGCGATGCCCACGGCCGCACGCCGGGCGCCCGCAGCTACGTCTATCTTGACGAAAGCAAAGAAGTCTATAAGCGTCTGATCGTCAGCGCCGACAACAAAACCCTGCTCGGCGCGGTGCTGGTCGGCGACACCAGCGACTACGGCAACCTGCTGCAGCTGGTGCTCAACGCCATTGAGCTGCCGGAGAATCCGGATTCGCTGATCCTCCCGGCCCACGCCGGCAGCGGCAAACCGTCGATCGGCGTCGATAAACTGCCGGACAGCGCGCAAATCTGCTCCTGCTTTGACGTCAGCAAAGGCGACCTGATCGCCGCCATTAACAAAGGCTGCCATACCGTCGCGGCGCTGAAAGCGGAAACCAAGGCCGGTACCGGCTGCGGCGGCTGTATCCCGCTGGTCACCCAGGTGCTCAACGCCGAGCTGGCGAAACAGGGCATCGAGGTCAACAACAACCTGTGCGAACACTTCGCTTACTCCCGCCAGGAGCTGTTCCACCTGATCCGCGTGGAAGGCATCAAAACCTTCGACGAACTGCTGGCCAAACACGGCCAGGGCTACGGCTGTGAAGTTTGTAAACCAACCGTCGGCTCCCTGCTGGCCTCCTGCTGGAATGAGTACATCCTCAAGCCTCAGCACACGCCGCTGCAGGACACCAACGACAACTTCCTCGCCAACATCCAGAAAGATGGCACCTACTCGGTCATTCCGCGCTCCGCGGGCGGCGAAATCACCCCGGAAGGGCTGGTCGCCGTGGGCCGTATCGCTCGTGAATTCAATCTGTACACCAAAATCACCGGCTCCCAGCGCATCGGCCTGTTTGGCGCGCAGAAAGACGACCTGCCGGAGATCTGGCGGCAGCTGATTGAAGCGGGCTTCGAAACCGGCCACGCCTACGCCAAAGCGCTGCGGATGGCGAAAACCTGCGTCGGCAGCACCTGGTGCCGCTACGGGGTCGGCGACAGCGTCGGCTTCGGCGTCGAACTGGAAAACCGCTACAAAGGCATCCGCACCCCGCACAAAATGAAGTTCGGCGTCTCCGGCTGTACCCGCGAATGCGCGGAAGCCCAGGGCAAAGACGTCGGGATCATCGCCACCGAGAAAGGCTGGAACCTGTACGTATGCGGTAACGGGGGGATGAAGCCGCGCCACGCCGATCTGCTGGCCGCGGACCTCGATCGCGAGACGCTGATTACGTATCTCGACCGCTTTATGATGTTCTACATCCGCACCGCCGATAAGCTGACCCGCACCGCGCCGTGGCTGGACAACATGGAAGGCGGGATCGACTATCTGCGCAGCGTGATCATCGATGACAAGCTCGGTCTGAACGACCATCTGGAAGAGGAGCTGGCTCGCCTGCGCGCCGCCTTCGCCTGCGAGTGGACCGAGACCGTCAATAACCCGGCGGCGCAGACTCGCTTCAAACACTTTATCAACAGCGACCAGCGCGACCCGAACGTTCAGGTGGTGCCGGAACGTGACCAGCATCGCCCGGCCACGCCGTATGAGCGTATCCCGGTTACTCTGGTGGAGGAAAAAGCATGAGCCAGTGGGTAAACATCTGCAAAATTGACGACATCCTGCCCGCCACCGGCGTCTGCGCCCTGCTCGGTCAGCAGCAGGTGGCGATCTTCCGTCCGTACCATGACGACAGGGTGTTCGCCATCAGCAACATTGATCCGTTCTTTAACGCCAGCGTACTGTCTCGCGGAATTATCGCCGAGCATGACGGCGCCCTGTGGGTTGCCAGCCCGCTGAAAAAGCAGCGCTTTCGCCTGAGCGATGGCCTGTGTATGGAAGATGCCAGCCACTCTATCGCCCGTTTCGACGCCCGGGTAAAAGACGGCCACGTTCAGCTTAAAGCGTGAGTCCCGCTTCCTCCCCCCGGTCACGGGGGGAGATATAAGTAACACTTCTGACCGACAGCGCATGAGTGCGGGATATGTCGCATGTTTTGTATTACCTTTGCTGCTATTCTACGACCACTCACTTTCTACCCCTTATTTTTATGAGGTTATTCTGTGGATCACTTACCCATATTCTGCCAGTTACGCCAGCGGGATTGTTTACTGGTTGGCGGCGGGGATGTCGCCGAACGCAAGGCCCGTCTGCTGTTGGATGCTGGCGCAAACGTCACGGTCAATGCGCTCGACTTTACCCCTCAGTTTCAGGTGTGGGCCGATTCACAGATGCTGACCCTGGTGCAGGGGGAGTTTATCCCCTCGCTGCTGGACAACTGCTGGCTGGCCATCGCCGCTACCGATAATGAAACGGTGAACCAGCAGGTCAGCGACGCGGCCGAAGCGCGGCGTATTTTCTGTAACGTGGTGGATGCCCCGCGCCAGGCCAGCTTTATCATGCCGTCGATCATCGACCGCTCGCCGCTGATGGTCGCCGTCTCCTCGGGCGGGACATCACCGGTGCTGGCGCGCCTGCTGCGCGAGAAGCTGGAGTCAATCTTACCCCTGCATCTTGGTCAGCTGGCCCGCTACGCCGGCCATCTGCGCGCTCGCGTCAAGCAGCAGTTTGCCACCGTAGGCGAACGCCGACGGTTCTGGGAGAAGCTGTTCGTTAACGACCGCCTGGCGCAGTCGCTGGCCAATGACGATCGGCAGGCGGTGGCGGATACCACCGAGCAACTGCTGACCGAGCCGTTAGAGCATCGCGGCGAGGTCGTCCTGGTTGGCGCCGGCCCCGGTGACGCCGGGCTGCTCACGCTCAAAGGCCTGCAGCAGATCCAGCAGGCCGACGTGGTGGTCTATGACCGACTGGTCTCCGACGACATCATGAATCTGGTGCGCCGCGATGCCGACCGGGTGTTCGTTGGCAAGCGCTCAGGCTATCACTGCGTGCCTCAGGAGGAGATCAACCAGATCCTGCTGCGCGAAGCGCAAAAAGGAAGACGCGTGGTCCGGCTGAAAGGCGGCGATCCCTTTATCTTTGGCCGCGGCGGAGAGGAGCTGGAGACCCTCTGCGAGGCGGGCATCCCCTTCTCGGTTGTGCCAGGCATCACCGCCGCCTCCGGCTGCTCCGCCTACTCGGGGATCCCGTTGACCCATCGCGATTTCGCCCAGGGCGTGCGCCTGGTCACCGGCCATCTGAAAACCGGCGGCGAGCTGGACTGGGCGAACCTGGCGGTGGAGAAGCAGACCCTGGTGTTCTACATGGGTCTGAACCAGGCGCCGGCGATCCGCGAGAAGCTTATCGCCCACGGCATGGCGGAAGATATGCCTGCCGCCATCGTCGAGAACGGCACCGCCGTGACGCAAAAAGTGGTCAGCGGCACCTTAGGACAGCTGGATATTCTGGCGCAGCAGATGGCCAGCCCGGCGCTGATCATTGTCGGCCGCGTGGTCGGCCTGCGGGATAAACTTAACTGGTTCTCAAACCACTAACCTTCGCCTCGCGGCGTGAACGACAGGCATAAAAAAGGGCGGGATAATCCCGCCCTGTTTAGCTGTTGCGTCGCTTACGGCTTGGCGACAAAGCCAATCGCTTCGTATACCGCTCTCAGGGTTTGAGAAGCCCGCGCGCTGGCCTTTTCTGCACCGTCTTTCATCACCTGATTGAGAAACGCTTCGTCGTTACGGAAACGGTGATAGCGCTCCTGCAGGTCAATCAGCATGCCCGATACCGCTTCGGCGACTTCGCCTTTCAGGTGGCCATACATTTTGCCTTCGAAGTGCTGCTCCAGCTCAGGAATGGTTTTCCCGGTGACCGCGGAGAGGATATCCAGCAGGTTGGAGACGCCCGCTTTCTCTTTCAGGTCGTAGCGCACCACCGGCGGCTCGTCGGAGTCGGTGACCGCACGTTTGATCTTCTTGACCACCGATTTCGGGTCTTCCAGCAGGCCGATGACGTTGTTGCGGTTGTCGTCGGACTTGGACATCTTTTTCGTCGGCTCCAGCAGCGACATCACGCGCGCGCCGGATTTAGGGATAAACGGCTCAGGCACTTTAAAAATATCGCCGTAGATGGCGTTAAAACGCTGGGCGATATCGCGACTCAGTTCAAGGTGCTGTTTCTGATCTTCGCCCACCGGAACCTGGTTGGTCTGGTACAGCAGGATGTCAGCGGCCATCAGTACCGGATAATCAAACAGACCGGCGTTGATGTTCTCCGCGTAGCGCGCGGACTTGTCTTTAAACTGGGTCATGCGGCTCAGTTCGCCGAAATAGGTGTAGCAGTTCAGCGCCCAGCCTAACTGGGCGTGTTCCGGCACGTGCGACTGAACAAAGATAGTACTTTTCTGCGGGTCGATGCCGCAGGCCAGATACAGCGCCAGGGTGTCCAGCGTCGCCTTACGCAGCTGCTGCGGATCCTGGCGCACGGTGATGGCGTGCTGGTCCACGATGCAATAGATGCAGTGGTAATCGTCCTGCATGTTTACCCACTGACGCAGCGCACCCATGTAGTTGCCAATGGTCAGTTCACCTGAGGGCTGTGCGCCACTAAAAACGATGGGCTTAGTCATGTTTCAATTCCTGAGTTTCACTGTGCGGTAACCCGAGAGCGGGTAAGAGTTCATTAAACTGGTCGAAGAGATAGTCCGGCTCGCTCAGCGCAAGCGGTTCGCCATAGTTATAACCGTAGGTCAGGCCAACCGAGCAGCAGCCAGCCGCTTTGGCCGCCTGAATATCATTACGTGAATCGCCGACGAACAGCAGCGCCTCCGGCGTCAGGCCGAGCTTTTGCGCTACCAGCAGCAGCGGTTCCGGATGCGGCTTTTTGTTCTGGACGTCATCGCCGCCGATCACCACGGTAAAATATTTCGCAATATCGAGCGCGTCCAGCAGCGGGGCGACGAACGGCGTCGGCTTATTGGTCACCAGCGCCAGCGGCAGACCTTTGCCCTGCAGCGCGCCGAGCGTATCGGCCACTGCCGGAAACAGGAAACTGCCCTCTTCCGCCGCTTCGGCGTAATAGCGGTCAAACAGTTTACGCAAAATGCGCAGCTGTTCGTCTTGCGGAATATCATGATCGTCGACGGAAGGCTTGCCCATCGCCGCACGTAACGTGGCACGCTCGTGGCGAGCCCAGCTCAGCGCCCGCTCCATCAGGACATCGGCGCCGTTGCCGATCCAGGTTACGACGCGCTCTTCTCCCGCCACCGGCAGTTCCAGGGCGTAGAGGGCGTTATCAACGGCGGCGGTCAGACCCGGCGCGCTGTCCACCAGCGTGCCGTCGAGATCAAACGCGATGCCGCGGATCGCCTGTAATTTATCCATGACTCACCTTCGCTAATTCACTACGCATTTGATCAATCACTTTCTTGTAGTCCGGCTGGCCGAAGATCGCCGAACCGGCAACGAACATATCCGCGCCCGCCGCGGCGATTTCGCCGATATTGCTCGCTTTCACCCCGCCATCCACTTCCAGACGGATGTCGTAGCCGGACGCATCGATGCGCTGGCGCACTTCACGTAGTTTATCCAGCGTCTGGGGAATAAAGGACTGGCCGCCAAAGCCCGGGTTAACCGACATCAGCAGGATCACGTCCAGTTTATCCATCACATAATCGAGATAGCTCAGCGGCGTCGCGGGGTTAAACACCAGGCCCGCTTTACAGCCGTGCTCTTTGATAAGCTGCAGGCTGCGGTCGACGTGTTCGGAGGCTTCCGGGTGGAAGGTGATGATGCTGGCGCCAGCTTCGGCAAAATCAGGAATGATGCGGTCGACCGGCTTCACCATCAGGTGGACGTCGATCGGCGCGGTAATACCGTAGTTACGCAGCGACTTCAGCACCATCGGGCCAATCGTCAGGTTCGGCACGTAGTGGTTGTCCATGACGTCGAAGTGCACGACATCCGCACCCGCCGCCAGCGCCTTCGCGGTATCCTCACCCAGACGGGCAAAATCAGCCGACAGAATCGAAGGGGCAATCAAATACTGCTTCATCCGCATCTCCTTGAAATTTATTTGGTCTTAGGCGGACGGTAGAGCGCTAAGAGCTCGTCCACCTTTTTACGCGTACCACCGTTGCTGCTGATGCTGCGCCGAACCTTCACAATATGCGTTTCTGCCGCGTTTTTATACCACTCCTGCGTCAACGGCGTGCGGTGGTTGGAAATCAGCACCGGGATCCGTTTCTTCATCAGCGACTCCGCCTTTTGCGCCAGCAGCACCTGTTGCTCCAGGTTGAAGCTGTTGGTGTGGTAGGCGGTAAAGTTCGCCGTCGCCGTCAACGGCGCATAGGGCGGATCGCAATACACCACCGTGCGGCTATCCGCACGCTGCATGCACTCTTCATAAGATTCGCAGTAAAACTCAGCGTTTTGCGCCTTGTCGGCAAAATGATAGAGCTCAGCCTCGGGGAAATAGGGCTTCTTATAGCGGCCAAACGGCACATTGAACTCGCCGCGCAAATTGTAGCGACACAGGCCGTTGTAACCGTGACGGTTCAGATACAGGAACAGCACCGCGCGACGCAGCGGGTCCTGGCTCTGATTGAACTCATCACGGTACTGGTAGTAGCGCTCAGCGACGTTATTTTCCGGGGTAAACATCTCGCGGGCGGCAGCGACGTACTCGTCGGTGCGCAATTTGACGATGTTGTACAGGCCGATTAAATCACTGTTGATATCCGCGAGGATATAACGAGAAAAGTCGGTATTGAGAAATACCGACCCGGCGCCCACAAAGGGCTCGATTAAGCACTCACCTTCCGGCAAATGCTTTTTAATATCGTCAAGCAGGGGGTACTTCCCCCCTGCCCACTTTAGAAAAGCGCGATTCTTTTTCATGCTGCCTAACTAATTACACGTTCTCCGGCTGTGGAGAAAGCTCCGACAGCATCCTGCGCTTAAGACTACCCCACGGCATTATTTCAGATCAGCCTGAACCTGATGCAGTGGTTTTGCCCATGGATTTTTCGCCTGCACGTCCGGCGGCAGCGAGGTGACCGCGCGTTTCGCTTCATCTTTCGATGAATAGATACCGCTCACCAGCACGTACCACGGTTGGCCGTTACGCGATGTTTCATAGACAACATATCTGTCCAGCTTCTCTTTCTTCGCCCAGTTGTTCAGGTTTTCATAGTTAGAGGAGCTGCTGAGCTGCAGGGTATAGTTACCCGACGGCGCAGATTTCATCGAGCTGACGTCGCCTGCCGTTTTACCGCTCTTCGCCGCCGGCGCTGCCGCGGCCGCCGTTGCGGCTGGCGCAGCAGTGGTCGTGGTTGCTGGTGCTGCAGGTTTACTCTGCGCGGTGGCTACCGGTTTGCTTTCCGCGACGGTCGTTTTCGCCGGGGCAGTGGTCGCCGCGCTTTCAACATGCTTCGGCTGAACCGACTTCGTTTCTACCGGCGCTTTTGCCACCGCCTGTGGTTTCGGCTGCGGCTTCGCTTCGATGACGGTGTGCTTACGCTCAGCAGGACGCGGCGTTGCCGCCGTCTGACGTTCGGTCGTCTGGCGCGGCGCCGCGGTGCCACTGGCGCCATTACGGATCGGCGCGACGGTTGCCGGTTCAGTTGGCAGCGTCGAGTTAGCTACGGCGCCGTCCAGCTGGCCCTGCTGCTGGGTCAACGCATTATTCAGATCGCCCTGAACTTCAACGCGCTGCTGGCCCTGCGGCTCTGCCGCGGCCTGGCCCTGGGTCGGGTTCGCGGCAATAGGCGGTACCGTGACGTCCTGCTGTGTGGTGGTATTGGCGGCAGTCTGATCCTGGCCGGCAGCTGGCGTGCTGGTGGACTGGTCGTCAGACAGATTAATGCTCTTCTCGCCGGAAGCGGTCTGCTGGCTGGAAGAAGATGGCGATTTCAGCGCGGAACCGATACCCACGATTAACAGCAACAGTACCAGAATGCCCACGCCCATCATGATGTACTGGCGGGAAGCGGGTTTCGCCGGCGCTTTTTTACGCTTACGCGGACGACGCTCTACAGGCTGCTCTTCGAGCATCTCCTCATCTTCCGCATCCAGTTCTTCTTCGAATTCTTCCTCTTCACGCTCACGACGGGCCTTGCCGGCGCGCGTCGGACGGCCTTCATCGGCATCAAGATCGACATCGTCAAAATTGATCTGCGGATCGGCATCACGCTCGGAAGACTGACGGGAACGACCAGCACGACGATCGTTGCGATCGGCTTTCATATCGTCTTCTGGTTTGAAATCATCCATTTAACACCCCACTAAAAGGCTTATGCTCACGATTATTGCACATCACCCGAAATGATAACGCCGCGCGAACGCGGCCAGACCTTCTTATTGTTGCGCCTGCTGAGTGTCAGCAATCGCGCCAAGAACCACATCGTGCGGCACTCCGCCGCGCAGCTCGCTGCTTCCTATTGCGAGCGGGAGCACCAGCCGCATTTCGCCAGCCAGTACTTTCTTATCGCGCATCATATGGGGCAAATACGCCTGCGCACGCATTTCCTGCGGGCCGCGTACCGGTAAGCCTGCACGCTTGAGCAGATCGATAAGGCGCTGAGTATCCTGCGCGCGGAACTGCCCCAGCCGTTCGGACGTATGCGCCGCCATCACCATACCTGCCGCCACCGCTTCGCCGTGCAGCCAGTTACCGTAGCCCATTTCCGCTTCGATAGCATGGCCGAAGGTATGTCCAAGATTGAGTAAAGCACGTAACCCGGTTTCACGCTCGTCGGCAGCCACAACTTCCGCTTTCAGCTCACAGCAACGGCGAATGCAGTACGCCATGGCCTTTTCATCCAACGCCAGCAAGGCATCAATGTTGTTTTCCAGCCAGCTGAAGAAGGCGCCGTCGAGGATCACCCCATACTTAATGACCTCAGCCAGTCCGGAAGCGAGTTCGCGCTTCGGCAGCGTCTTCAGACAGTTAAGATCAACCACCACGGAAACCGGCTGCCAGAAGGCGCCAATCATGTTTTTGCCGAGAGGGTGGTTCACTGCGGTTTTGCCGCCGACCGACGAGTCGACCTGCGACAGCAGGGTGGTAGGGACCTGGATAAAACGCACGCCGCGCTGATAGCTTGCCGCGGCGAAACCGGTTAAATCACCGATAACACCGCCGCCGAGCGCCACCAGCGTGGTGTCGCGGCCATGGGGTTTTTGCAACAGCGCGGTAAATACGGTATCCATCACCGCCAGGCTTTTATACTGCTCGCCGTCGGGCAGGACTACGCTGTCAACGTTGACCCCTGCCTGCTCAAGCGCAGAGCGGACGGTATCCAGATAAAGCGGCGCCAGCGTTTCGTTGGTGACCAGCATAGCCTGGTCGCCCGACTTAAGTGGCAGGAAGGAAGCTGGATCGTTGAACAAACCAGCCGCGATGGTAATCGGGTAACTACGTTCCCCGAGGGTAACAGTAAGCCTCTCCATAACGCGACATCCACCTCAGTGACTTTTACTCTGACGCACTTTTATTAAGCCAGAATCAGTTGCTTTCCAGCATATGAATAATCTGGTTCGCGACGACTTTCGCACTCTGATCGTCTGTGCGGATAGTCACATCGGCGATCTCTTCATACAGCGGGTTACGCTCGTCAGCCAGCGCTTCCAGTACTTCACGAGGCGGCGCATCGACTTGTAGCAAAGGACGCTTTTTATCGCGCTGCGTACGGGCCAACTGCTTCTCGATCGTTGTTTCCAGGTAGACCACCACGCCGCGGGCGGAGAGACGGTTACGCGTTTCACGGGATTTTACAGAGCCGCCGCCAGTCGCCAGCACAATTCCCTGTTTTTCCGTCAACTCATTGATAATTTTTTCTTCACGGTCGCGGAAGCCTTCTTCGCCTTCAACATCGAAGACCCAGCCCACATCAGCGCCAGTGCGTTTCTCAATCTCTTGATCGGAATCGTAAAATTCCATGTTGAGCTGTTGGGCTAACTGGCGCCCAATAGTGCTTTTGCCGGCACCCATGGGCCCAACCAGAAAGATATTGCGTTTCTCTGCCATTTTTTCGGTACTACTAAGACTATTCGTTAATGATAAACCCGCTTCGCAGACACCCAGCGCCGCAGGGCATGAACTGAAACCTCATATGCAATAGAGCGAGAGTCAGACTAAAAATTATCTCAATACTCCGGCTGGTTTGGCAACTGAATAAAATCGCCGGACAATAAAGGGAGGATTGATGTCGTACCCGACTCTCAAATCGGTACCCCTTGTATGCTAAATCCGTCCTCACGTCAAACACCTGAAACGTGTTTAGCATGAAAAACCTGCTTAACGTACTGCCAGAATCCGTGGCGTAATAAAGACAACCAGTTCACGGCGTTCATTATCTTTCCCGTCGCGGCGAAACAGACGCCCCAGCACCGGGATATCGCCAAGCAGCGGGACGCTGTCGCGGGCGGTTTTGTTTTTCTGCGAAAAGATGCCGCCCAACGCCAGGGTCTCGCCGCTGCGGACTTCCACCAGGGTCTCGATCTCCTGTTTATCAATGGCCAGCGCCTCGCCGTTATCCTGCTTCAGCACCTGGCCTGGCGTGTTCTCGCTTATTCGCAGCTTCAACCGCACTCTCCCCTGCTGCAGCACCGTCGGCGTCACCTCCATGCCCAGCACCGCCTCTTTAAACTCCACCGACGTGGCGCCGCTTTCACCGCTGGCGACCTGATAGGGGATCTCGCTCCCCTGCTTGATGCTGGCGGGCTGCATATGAGAGGCGAGCAAACGAGGACTGGCGATAATCTCGACCTGCTGCTTGCGCTCCAGCGCGGAAAGCTCCAGCTCAAGCAAGCGCCCGTTAATTTTGCCGATGTTAAAGCCTGCGCGGGTGCTGGCGTCGTTAACTGACAGATCGCTGCTTAGGGTGGTAATGCGCCCGGATCCTGGCGTGCTTTCAGCCTCCGCCAGCCGCCATTTCACCCCCAGTTCACGCAGGCTGGTTTCGCTCATTGACACGATATGGGCGGCCAGCTCCACCTGTCCGACCGGCAGATCCATCTCCTGCGCCCAGGCCTTCAGCGCCGGCAGATGGCGGGCATCATCGCGGATCAGCAGCCGATTGGTCCGCTTGTCCGCCATCAGGTTTCCCCGGGCGCTAAGCAACTTACCGCCGCTTTTAGCCAGCTCCTCGGCATCGGCATAGTGCAGGGTCACGCTCTCCGCCCGCAGCGGCAGGTTCTGCAGACGTTTCGCCTGTTCCGCTTCGCGCTGCGCCAGGTTGGCCTTTTGCCAGGCCTGCGTATGTGCGTAGATGACCGTTCCCTGCTGTTGCAAAGAGAGGCCTGCGCTATCCGCCACTGCCCGCAGCGCCTGGGTCCAGGGAACCTTCTGCAGGCGCAGGGAGAGCGTGCCGCTGACGTCCGGTGCGACAACGAGATTCTTCTGGTTCATTTCGGCCAGGGCTTGCAGCACCTGGGCCACTGGCGCGTCGTCAACGACCAGCGAAACCGGCTTATCATTTCGCGCGGCGACCACCGCCAGCGGTAGCAGCAAAAGCAGGCTTATCCATCGCATCATCTTGTTTTCCTTTACGTTGCCAGCGCCACGCTGGCGGTTCACATCCCGGAGGCGTGACGATGTCCAGTTCACTGTCCGTCAGCCGGTTCACCCGCCAGCCCGTGGGCAATTGGTCATCCAGGCGCACCCGTCGCCACGTGCCGCTTCCGTCCTGCAAAAAACCCATCCAGCCTGCACCATCGCCGGCCGCGCCGCCATAACGCCATTGCGACAGCTGCGCCGCGCGGCAGGGATCCTCAACCGGCTGAAAAGGATCGCGCTCGACCGCCAGCAGCGACAGCGGCAACCACAGCAAAACCCAGCATTTACCGACCATCTTCCGCCTCCAGCTGCAGCCGCATGCGCAGCGCCTGCCCCTCGCGCTCCAGAGAGAACGAACGCGGGTTCATCCCGCTGCGCGCCAGCCATGAAAACAGAGCGGGTACCGTCGGCCAGGAGAGAGCCAGCTCCATCTCGCCGCCGCTCCCCTGCGGATGCCAGGCGATTAGCTTCGCCCCGGCGAGCGGAATGGCTATGGGCGAGAACGGCTGCTTGTCGATGCGCTCCCCGGCTCTTTCACCGTCAGGGATGCGCAGCGCCATGATCCGCCGCCACTGCGTTTGCAGAGCGCCATCGCGGGACAGCGCCGCCAGCGGCGGCTGGGCATCGCGCCAGAGCGCCACGCCGCCCCCCGTCAGCCCCATCGCGAGCAGGATCAGCAGCCCCGCCCGGGTGCGCAGGGTATTAATCCTCATCGGCGCGCGCTCCCGACAGGGTGAAACTGAACCGCCAGCGCCCCTCGGCGTCGCGCTGCGTTCCGCCGGCTTTAGCCGGCGCGAATCCCGTGACGCTGGCCAGAGAAGCCTCCACTCCAGCCAGCGCCTGCAGGTTGAGGGCCAGGCCATCCAGCGTCAGGCGCGCCCCCTGGTACTCCAGCCGCGTCAGCCATGCCTGAGCAGGCAGGTCCGCCGCGAGCGCCATTAGTCGGGGTTGCCAGGCGGCGATCGTCGATCTGCGCTGGTGCTGCTCGCGCTGGCGTTGATGCTGCTGCCACGCTTCGCGCATCGCCTGTTCACGTTGTTTGAGCGAGGCGAGCAGCGCTGCGTCGGCCGTCGCGTGGAGCCTCGCCAGGGCGTCGCGCTGTAGACCAGCCGTTCGCCCCACCAGCAGGGTCATCCCCGCCAGCAGCACGATACCGATGGCTAACAACAGGGTGTAGCGCAGGCGCTGGCGGCGACGCAGGTCACGCCAGGGGAGAAGATTAACGACATGCGTCATGGCGCCCGCCCCCCAGCGCCAGCCCAAGGGCAATGGCGTAGCGATCGCCGTCGGCTGGCAGCGGAGGCTGCCGGCGGTGAACCACCTGCCAGACATCAAAACGACTGGCCTCGTCGCCCGCGTCAGCGCACAAGCGCAGAGGAACCTGAAGCTGCCCCGCCAGCTGGCTCAAGGACCCTATCGCATCGCAGGCGTCACAGCCCCAGGCCTCATGGGTCGCCCATAGCCAGTGCTTTTCATCCCGCCACGCCAGGCCTTGCTCTGCTGCCGTCACCCAGGGGAAAAAAGCGCCGAGCGCACTGGCATCCGGTACGATGGCAGCTACCCGCAGGCGCAGCCGCCCTGCCAGCTCCCGCAGAACATTGATATCCAGCCGCTGCGCCGCCGTAACCTGCCAGCCGTCATTTCGCGAGGTGGGCGCATAATCAATACAGAGAGAGGAGGCGGGCATCGCCAGCTGCTGGGTCATGGCGCTGGCTATCCACGTCGCCTGTTCCCGCTCTCGCAGGGCGAACTGGGGATAAGGCACGCGTTTTTGCAGCGTGCGAGCTGCGGGGAAGGCGATATTGATCTGATGCTGTACCGGTAGCTCCCGCCGCCAGGCGGCCAGCCGTGAGCCGAGGGCGCTGACGTCCGCCACCATCCCCTGCCGCACCAGGCCTGGCGGCAACGGAATGCGCCACCAGCGGCGCAGCGCCCAGTGTGAGCGCTCAAACAGTAGCGCGACAATGGCAATGCTATCTTGTTGGATATGCATTCCGATCCGCCAGTTTCTGAAAGCCATGCTTACGATCTCCTTATCCGGCAAAACTGTCCGGCTATATCAATGCACCTGGCTTGCCTTTATACTACCGCGCGTTTGTTTATAAACTGCCCAAATAAAACTAAATGGGAAAACACCGGTGAAGTTCGTAAAGTATCTATTGATCCTTGCAGTCTGTTGCGTACTGCTGGGAGCAGGCTCGATTTTTGGCCTCTACAAATACATAGAGCCGCAACTCCCCGACGTCGCAACCCTGAAGGATGTGCGTTTGCAGATCCCGATGCAGGTCTATAGCGCCGACGGTGAGCTTATTGCGCAGTACGGCGAAAAGCGCCGTATCCCTGTCACGTTGCAGCAAATTCCCCCCGAGCTGGTGAAAGCGTTTATCGCTACCGAAGACAGTCGTTTCTATGAGCATCACGGCGTCGATCCGGTGGGTATTTTCCGCGCAGCCAGCGTGGCGATGTTTTCAGGCCACGCCTCGCAGGGCGCCAGCACCATCACCCAGCAGTTAGCGCGTAACTTCTTCCTCAGCCCCGAGAAGACGTTGATGCGTAAGATTAAAGAGGCCTTTCTGGCTATCCGCATCGAGCAGCTGCTGAACAAAGATGAAATCCTTGAGCTGTACCTGAACAAGATTTACCTCGGCTACCGCGCCTATGGCGTCGGCGCCGCGGCGCAGGTCTATTTTGGCAAACCTATCGACCAGCTGACCCTCAGCGAAATGGCGGTGATTGCCGGTCTGCCGAAAGCCCCGTCCACTTTTAACCCGCTCTATTCGATGGATCGCGCCACAGCCCGGCGCAACGTGGTGCTGTCGCGTATGCTGAGCGAGGGGTACATCACCCAGGCGCAATACGATGAGGCGCGCAGCGAACCCATCGACGCCAGCTACCACGCGCCGAAAATCGCCTTCTCCGCGCCCTATCTGAGCGAAATGGTGCGCCAGGAGATGGTGAATCGCTACGGCGAGCAGGCCTACGAAGATGGCTACCGGGTGTACACCACGATTACCCGCAAAAACCAGCAGGCGGCCCAGCAGGCGGTCCGCAATAACGTGCTGGATTACGATATGCGTCACGGCTACCGCGGCCCGGCCAGCGTGCTGTGGAAGGTCGGCGAAACGCCGTGGGAGGCGAAAAAGATCGTTGACGCCCTGAAGCGCCAGCCTGGCTTTGGCCCGCTTTCTCCTGCGGTGGTCACCTCCGCGAATGCCCAGGAGGCTGTCGCGCTGTTGGCTAACGGCGACTCCGTTTCGCTGACGATGGACGGCGTGCGCTGGGCTCGCCGCTTTATCTCCGATACGCAGCAGGGGGCAACCCCGCGTAAAGTCAACGACGTCGTGCAGGCCGGGCAGCAGATCTGGGTTCGCAAAGTGGGAGACAGCTGGTGGCTGTCGCAGGTCCCGGACGTCAACTCGGCATTGGTCTCCATTAACCCGCAAAACGGCGCGATTATCGCCCTTGTCGGTGGGTTTGACTTTAACCAGAGCAAGTTCAACCGCGCCACTCAGGCGCTGCGCCAGGTCGGCTCCAACATCAAGCCATTCCTCTACACGGCTGCGATGGATAAAGGCTTAACTCTGGCAAGCATGCTCAACGATGTGCCAATCTCGCGCTGGGACGCCGGAGCCGGTTCCGACTGGCGGCCGAAAAACTCGCCGCCGCAGTATGCCGGTCCGATTCGTTTACGCCAGGGCCTGGGGCAGTCGAAAAACGTGGTCATGGTGCGCGCCATGCGCGCCATGGGCGTTGACTATGCCGCCGAGTATTTGCAGCGCTTTGGCTTCCCGGCGCAAAACATTGTCCACACCGAATCACTGGCGCTGGGCTCCGCCTCCTTTACGCCTCTGCAGGTCGCCCGCGGTTATTCGGTGATGGCCAACGGCGGCTTCCTGGTGAACCCGTTCTTTATCAGTAAGATTGAGAACGATCAGGGCGGGGTCCTCTTCGAAGAGCGTCCGAAAATCGCCTGCCCGCAGTGTGATTTACCGGTGATTTACGGCGATACGCCAAAATCCAACGTGCTGGAAAACAAAGATGTGGAAGATGTCGCCACCTCGACGGAACCGCAGAATGGCACCGTGCCGCCGCAGCCGCAGCTGGAGCAGGCCAATCAGTCACTGGTGGCGCAGAGCGGCGCCCAGGAATACGCGCCGCATGTGATCAACACCCCGCTGGCCTTCCTGATCAAGAGCGCGCTGAACAGCAACATCTTTGGCGAACCGGGCTGGATGGGAACCGGCTGGCGCGCCGGACGTGACCTGCAGCGGCATGACATCGGCGGCAAAACCGGGACCACCAACAGCTCGAAGGACGCCTGGTTCTCAGGCTACGGACCGGGCGTGGTGACCTCGGTTTGGATCGGCTTTGACGATCATCGTCGCGATCTTGGCCGGACCACCGCATCGGGGGCGATTAAAGATCAGATCTCCGGCTACGAAGGCGGCGCCAAAAGCGCCCAGCCGGCCTGGGACAGCTTTATGAAGAGCGTGCTGGAAGGCGTTCCGGAAGAGCCATTAACGCCGCCGCCGGGAATCGTCACGGTGAATATCGATCGCAGCACCGGTCAGCTGGCGAACGGTGGCAACAGCCGGGCGGAATACTTTATTGAGGGTACCCAGCCCACGCAGCAGGCGGTCCATGAGGTGGGCACCACCCTGACTGACGGCGGCGGTGAAACCCACGAGCTGTTCTGACAAAAAAAGCGCCTGCGGGCGCTTTTTTATTGCTGCTTAGCGTAAACGCTCGTTCAGAGTCGGCCCTGGGCCTGCAACCATTCCCGCACTAAAAACAGCGCACTAACGTTGCGGGCCTCGTTAAAATCTTCTTCATCCAGCAGCGACATCAACTGCGCCAGCGGCCAGCGCACCTGCGGCAGCGGCTCGGGCTCATCGCCCGGCAGCGACTCCGGATAGAGATCTTCCGCCACCAGGATGTTCATTTTGCTGGAGAAGTAAGAGGGAGCCATACTGAGCTTCTTCAGAAACGTCAGCTTATTGGCGCCGAAGCCAACCTCTTCTTTCAGCTCGCGATTGGCCGCTTCATCCACGGTTTCACCCGGATCAATCAGCCCTTTGGAGAAGCCCAGTTCGTAGGATTCCGTCCCGACGGCATACTCGCGAATCAAAATAATATGATCATCAACAATCGGCACAATCATCACCGCTTCGCGGGTGGAAGGCCGCATACGTTCATAAACGCGACGCACACCGTTGCTGAATTCCAGATCGACGCTTTCGACATTAAAGAGGCGCGAACGGGCGACAGTTTCAACATTGAGAATGGTGGGTTTTTGTAATGATTTGCTCATTGTCATCGGTCTATGCTGTGATTAAGCAGTCATTGTGCGATACGCAACACGCTTTCGGCAATCCAAATCGCTACTTATTTACAGAGTTGTAACCTTTTCCCTGCAAAGGGAAAAGTAATAAAGATAAAAAAGTCAATAGCTTGAATTCTCTTTGAGAATTTACCGATTTCTGGCCTTTAACGTTTTTGGTAAGCTAATACGCTGCTGCATGACATATTTACTACCCTGCAAGCAGGTGCGCCGCTAACACTGCAGCTTGACGTTAGTCTTCACGTTCACCGACGATTTCGTAAGAAAAATATAACTATGATGGGATGGGCATGGGCACCTTTCTGATATTCCTTACAGCTCTGCTAATCTGCGTATTGCTCATTGGATGGTGGTATCGCACGCACGCCAGACGCCGCCGGCTCCCTCTACTGCACGCCTTTAGCGATGCCACCACGCGGCCGATCGCGGCCGATGAGCGCCAGGCCATCGAAAAGTATCTTGCCGAACTGAGCCGCGCCCAGCAGGTTCCCGCGTCCGGCGCCACCAGCGCGCCCGTCGCTCTGGCGCTAAACGAACAGAGCGATACCGTCTATGGGGTGACGCGAGCCATCACCCGCTACGGGATCACTACCGACGCGCCGAATAAATGGCGCTATTTTCTCGATTCGGTGGAGGTACATCTGCCGCCGTTCTGGGAACAGCATATCAACGATGAAAACAGCGTCGAGCTGATCCCCACCGACAGCCTGCCGCTGGTTATCACCCTTAACGGCCATACCCTGAGCGACTATCGTCAGGAAGCGCAAAGCTACGCGCTGGAACGCGCCTCGGCCACCCAGGCCTCAATTCGCGGCGAAGAGAGCGAACAGGTAGAGTTGCGGCAGATCCGTCGGGAAAGCCCGGAAGAACACGCCCTGAACCGCCCGGATGGTCTGCGCGAAGCGATCCTGATCGTCGCCTCTTTCCTGTTCTTTTATTTCAGTCTGATTGGGCCTGCCGTCTTTACCCCATGGCTGGTGGCCGCCGGTTTGCTGCTGCTCGCCGCCGGCCTATTGGGGATCTATGCCCCGCCGCGCCGCGCCTCGCTGCGCGAAATCCATTGCCTGCGCGGCGTCCCTAAGCGCTGGGGGCTGTTTGGCGAAAACGATCAGGAGCATATCAATAATATCTCGCTGGGCATTATCGATCTCATCTATCCGCGCCACTGGCAGCCCTGGATCGCCCAGGACCTCGGACAGCAGACCGATATTGATATCTATCTCAACCGCCATGTAGCCCGTCAGGGACGCTACTTGTCGCTTCATGATGAAGTGAAAAACTTCCCGCTGCAGTACTGGCTGCGCAGCGCGATTATCGCCGCCGGCGCCCTGGTGGTGGTAATCATGCTATGGGCCAGCGTACCGCTGAATATGCCGTTTAAGTTCACCCTGTCGTGGCTGAAGGGGGCGCAGACCATTGAAGCCACGACCGTCAGCCAGCTGGAAAAGGCCCATGTGCGCATTGGCGATACGCTGCGCCTGACCGGCACCGGGATGTGCAACATCCGCACGCCGGGCAGCTGGACGGCCAAAGAGGATTCGCCGTTCCTGCCTTTCGATTGTTCGCAGATTGTGTGGAACGATGCCCCTCCTCTGCCGCTGCCGGAGTCTGACATTGTCAGCAAAGCGACCGCTCTGATGCAGTCCGTCCAGCGTCAGCTGCACCCGGAAACCGACGACGACTCCCGCGTCAGCCCGGCGCTGCGCTCCGCCATTCAGAAATCTGGCATGGTGCTACTGGATGATTTCGGCGATATCGTTCAGAAAACCAACGATCTCTGTTCCGCTGCCGATGATTGCCTGCGGCTGAAGAATGCGCTGGTTAATCTCGGCAATACCCGTAACTGGGAGACGTTAACTAAGCGTGCGTCCGCCGGGAAACTGGATGGCGTGAACGTGCTGCTGCGGCCAGTCAGCGCCGAGTCGCTGGAGAATCTGGTGACCACCTCAACCGCCCCCTTTGTCATGCGTGAAACCTCGCGGGCGGCGCAGGCGCTCAACAGCCCGGCCCCGGGCGGCTTCGTCATCGCCAGCGACGAAGGTAGCGTGCTGGTCAATCAGCCGTGGCCGGCGGTGAGCCTGTATGATTACCCGGCGCATGAGCAGTGGGGGGAACTGCGGCGGCTGGCCGGTATGCTGATGCATACCCCCTTCCATGCCGAAGGGATAGTCACCAATCTGTTTACTGACGCCAACGGCACTCAGCATATCAACCTGCACCGCATTCCTGACCGCAGCGGCCTGTGGCGCTATCTGGGAATCACCCTGCTGCTGCTGTCGATGGTGGGATGCATGGCTTACCACGGGGTGCAGACGCTGCGTCGTTATCAACGCCATCGCCAGCGTATGGAAGAGATTCAGAAATATTACGAAAGCTGCCTGAACCCGGTGCTGCTCCCCTCGTCTGACCCGCAAGATTAATTTTCCCGGCGACAGGGTGTGATACCCTGTCGCCCATTTCCCGCTCGCTGGAGAGTCATCATGCATTTTGATATCGCCTGGCAGGAGGTCGATACCGTTCTGCTGGATATGGACGGCACGCTCCTGGATCTCGCTTTCGACAACTATTTCTGGCAAACGCTGGTGCCGGAAACCTGGGGGGCCGCCCGCGGCCTCAATCTGCAACAGGCGAAAGAGGCCATGCACCAGGAGTATCACGCCGTGCAGCATACGCTAAACTGGTACTGTCTGGATTACTGGAGCGAGCGCCTGGGTTTGGATATTTGTGCGATGACCAGCGAACAGGGTCCGCGCGCCACGCTGCGTGAGGATACCGTGCCGTTCCTTGATGCGCTCAAGGCCAGCGGTAAGCGACGTATTCTGTTGACCAATGCCCATCCCCACAATCTGGCGGTGAAACTCAAACACACCGGCCTGGATGCGCACCTTGATTTATTACTTTCCACCCACACATTTGGTTATCCGAAAGAGGATCAGCGTCTGTGGCGCGCCGTGGCGGAGGAAACCGGCCTTGAGGCGCATAAAACGCTGTTTGTCGACGACAGCGAGGCAATTCTGGATGCCGCGAGGGAGTTTGGCATTCGTTACTGCCTGGGCATTACCAATCCCGACTCCGGGCTGGCGGAAAAGCAGTATCTGCGCCATCCGGGGCTGAATGATTACCGACGACTGATCCCTTCGCTTACCCCGAAGGAGAGGCGATGAAAGAGAAGCCTACCGAAACCGTCAGACTGGACAAATGGCTTTGGGCCGCCCGCTTTTACAAGACCCGCGCGCTGGCGCGAGAGATGATTGAAGGCGGCAAGGTGCATTACAACGGACAACGCAGCAAGCCCGGGAAAATCGTCGAACTGGACGCCATGCTAACGCTGCGTCAGGGCAACGACGAGCGGACGGTGCGCATCGTCGGTATCACCGAACAGCGCCGCCCGGCAAGCGAAGCCGTCACCCTGTATGAAGAGACGGCTGAGAGTATCGAGAAGCGTGAAAAAATGGCCCTGGCGCGCAAAATGAACGCCCTGACCATGCCGCACCCTGACAGACGTCCGGACAAGAAAGAGCGCCGCGACCTGATGAGATTTAAACACGGCGAGAGTGAGTAACTCGCGCCAGAAAGAGAGATGATTATGACTCAACACGATCAATTACATCGTTATCTGTTTGAAAACTATGCCGTGCGCGGCGAGCTGGTGACGGTGTCGGAAACCCTGGAACAGATTCTGGCGAATCACACTTATCCCCAGCCGGTGAAAACGGTGCTGGCGGAGCTGCTGGTCGCCACCAGTCTGCTGACTGCGACGCTGAAATTTGCCGGCGACATCACCGTGCAGCTGCAGGGCGATGGGCCTTTACAGCTGGCGGTCATCAATGGCAATAACCAGCAGCAGCTGCGCGGCGTCGCGCGCGTGCAGGGCGAGATTGCGGACGATGCGGATCTGAAAGCGATGGTCGGCAACGGCTATCTGGTCATCACCATCTCCCCGGAAGAGGGTGAGCGTTATCAGGGCGTGGTCGGTCTGGAAGGCGATACGCTGGCCGCCTGCCTGGAAGATTACTTCCAGCGTTCAGAGCAGCTGCCGACGCGCCTTATTATCCGCACCGGCGAACATGAAGGTCAGCCGATGGCGGGCGGGATGCTGCTGCAGGTGATGCCGGCGCAGGATGCCCAGACTGCCGACTTTGAGCACCTGGCGACGCTCACCGAGACCATCAAGGCTGAAGAGCTGTTCACCCTGCCGGCGAACGATGTGCTGTGGCGTCTGTACCATGAAGAAGAAGTCACGGTCTACGATCCGCAGAGCGTGGAGTTCAAGTGCACCTGCTCCCGCGAACGCTGCGCCGGCGCGCTGAAAACCCTGCCGGACGAAGAGATAGATAGCATCCTTGCCGACGAAGGCGAGATTGATATGCACTGCGACTACTGCGGTAACCACTATATCTTCAACGCCATGGACATCGCCGAGATCCGTAATAACGCCTCTCCGGCCGATCCGCAGGTCCATTAATCCTCACTTCTTCTTCAGGCACCGGGCGGCGATGTGGTTTGTCGCCCGGTGTCTGACTTTTATTTATTCACGAGTTGAATCGATTTTCGCTGAAAGAGTTACGTAATTTTATTCCAGGAAAGCGATTACATTCACATTTCAGTAGTTTTTTTAATTACTTTTTAACCATTGAGAAACATCTAACCCCACCATCCAGCCATTTCCTGAGATAATCCACTTCACTTCGTGACAGGAGTCACCGTTTTTTTCGTCATTCTGAAGAATGTCGAGATACGTAAATCTATGAGCCTGGTCGCGGTCAATACCCGGTAATAAACCCTACAATTTACAGCAGTACATCTTGGCTAAGGAGCAGTGACATGCGCGTTAATCATGGTTTAACCCCGCAGGATCTCAAGGCTTATGGTATCAATGACGTTCAGGATATCGTCCACAATCCCAGCTACGACATGTTGTTTCAGGAAGAGCTCGACCCCAACCTGGAAGGCTACGAACGTGGCGTATTAACCAGTCTCGGTGCTATCGCCGTCGACACGGGCATTTTTACCGGTCGTTCTCCGAAAGATAAGTACCTCGTGCGCGACGACACCACCCGCGATACCGTCTGGTGGTCCGATAAAGGCAAGGGTAAAAACGACAACAAGCCGCTTTCGCAGGAAACCTGGCAGCATCTGAAAGGGCTGGTAACACAGCAGCTGTCCGGTAAACGCCTGTTTATCGTCGACGCCTTCTGCGGCGCTAACGCCGATACCCGTCTCAGCGTACGTTTCATTACCGAAGTGGCCTGGCAGGCGCACTTCGTTAAAAACATGTTCATCCGCCCGAGCGACGAAGAGCTGGCGGAATTCACGCCCGACTTCATCGTGATGAACGGCGCGAAGTGCACCAACCCGCAGTGGAAAGAGCAGGGCCTGAACTCGGAAAACTTCATCGCTTTCAACCTCACCGAGCGCATTCAGCTGATCGGCGGCACCTGGTACGGCGGCGAGATGAAGAAAGGGATGTTCTCGATCATGAACTACCTGCTGCCGCTGAAGGGCATCGCCTCCATGCACTGTTCTGCCAACGTGGGCGAGAAAGGCGATGTCGCCATTTTCTTCGGCCTCTCAGGCACCGGCAAAACCACCCTCTCCACCGACCCGAAACGCCGCCTGATTGGCGATGACGAACATGGCTGGGATGACGACGGGGTGTTTAACTTCGAAGGGGGCTGCTACGCCAAGACCATCAAGCTCTCTGAAGCGGCCGAGCCGGATATCTATCACGCCATTCGCCGCAACGCCCTGCTGGAAAACGTAGTAGTGCGCGCCGACGGGACAATCGATTTCGATGACGGCTCAAAGACCGAAAACACCCGCGTCTCCTACCCCATCGACCATATCGATAATATCGTCAAACCGGTCTCCAAAGCGGGTCACGCCACCAAAGTGATCTTCCTGACGGCCGATGCGTTCGGCGTACTGCCACCGGTCTCCCGCCTGACCGCCGATCAGACGCAGTACCATTTCCTGTCCGGGTTTACCGCCAAACTGGCCGGCACCGAGCGCGGCGTGACCGAACCCACGCCAACTTTCTCCGCCTGCTTCGGCGCCGCCTTCCTGTCGCTGCACCCGACGCAGTACGCCGAAGTGCTGGTCAAACGCATGCAGGCGGCCGGCGCGCAGGCTTATCTGGTCAATACCGGCTGGAACGGCACCGGCAAGCGCATCTCGATTAAAGATACCCGCGCCATCATCGACGCCATCCTCAATGGCTCGCTGGACAACGCGGAGACCTTTACCCTGCCGATGTTTAACCTGCAGATCCCGACGGCCCTCCCGGGCGTGGATCCCCAGATCCTCGATCCGCGCAGCACCTATGGTTCCCCGGAGCAGTGGCAGGAAAAAGCCGATCAGCTGGCGAAGCTGTTTATTGAGAACTTTGAGAAGTATACCGATACGCCAGCGGGCGCCGCGCTGGTGGCGGCAGGGCCGCAGCGCTAACGGGCACAAAGATGAAAAAGCCGGGCTTGCCCGGCTTTTTATTGTGCAACGTTCTGACCAACCAACCGCGGGCGCGATCAGCTCTCTTTGGCCGGTTTCATCGGCGCCAGTACCCGGTGCACCGGCAGCCAGGCGCGGATCAGTAACCCGCCGCGTTCGCTGGAGCCAATCTCCAGCCGCCCGTTGTGATTATCGATAATACGCTGAACAATCGCCAACCCCAGCCCGGTGCCGCTGGTGCTGCGGGCGCTGTCGCCGCGTACAAACGGCTGAAACAGGTGCTCTCGCTGCTCAGGTTTAATCCCCGGTCCGTCATCTTCTACCTGGAACCAGGCCCGGCTCGCTTCGCTGCCGCTGCTGACCTTGATCCAGCCATTGCCATAGCGGGCCGCGTTGACCACCATATTCGCCAGCGCGCGCTTGATAGACAGAGGATGCATGCGTACCGGAATTTCGCCGGCCTGCAGGGCGGTAGCGATCTCCCGCTCATAGCCGCTCTCCGCTGCGATCACTTCCCCCAGCACCGCATTCAGATCCGCCAGCTCCATCGGCATCTCCTGCCCGGTGCGCAGATAGTCGATAAACTGCTCGATGATGGCGTTGCACTCTTCGATATCTTTGTTGATCGACTCCGCGAGATAGCCGTCCTGCTCGCCCATCATCTCGGTGGCCAGACGAATGCGGGTCAGCGGAGTCCGTAAATCATGGCTGACCCCAGCCATCAGCAGCGTACGGTCGTCGGCCAGCTGCTTCACGCCCGCGGCCATGTGGTTGAAGGCGCGCGTCACCGAACGCACTTCGGAGGCGCCATACTCACGCAGCGGCGGCGGAATAATGCCGCGCCCGACCTGCAGCGCCGCATGCTCCAGATCCACCAGCGGGCGGTTCTGAATACGGATAAACAGCCAGGCGCCGCCTATCGCCAGCAGCATGATCGCCAGGGTATAGCGGAACAGCGGCGAGAAGTCGCCCTGATGGATCTCGGTCAGCGGCACCCGCACCCAAATATTGGGCGAGAGCCAGGTCTTCAGCCACACCACGGGGGAGCTTTTATTGACCTCCACCCGCACCTCAGTGGGGCCGCCAAGCTGATGAGCCATCTGCTGGCTCAAGAATTCATAATGCTGCGCCCAGCGCAGGCCTGCGTCTTCCGCCGCTTCATTGGAATAGAGCGAAATCCCCAGCTCGCGATAAATTTCACGGCGAAACGCCGGGGGCACCACCAGCTGGGTGCCATCCTCCAGCTGCAGCTTATCAGTCATCAGCATACGCACTTCGTAGGCCAATACTTTATTAAACTGCTGGAGACTTGGCAGGATCGCGAAATTCAGTACTACCAGATAGGTCGTCACCAGGCTGACGAACAGCAAGGTGACGATCAGGAGCAGCGTGCGAGCAAAGGAGCTGCGCGGCGAAAAGCGCACGCGTTTCATGCCTTAGAACCGTCCGGGACGAAGACGTAGCCCAGACCCCAGACGGTCTGGATATAGCGCGGATGCGCCGGGTCCTCTTCCACCATGCGGCGCAGGCGGGAGATCTGTACGTCGATGGAACGCTCCATCGCAGAGTATTCGCGGCCGCGAGCGAGGTTCATTAACTTATCGCGCGACAGCGGCTCACGAGGATGGCTTACCAGCGCCTTCAGGACCGCAAACTCGCCGCTGGTCAACGGCATCGGCTCGTCTTCACGGAACATCTCGCGGGTGCCCAGGTTCAGTTTGAATTTACCAAAGGCGATAACCGCCTCTTCCTGCGACGGCGCGCCCGGCAGCTCGTTCGCCTGACGGCGCAGCACCGCCCGGATGCGGGCCAGCAGTTCACGCGGGTTGAACGGCTTCGGAATGTAGTCGTCGGCCCCGATCTCCAGGCCCACAATACGATCAACCTCTTCGCCTTTCGCCGTCACCATAATGATCGGCATCGGGTTGCTCTGGCTGCGCAGACGGCGGCAAATCGAGAGACCATCTTCCCCAGGCAGCATCAGATCCAGCACCATCAGGTGGAAGGATTCGCGGGTTAACAGACGATCCATCTGTTCGGCGTTCGCCACGCTACGAACCTGGAAGCCCTGCTCGGTCAGATAACGTTCGAGCAGCGCACGCAGGCGCATGTCGTCATCCACAACCAGAATCTTATAATTCTCTTGCATTGTTTGTACTCCCAAAGGTTCACTGCAATAGTCAGTGCGTATTCTCAAAAAAGCCCGGCGCGCTCACCAGCTAAATCTGGTATATATTCCAGGCTAAATTGTTACAAAGCATATTTAACAGCAGGTTAAGTATACATTTAATCATAAGACACAGTATTTATCCTGTCGGTATTATTACGCGCTACAAATTGTGCGCAACGACAGACTGTCAGAAGGTTGAACTCACGATGAAAACGCCGCTGATCACCCGCGAGGGATATGAAAAACTGAAGCAGGAGATGGACTACCTGTGGCGCCAGGAGCGCCCGGAAGTGACCAAAAAGGTGACCTGGGCCGCCAGCCTTGGCGACCGCAGCGAGAACGCGGATTACCAGTACAACAAAAAGCGCCTGCGCGAGATCGATCGCCGGGTCCGCTATCTGACCAAATGTCTGGAACAGTTAAAGATCGTCGATTACTCCCCACAGCAGGAGGGCAAAGTCTTCTTCGGCGCCTGGGTAGAGATTGAAAACGATGAAGGCGATATCAAGCGCTTTCGCATCGTCGGTTACGATGAAATTTTTGGCCGCAAAGACTATATCTCCATCGACTCGCCGATGGCGCGCGCACTGTTAAAAAAAGAGGTTGGCGATCTGGCCATCGTCAACACGCCGGCGGGCGAAGCCAGCTGGTATGTCAACGAGATCGAATACGTTAAATAGACAAGAACTTTCCGAGAGACGCCCGGCGCGACTGGCATTTTCAGCCGTCAGTCCGTATAACTAGTCCCTGATTTTTGACCCTAAAGATGAATTAAAAGCCATGATGAATGATTCGCTCTGCCGCATTATTGCGGGTGAACTTCAGGCCAGAGCCGAACAGGTAGAAGCTGCCGTTCGCCTGCTTGATGAAGGGAACACCGTGCCGTTTATTGCACGTTATCGTAAAGAAGTCACCGGCGGTCTGGATGACACGCAGCTGCGTAATCTGGAAACCCGCCTCGGCTATCTGCGCGAACTGGAAGACCGTCGTCAGGCGATCCTCAAATCCATCGCTGAACAGGGCAAACTGACCGACGCGCTGGAAAAAGCCATCAACACCACGCTCAGCAAAACTGAACTGGAAGATCTCTACCTGCCGTATAAACCGAAGCGCCGCACCCGCGGGCAAATCGCTATCGAAGCGGGGCTGGAGCCGCTGGCTGACCTGCTGTGGAACGAACCGTCCCACGATCCGGAAACGGAAGCCGCAAAATATATTGATGCCGATAAAGGCGTGGCCGACAGCAAAGCGGCGCTGGATGGCGCGCGCTATATCCTGATGGAGCGTTTTGCCGAAGACGCCGCGCTGCTGGCGAAGGTCCGTGACTATCTGTGGAAAAACGCCCACCTGGTCTCCACCGTCGTCAGCGGCAAAGAAGAGGAAGGCGCCAAATTCCGCGACTACTTCGATCACCATGAACCGATCGCCACCGTGCCGTCGCATCGCGCGCTGGCGATGTTCCGCGGTCGCAACGAAGGCGTCCTGCAGCTCTCTTTAAACGCTGACCCGCAGTTTGACGAGCCGCCGAAAGAGAGCCACGGCGAGCAGATTATTATCGACCATCTGGGCCTGCGCCTGAATAACGCCCCGGCGGACAGCTGGCGTAAAGGCGTCGTCAGTTGGACCTGGCGGATCAAAGTCCTGATGCATCTCGAAACCGAGCTGATGGGTACCGTGCGCGAGCGCGCCGAAGACGAAGCTATTAACGTCTTCGCCCGCAACCTGCACGACCTGCTGATGGCTGCGCCCGCCGGGCTGCGCGCTACCATGGGCCTTGACCCGGGCCTGCGCACCGGGGTGAAAGTGGCCGTGGTTGACGGTACCGGCAAACTGGTGGCCACCGATACCATCTACCCCCACACCGGCCAGGCGGCTAAAGCGGCGATTGTCGTGGCGGCGCTGTGCGAGAAGCACAACGTCGAGCTGGTGGCGATCGGCAACGGCACCGCCTCGCGTGAAACCGAGCGTTTCTTCCTCGACGTGCAGAAACAGTTCCCGAAGGTCACCGCCCAGAAGGTGATCGTCAGCGAAGCCGGGGCTTCCGTTTACTCCGCCTCCGAGCTGGCGGCGCAGGAGTTCCCTGACCTCGACGTGTCGCTGCGCGGCGCGGTCTCCATTGCCCGCCGTCTGCAGGATCCCCTGGCCGAGCTGGTGAAAATCGACCCGAAATCCATTGGCGTCGGCCAGTATCAGCACGATGTCAGCCAGACCCAGCTGGCGCGTAAGCTGGACGCGGTGGTGGAAGACTGCGTGAACGCCGTTGGCGTTGACCTGAACACCGCCTCCGTGCCGCTGCTGACCCGCGTGGCCGGCCTGACCCGCATGATGGCGCAGAACATCGTCGCCTGGCGCGACGAGAACGGCCAGTTCCAGAACCGCCAGCAGCTGCTGAAGGTCAGCCGCCTGGGGCCGAAAGCCTTTGAACAGTGCGCCGGCTTCCTGCGTATCAACCACGGCGACAACCCGCTGGATGCCTCCACCGTTCACCCGGAAGCCTACCCGGTGGTCGAACGCATTCTGGCCGCTACCCAGCAGGCGCTGAAAGATCTGATGGGCAATAGCAGTGCGCTGCGCCACCTGAAGGCCGTGGATTTCACCGATGAGAAGTTCGGCGTACCGACCGTGACCGACATCATCAAAGAGCTGGAAAAACCGGGCCGCGACCCGCGTCCGGAGTTTAAGACAGCGAAGTTCGCAGACGGCGTAGAGACCATGAACGATCTGCTGCCGGGGATGATTCTGGAAGGGGCCGTCACCAACGTCACCAACTTCGGCGCATTTGTCGATATCGGCGTCCATCAGGACGGACTGGTCCACATTTCGTCGCTTTCTGACAAGTTTGTTGAAGATCCGCACACCGTGGTGAAAGCGGGCGACATCGTGAAGGTCAAGGTCATGGAAGTCGATCTGCCGCGTAAGCGTATCGCCCTGACCATGCGTCTCGACGAGCAGCCGGGCGACAGCAACGCCCGCCGCGGCGGCGGTCAGGATCGCCCGCAGGGCAACCGCCCGGCCGCGAAAGCCGCCAAACCTCGCGGTCGCGAAGCGCAGCCTGCCGGCAACAGCGCGATGATGGATGCCCTCGCGGCGGCGATGGGTAAAAAACGCTAATCCCACCCTGCCCCTTTTCAGGGGCAGTTTTCTTTTCATGACCAGGCCATCGCCATCACGCGCAAAACAGGTTCAGTTGTTTCTGATAACCTGTTTTTATTCCACGCCTGAAGACAGCGAAATTAATATTTTCATTTCGTTAACTTAAGAAACCTTAATTAAACATTAGATCGCCGAAATAATATTTCGTGCATTTTCGATCACAGACAGATTTTGCGGCACATCAATAAAAAAGTGATTTCCGCTTTAAAAATAGCGTTGATCGCATCATATGTATTGATGATAAAAACCATTCTCATTATCATCACTTTCAGAATGATTTTTTCTTTTTTCGTTGGCTATGGTATCCGGCGCGGTGACATCCCGACGCCCGGTCAATTCATCTTCGGTTAGCGATAGACAAGTAGGCCCTATGCAATTCACACCTGATAGTGCGTGGAAAATCATTGGATTCTCCCGCGATATTAGCCCAGCATACCGTCAGAAATTGCTCTCCCTCGGCATGCTGCCCGGATCCTCTTTTCATGTGGTGCGCGTGGCGCCGCTCGGCGATCCTGTTCATATTGAAACCCGACGCGTCAGTTTGGTATTACGCAAAAAAGATCTCGCCTTAATCGAACTGGAAGCGGTTGCACAATAACGGCTGGCCCGGCACAAGAGTCTGAAATATGAAAAAATTAACCGTTGGTTTAATTGGTAATCCTAATTCCGGCAAGACCACTTTATTTAATCAACTGACCGGCGCCCGCCAGCGCGTGGGCAACTGGGCCGGGGTCACCGTTGAGCGTAAAGAGGGCGTATTCGCCACCACTGACCACCAGGTCACGCTGGTTGACCTCCCCGGGACCTACTCTCTGACCACCATCTCTTCGCAGACCTCGCTGGACGAGCAGATCGCCTGCCACTACATCCTCAGCGGCGAGGCCGACATGCTGATTAACGTGGTCGACGCCTCCAACCTCGAGCGAAACCTCTATTTGACGCTGCAGCTGCTTGAGCTTGGGATCCCCTGCGTCGTGGCGCTGAACATGCTGGATATTGCCGAAAAGCAGCAGGTGCGTATCGATATCGATGCCCTCGCCGCGCGCCTCGGCTGCCCGGTCATTCCGCTGGTTTCGACCCGCGGACGCGGGATCGAAGCGCTGAAGATTGCCCTCGACCGTCATCAGGCGAACAGCGATATTGAGCTGGTCCATTATCCGCAGCCGCTGCTGCGCGAAGCTGACCTGCTGGCGCAGCAGATGTCAGCGCAGATCCCGGTCAAGCAACGGCGCTGGCTCGGTCTGCAGATGCTGGAGGGCGACATCTACAGCCGGGCCTATGCCGGCGACGCCGCCGATAAACTGGATATCGCCCTGGCGAATCTTAGCGACGAGATCGACGACCCGGCGCTGCATATCGCTGACGCGCGCTATCAGACCATCGCCGCCATTTGCGACGCCGTCAGTAACACCCTGACCGCCGAGCCAAGCCGCTTTACCGCGGCGATGGACAAGGTGATCCTCAACCGCTTCCTCGGGTTGCCGATTTTTCTCTTTGTCATGTATCTGATGTTCCTGCTGGCGATCAACATCGGCGGCGCGCTGCAGCCGATTTTTGACGCCGGCTCGGTCGCGGTCTTTATTCACGGTATTCAATGGCTGGGCTACACCCTGCACTTCCCGGACTGGCTGACCGTGTTCCTCGCCCAGGGGATCGGCGGCGGTATCAACACCGTGCTGCCGCTGGTGCCGCAGATCGGCATGATGTATCTGTTCCTCTCTTTCCTTGAGGACTCCGGCTACATGGCGCGCGCCGCCTTTGTCATGGACCGCCTGATGCAAGCCCTCGGCCTGCCGGGAAAATCCTTTGTCCCGTTGATTGTCGGTTTCGGCTGTAACGTGCCGTCGGTGATGGGCGCCCGCACCCTCGACGCCCCGCGCGAACGTCTGATGACCATTATGATGGCGCCGTTTATGTCCTGCGGCGCGCGGCTGGCGATCTTCGCCGTTTTCGCGGCCGCGTTCTTTGGTCAGAACGGCGCGCTGGCGGTCTTCTCGCTCTACGTGCTGGGCATTGTGATGGCCATTCTCACCGGCCTGATGCTGAAGCACACCATTATGCGCGGCGAAGCCTCGCCGTTCGTGATGGAGCTGCCGGTGTACCACGTCCCGCATATCAAGAGCCTGATTATCCAGACCTGGCAGCGCCTGAAAGGCTTTGTGCTGCGCGCCGGGAAGGTGATCGTCATTGTCAGCATCTTCCTCAGCGCGCTGAACAGCTTCTCGCTGAGCGGTAAGGTCGTCGACAACATCAACGACTCCGCGCTGGCCTCGGTGAGCCGGGTCATTACTCCGGTGTTTAAACCGATCGGCGTACATGAAGATAACTGGCAGGCCACCGTGGGCCTGTTTACCGGCGCGATGGCGAAGGAGGTGGTGGTCGGTACGCTGAACACCCTCTATACCGCCGAAGATATCCAGAACGAGGAGTTCAATCCGCGGACCTTCAGCCTCGGCGAAGAACTGCTGGCGGCCGTCGACGAGACATGGCAGGGACTGAAAGACACCTTCAGCCTCAGCGTCCTGGCCAACCCCATCGAAGCCAGCAAAGGCGATGGCGAAATGGCCACCGGCGCGATGGGCGTGATGGGCAGTAAATTTGGCAGCGCCGCGGCGGCTTACAGCTATCTGATCTTCGTTCTGCTCTACATCCCCTGCATCTCGGTGATGGGCGCCATCGCCCGCGAATCGAGCCGCGGCTGGATGACCTTCTCCATTCTGTGGGGGCTGAATATCGCCTATTCGCTCTCGACGCTCTACTACCAGACCGTCAGCTTTAGCGACCATCCGCGCTACAGCCTGGCGTGTATCCTGGCGGTGGTATTGTTCAACGTAGTGCTCTTCGGTCTGCTGCGTCGGGCGCGCAGCCGGGTTGACGTCTCGCTGCTGGCCACCCGGAAAACGCCGACCTCCTGCTGTTCCAGCCCGGCTGGCGATTGCCACTAAGGAGGAGCGGTGGCGTCGTTAATGGAAGTCCGCGATATGCTGGCCCTGCAGGGCCGCATGGAGGCGAAACAGCTCAGCGCCCGCCTGCGGACGCCTCAGCCGCTGATTGACGCCATGCTCGAACGCATGGAAGCCATGGGCAAGGTGGTACGGATCAGCGAAACGAGCGAGGGCTGCCTCTCCGGCAGCTGTAAAAGCTGTCCTGAAGGGAAAGCGGCGTGCCAGCAGGAGTGGTGGGCGCTGCGATGAAGGGAGTAAGGCCAGCCAGCGCCATGAGGTAAAACGAGTGTGACAGCAGAGAAAAACGGGCCAACAGGCCCGTTTTTTATGACTGGATTATTTATACACGTCAGCGTTAGCGTGAACGGTTTTTTCGTTTTTCTGCCCGGCAATCACCACAAAGTATTTTCCACCCAGCTCATCAGCTTTTTTCGACAGATCGCGTCGGGCGTCCATCGGCGAGGTCGTCCTTGAGGTCGTGATGCTGCCGACCTTGGTCAGATTCATCTTCGCCACGTCCTCTTTTTGGATCTCTTTCGCTGCGAATGCGCCAAAAGACAGACAGCCAATCACCAGAGATGCAACCATTCCTGTAACAAGTTTCATAGCCTCTACTCTCCATTAGGTTGTTATTGTAGGTCACGGTGGCGGAATGAAATAATCAACCACCGTAACAACCTAAGTATTGCTGTGAATGGCCCTTTTACCATGGCGCGGCAAAAAAAATTACTCCAGCCGTTTTTTGAGCGCCATCAGCGGCTCGCAAAAGGCCGCGGGATGGGAAACAAACGGCGCATGCGCTGCCTTGTCAAAGAGAATTGACTCGCTTTCCGGCCATAGCTTATCCAGCAGCGGGACAATCTTGCGCGGCACCAACCCGTCCAGTCGACCGTACAGCCGCAGAAACGGCATCGGCAGCCCGACCAGCGCCTGGCGCAGATCGACGGTTCTGAGGATCTCCAGACCGCCGTTCAGCGCCTCAGCGGAAGGCATCGGCAGCGAGAGCACCGCCTGCTTTAACGCCCGCGCATCCTGACGGGCGCTCTCCGTGCCCATGGTTTGCAGTGCGAGGAACCGCTCGACGGTGCGCTGGAAATCCTCGCTCAGCTGCTGCTGAAATCCGGCCAGCACCTCCGGCTTGATGCCGGGCCAGTCCTCATGAGCCGCGAAACAGGGGGAAGAGGCAACCGTTACCAGCGCCTGCACCCGTTGCGGACGCATAATCGCGACCTGGCTGGCCACCAGCCCGCCCAGGCTCCAGCCCAGCCACACCGCCTGAGGCGGAGCCTGCTCCAGCACCCGCTGCGCCATCGCCTCCAGCGACATCGCCCCAAACCCGCCGCTACGGCCATAGCCAGGCAGGTCCACCAGGTGAAGGGTAAAATGCGAAGCCAGCTGCGGCGTGATGCAATCCCAGACCTGAGCGTTCAGTCCCCAACCGTGCAGCAGCACAAGATGACAATCACCTTCGCCGATTGTTTGCCACCAGATGTCGTTCATCCGTTACCGTTCTCTTTTTTACTGGACAGAAGGCCAAATATGCTAACAGCACACAGCTTATGCTGGCTATGCCAAATGCCGCTGGCGGTCGCCCGCTGGGGGATCTGCTCTCGCTGCAGCCGCGCCCTGCTCGCCTGCCCCCCGCTCTGCCCGCAGTGCGGCCTGCCGGCGGCAATGTCCCGGCATCCCTGCGGCCGCTGCCTGCAAAAGCCGCCGCCCTGGCATCGAATGGTGGCGGTCAATGACTATCGTTCGCCGTTGAGCGACCTGGTGCGGCAGCTGAAGTTTCACCATCGTCCGGAACTGGGCCCCACCCTGGCGCGCCTGCTGCTGCTGCGCCTTAAACAGCGCGACGATTTGCCGCCGGTAGACGCGCTGGTCGGCGTGCCGCTGTGGCATCGCCGCCGCTGGCGCCGGGGTTATAATCAGTGCGATGAGCTGTGCCGACCGTTGGCCCGCTGGCGTGGGTGCGTCTGGCGTCGCGACGGCCTGACGCGCCAGCGAGCGGGCGCCGTGCAGCATTCGCTCAATGCCCGCCTGCGCAGGCAGAACCTGAAAAATGCCTTTCAGCTTGAATTTGCCGTCCAGGGACTCCATATCGCTCTGGTGGATGATGTCGTCACGACCGGCAGCACCGTCGCCGAGATATCCCGCCTGCTTTTGCGAAACGGCGCCGCGACGGTTCAGGTATGGTGTATATGCCGTACCTTGTAGACCCCCGCTGATGGGCGTATTATAACCCAGTAAAATAGTCAACTATTAGGCCAACGCTATGATCCGTATTTCCGATGCTGCACAAGCGCACTTTGCCAAACTGCTGGCAAATCAGGAAGAAGGGACGCAAATTCGCGTATTTGTGATTAATCCCGGCACCCCAAACGCTGAGTGCGGCGTATCCTACTGCCCACCGGATGCGGTGGAAGACACCGACACGGCGCTGAAATTTGAACAGCTGACCGCCTATGTCGATGAGCTCAGCGCGCCCTATCTGGAAGACGCTGAAATTGATTTCGTCACCGACCAGCTTGGCTCGCAGCTGACCCTGAAAGCGCCGAACGCCAAAATGCGCAAAGTCGCTGACGATGCCCCGCTGATGGAGCGCGTCGAGTACCTGCTGCAGTCGCAGATTAACCCGCAGCTGGCCGGCCACGGCGGTCGCGTGTCGCTGATGGAGATCACCGACGACGGTCTGGCTATCCTGCAGTTCGGCGGCGGATGCAATGGCTGCTCGATGGTCGACGTAACCCTGAAAGAAGGTATTGAAAAACAGCTGCTGAACGAGTTTCCAGAGCTGAAAGGGGTTCGCGATCTGACCGAGCACCAGCGCGGCGAGCACTCCTACTACTAAGCCTTTCCTCCGGCGGCACCCTGTCGCCGGCTCTCCTTGCTCCTTTCTGTGTTACCGCGCAACATCTCCCACTAAACGACCGGCAAAAACCGGGGAAAGAGTATGACTTAAGTCTCATATTTAACATTTTCCCCGGTCAGGTGATTCTCAACCCTCACATGTTACCCGTATCATCCACTTCAGGCACCACCGGCAAAAAATAGCCAGCTATCCTTTCTCTGGGTAAGGATAATGCAAGCGTTTACGGTGCCAGACTATTTTGCTCCCTGACGGAGCGGATGCTCTACAGGTTCAAACTTTGACGTTACCCATAACAAATTAAGGCCAGGTAAATCATGCCATTAGTCATCGTTGCTTTCGGGGTTGCCCTGTTATTGCTGTTAATGATCCGTTTCAAAATGAACGGCTTCATTGCGCTGGTTCTGGTGGCGCTCGCCGTCGGATTAATGCAGGGTATGCCACTGGATAAAGTGATCGTTTCCATCAAAAATGGCGTTGGCGGCACCCTTGGCAGCCTCGCGCTGATCATGGGCTTCGGCGCTATGCTCGGTAAGCTGCTGGCAGACTGCGGCGGCGCTCAGCGTATCGCCACCACGCTTATCAATAAGTTCGGTAAGAAGCATATTCAATGGGCGGTGGTCCTGACGGGCTTCACCGTCGGTTTCGCCCTGTTCTATGAAGTGGGCTTCGTGCTGATGCTGCCGCTGGTGTTTACCATCGCCGCCTCGGCCCGTATTCCGCTGCTGTACGTCGGCGTACCGATGGCCGCCGCGCTCTCCGTCACCCATGGCTTCCTGCCGCCGCACCCGGGTCCGACCGCGATCGCCACCATCTTCCACGCCGATATGGGTAAAACGCTGCTCTACGGCACCATTCTGGCTATCCCGACGGTTATTCTCGCCGGCCCGGTTTTCGCCCGTTTCCTGAAAGGCATTGATAAGCCGATCCCGGAAGGCCTGCATAACCCGAAAGTGTTCACTGAAGAAGAGATGCCTGGCTTTGGCGTCAGCGTCTGGACCTCGCTGGTTCCGGTGATCCTGATGGCGATGCGCGCCGTGGCCGAGATGATCCTGCCGAAAGGCCACGCCTTCCTGCCGATTGCCGAGTTCTTCGGCGACCCGGTGATGGCCACCCTGATTGCGGTACTGATCGCCCTGTTCACCTTCGGTTTGAACCGCGGCCGCTCCATGGAGCAGATCAACGATACCCTGACCTCTTCTATTAAAATCATCGCCATGATGCTGTTGATCATCGGCGGCGGCGGCGCCTTCAAACAGGTGCTGGTGGATAGCGGCATGGATAAATACATCGCTTCTATCATGCACGAATCGAATATGTCTCCGCTGTTTATGGCGTGGTCCATCGCCGCGGTGCTGCGTATCGCGCTGGGTTCGGCGACCGTTGCCGCCATCACCGCGGGCGGGATCGCCGCGCCGCTGATCGCCACCACCGGCGTCAGCCCGGAGCTGATGGTTATCGCGGTCGGCTCCGGCAGCGTTATCTTCTCCCACGTGAACGATCCGGGCTTCTGGCTGTTCAAAGAGTACTTTAACCTGACCATCGGCGAGACCATCAGGTCCTGGTCGGTACTGGAAACCATTATCTCTGTCTGCGGCCTGGTAGGCTGTCTGCTGCTGGGGATGGTGGTGTAAGGAGACTCCCGCCACAGAAAAAGGCCGGTCCGCATGATGCGGACCGGCCTTTTTTATCGGACATCCTCTTCGCCGCGCAGAGGAGCGCGCGGCGGGGTGTCATCAGGAGGCGGCTTTTTTGCTCGCCGCCTTGCGCCGTTTATCCAGATCCTTAATCAGCTTATTGACCTGTTCATCGGCAAACATCTGCTCAAGGGTGACGGAAAGCTTCCGGCGCCAGTTCGGGTACTCGGTGCTGGTGCCCGGAATATTGACCGGCGACGCCATCTCCAGCCAGTCTTCCGGCTGCAGGCCCAGCAGGGCGCTGTTGCTGTCGGCAATATAACGTTGCATCCCCCGGTTGAGGATCCCCGTCATGCTCATCAGGGAGGCCTTATGGCCGGCACGCTTGGGCAGACAGCCGTACTTATGCAGCGCATCCAGCAGCCCTTGTTTCGCCAGCTCACGGTCCTGGTACAGCCCGCGCAGCACCACCTCATCAGGATAGAGACCCAGCGCTTTACCTAACGTCAGATCGCCGCTTTCCCAGTAGCCGCGGAGGGTGGGCAGGTCGTGCGTCGTCGCCACAGCCATTGATTGCTCCGGGTACAGCGCCGGCGCGCGGAACGTTTTCTCTGCATCGCTCTCAAAATAGAGCACCTTATAAGAATAGACGCCGCTGTTGCGTAACTTGCTGACGATCTCCACCGGTACCGTGCCCAGATCTTCGCCGATCACCATGCAGCGATGACGCTGGCTTTCCAGCGCCAGAAGCGACAGCAGATCGTCGACGGGATACTGGACGTAAGCGCCATGGTCGGCGGTTTCACCATAGGGGATCCACCACAAACGCAGCACTGACATCACGTGATCGATGCGCAGCGCGCCGCAGTTCTGCATATTGGCGCGCAGCAGGTCGATAAACGGCTCATAGGCGCGAGCGGCAATAATATGCGGATCCATCGGCGGCAGGCCCCAGTTCTGGCCCAGCGGACCCAGAATATCCGGCGGCGCGCCCACGGACGCTTTCAGGCAGTACAGCTCACGGTCGCACCAGGTCTCCGACCCGCCTTCGGCGACGCCCACCGCCAGATCGCGGTAGAGGCCGATCGGCATCCCATCGCGCTGGCTGGTTTCCCAGCAGGCGGCAAACTGGCTCCAGGCCAGCCACTGCAGCCAGAGATAGAAACTGACGTCGTCCTCATGCTCGACGCAGAAGGCTTTCACCTCCGGGCTGTCGATATCCTGAAAGGCCTTCGGCCAGGCCGGCCAGCCCCAGCGCAGCGGGTCCTGTTGAACCTGCCAGGCGTGCAGCGCATCGAAAGCGGCCTGCCAGTAAAGGCTTTCCCCTTCACGCAGAACAAACTCGCGGAACGCCGTCATCTGCTCATCTTCACGACGAGAGAATCGTTTCCACGCCATACGCAGCGCGGTCATTTTCAGCGTGGTGACCGCGGTATAGTCCACATCATCCGTTTGCCGCGCCGCCTGCAAGGCCTGCTGCGTCGCTGCGGACTGCCACCACGCCTGCGCCTCTTCGCTACGCTGGAAATCTTCAACCGCATTGACGTCGATGTAGATAACGTTCAGCCAGCGACGTGAAGACGGGCTATAGGGGCTGGCGCTCTCCGGGTTCGCCGGATAGAGAGCATGGATCGGGTTGAGACCAATAAACGACCCGCCGCGGCGGGCGATTTCCGGCAGCATGGCGCGCAGATCGCCAAAATCGCCGATCCCCCAGTTTTTCTCCGAACGCAGGGTATACAGCTGCACGCAGGTGCCCCACAGCTTTTTCCCCTCTTTCAGCGGCTGCGGCTCATAGCAGCGGGCCGGAGCGACGATGGTCCGGCAGTGCCAGCGCTCCCCCTCCTGGGTGAGCGTCAGGGAGTGATACCCCTCCGGCAGTTTGGCCGGCAGCGGCAGCGTCTCGCCGCCGCGGGTTTTACCCTGATACTGCTTACCGTCCTCAGTGGTCAGGATCCACTGATACTCACCGCGTCCTGCCACCGGCAGCGACATTTTTTTGCCGTGGGTGAAGATCTTCACGTTCGGCAGCGGGTTAACCGCCACTTTCGTGGCGGCGGTTGAGCGATGCATCGCATCCAGTAGACGCTGTTTGGTGACAGCCGCGATAGACTGCGGCTTGCCGTGCGCGTTGATATAGCTGGGGCTGATGCCCGCCGCCAGCGCGGCATTATCGAGGCGTTTACTCTCCATAGGCCTTCCTTTAGCGTTTCGCCTGCCAGATACGTTGCTGATAATCGCGGATCGAGCGGTCGGAGCTGAACATGCCGCAGCGCGCGGTGTTGAGAATTGTCGCGCGGGTCCAGGCCTCCTGGTCGCGATACAGCTCATCTACCCGTTTTTGCGCCGCCACGTAGGCTTCGAAATCGGCCAGCACCAGATACGGGTCGCCGCCCTGCAGCAGGCTGTGCAGCATCTGGTCGAAGGCATGCTTGTCGCCGTTGCTATAGGTGCCGTTCTCCAGCTCCTTAAGCACCGCATCAAGCAGTTTGTCTTTTTTACGCCATTTCAGCGGATCGTAGCCTTTCGCTTTCAGGGCTTTCACTTCTTCTACCGTGTGGCCGAAGATAAAGATGTTCTCTTCACCGACCTGCTCGGCGATTTCCACGTTGGCGCCATCCAGCGTCCCGACGGTCAGCGCGCCATTCAGCGCCAGTTTCATGTTGCCGGTGCCAGAGGCTTCTTTGCCCGCGGTGGAGATCTGCTCGGAGATATCTGCCGCCGGGATCAGTTTTTCCGCAGCCGAAACACAGTAGTCCGGCAGGAAGACCACTTTCAGCTTATCGCCGACTTTCGGGTCGTTGTTGATCGCTTCCGCTACCTTGTTGATGGCGAAAATAATGTTCTTCGCCAGATAGTAGCCCGGCGCCGCTTTCGCGCCGAACAGGAAGACGCGCGGTACGCGATCGGCCTGCGGGTTTTCGCGGATCTCTTTGTACAGCGCAAGGATATGCAGCAGGTTGAGGTGCTGACGCTTGTACTCGTGCAGACGTTTGATCTGAATGTCGAAAATCGCCTGCGGGTTGATCTCAATCCCGGTACGCTGCTTCACAAACTCGGCCAGATGAACTTTGTTGGCCTGCTTAATATCGCGATAGGTCTGACGAAACGCCGCATCGTCAGCGTATTTTTCCAGGTTGATCAGCTGGTCGAGGTCATTGGCCCACTCTTTTTTCAGCGTCTCATCCAGCAGCGTGGCCAGCGCCGGGTTGCACTGCTTGATCCAGCGGCGCGGTGTGATGCCGTTGGTCACGTTATGGAATTTGTTCGGCCACAGCTGGTTATATTCCGGGAACAGATCTTTCACCACCAGGTCCGAGTGCAGCGCCGCTACGCCGTTGACGGCAAAACCGCCCACCACGCACATGTTGGCCATCCGCACCTGCTTGTTATGCACCACCGCCAGTTTCGCCCAGACCTGCTTATCGCCCGGCCAGGTTTTGTCCACCAGCAGTTTAAAGCGGTCGTTAATCTCTTTAATGATCTGCATATGGCGCGGCAGCAGCGCTTTCACCAGCTTCTCATCCCAGCACTCCAGCGCTTCCGGCATCAGGGTATGGTTGGTGTAAGCAAAGGTTTTGCTGGTGATCGCCCAGGCGTCATCCCAGCTCAACTGGTGCTCGTCGATCAGCACGCGCAGCAGCTCCGGGATGGCGATGGTCGGGTGCGTATCGTTCAGCTGGATCACTTCGTAATCCGCCAGCTCGGCCAGCTTGCGGCCTGCCAGATGATGACGACGCAGGATATCGGCCACTGAGCAAGCGCACTGGAAGTACTGCTGCATCAGGCGCAGTTTTTTACCGGCCTGATGGTTGTCGTTCGGGTACAGCACCTTGGTCAGTTTTTCCGCGTCGATGCCCTGCTGCTCGGCGCGCAGGAAATCGCCGTCGTTGAATTTGGTCAGGTTAAACGGATGAGTATGTTTGGCCTGCCACAGACGCAGCGGCTGGGCGACGTTGTTGCGATAGCCTAGCACCGGCAGGTCCCAGGCTTCGCCGGTAATGACGAACGCCGGCTGCCACTCGCCGTTTTTACTGACTTTGCCGCCGATACCGACCTGGACATCCAGCGCGTCGTTATGGCGGAACCACGGGTAGCTGCTGCGGCCCCAGTCGTCCGGAGCTTCCTTCTGCTGGCCGTCGTCAAAGGACTGGCGGAACAGACCATACTGGTAATTGAGGCCGTAACCGGTCGCCGACTGCCCCACGGTCGCCATGGAGTCGAGGAAGCAGGCTGCCAGACGGCCCAGGCCGCCGTTACCCAGCGCCGGGTCGGTCTCTTCTTCCAGCAGATCGGTGAGGTTGACGTCATAGCCTTTCAGCGCGTCGCTCACGCCCTCGTACCAGCCCAGGTTGAGCAGGTTGTTGCCGGTCAGGCGGCCAATCAGAAACTCCATCGAGATGTAGTTAACGTGACGCTGTCCTTGCGCTGGTTTTGCCACCGGCTGCGCCGACAGAAGTTCCGCCAGCGCTCCGCTGACGGCGCGCCACCATTGACGCTGCGTCATCTCGGAAGCGGACTGTAAACCAAAACGCTGCCACTGACGCGTCAGTGCAGCCTGAAACTGAGCTTTGTTAAATGAAGTCTGTGACATAATGAGATCCGGGTCCTTTACTAAAACGATGGCGCTAGTGTGCCGACCTCCCGATTCATCGTCCTCATCCCGACGGGGATTAGACAGGGAGGAGTGCCGGGGATGAGCGAAAAGTGTGATCCTGACCACTATAGTGTGGGTGAGAAGGCCAAAATATGCTGTAAAAATCACCGCAGTATGACAGTCGAGATGCCATTTCTGCCGACCAGAAATTTGTTACAGGCCAATACGCGGCAAAAATTTTCCCGCCCTTCGCAGGGTTATTAAAAAAATAAATAGAGACCTCCGGGAAAATAAGCACATTTCATCACATTAACCCGCAAAAAAGATTACTTCTAAGAAATCACTGACAATAATTTAATAAAAACAAACAACTACTTCAGACATAAAATTAATCTCTCCCCGCTCCGCTCACCACCGGCTAAAAACCGCTGACGACGAGTCCTGCCTGCGATTTTTCCCCATTCGCAACCAATGTCGAAATTTGTGACATAGAGCAAATTCAAGAGCATAAACTTCGGACATAACTTGCAATAAATTTCATAATCACCGACCTTATTAGATATTAATTACGAAGCGCAAAAAAAATCGCAACCTCTCTCTTGCACAGCGAAATGTAGAACTATGTTGATTCCGTCCAAATTAAGTCGTCCGGTCCGCCTTGAACACACCGTGGTTCGTGAGCGTTTACTGGCGAAACTTTCCGGCGCGAACAATTATCGTCTCGTGCTGATCACCAGTCCTGCCGGGTACGGTAAAACAACGCTCATTTCTCAGTGGGCCGCAGGTAAAAACGATCTTGGGTGGTTTTCGCTGGACGAAGGCGACAACCAGCAGGAGCGTTTTGCCAGTTATCTGATCGCGGCGATCCAGCAGGCCACCGGCAACCACTGCGCGGCCAGTGAAGCGATGGTGCAAAAGCGCCAGTACGCCAGCCTCTCCTCTCTTTTTGCGCAGCTGTTTATTGAACTCGCCGACTGGCAGCGCCCGCTGTACCTCGTCATTGATGATTACCATCTGATCAATAATCCGGTGATCCATGACGCGATGCGCTTTTTCCTCCGCCATCAGCCGGAGAATATGACCCTCGTGGTCCTGTCGCGGAACCTGCCGCAGCTGGGGATTGCCAACCTGCGCGTCCGCGATCAGCTGCTGGAGATTGGCAGCCAGCAGCTGGCCTTTACCCACCAGGAAGCGAAACAATTTTTCGACTGCCGTCTGACGTCGCCTATCGAAGCCGACGACAGCAGCCGGCTGTGCGACGACGTCGCCGGGTGGGCCACCGCGCTGCAGCTCATTGCCCTCTCCGCCCGCCAGAATAACTCCTCCGCCCAACACTCCGCCCGCCGACTCGCCGGGATTAACGCCAGCCATCTGTCGGATTATCTGGTGGATGAAGTGCTGGATAACGTCGACGCCCGCACGCGCAATTTTTTGCTGAAGAGTTCGCTGCTGCGCTCAATGAACGACGCGTTAATCGTTCGCGTCACCGGCGAAGAGAATGGCCAGATGCAGCTGGAGGAGATCGAACGTCAGGGGTTGTTCCTGCAGCGGATGGATGATTCCGGCGAATGGTTCCGCTATCACCCGCTGTTTGGCAGTTTCCTGCGCCAGCGCTGTCAGTGGGAGCTGGCGGTTGAACTGCCGGAGATCCACCGCGCCGCGGCGGAAAGCTGGATGGCGCAAGGCTTCCCCAGCGAGGCCATCCACCATGCGCTGGCGGCCGGCGATGCCAAAATGCTGCGCGATATCTTGCTCAATCACGCCTGGGGCATGTTTAACCATAGCGAACTAGGCCTGCTGGAGCAGTCGCTGTCGGCGCTGCCCTGGTCAAATCTGCTGGAAAATCCGCGCCTGATCCTGCTGCAGGCCTGGCTGATGCAGAGCCAGCATCGCTACAGCGAAGTCAACACCCTGCTGGCGCGCGCCGAGCAGGAGATGAGCGTCGAAATGGATACCGCGATGCATGGCGATTTCAACGCCCTGCGCGCGCAGGTGGCGATTAACGACGGCGACCAGGACGAGGCGGAACGTCTGTCGATGGTGGCCCTGGAAGAGCTGCCGCTGGCCAACTATTACAGCCGCATCGTCGCCACCTCGGTACATGGCGAAGTCCTCCACTGTAAGGGTAAACTGACCAAATCTCTCGCCGTGATGCAGCAGACCGAACAGATGGCCCGCCGTCACGACGTGTGGCATTACGCCCTGTGGAGCATCATTCAGCAAAGCGAAATTCTGTTCGCCCAGGGCTTCCTGCAGGCCGCCTGGGAGAGCCAGGAGAAAGCCTTCCAGCTGGTACGCGAACAGCATCTTGAGCAGCTGCCGATGCATGAGTTCCTGTTGCGCATCCGCTCTCAGCTGCTGTGGGCATGGGCGCGCCTCGACGAAGCTGAAGCCTGCGCCCGTCAGGGGATGGAGGTCCTCTCAACTTATCAACCACAGCAGCAGCTACAGTGCCTGGCGCTCATGGTGCAATGCTCGCTGGCGCGCGGCGATCTGGATAATGCCCGCAGCCACCTGAACCGACTGGAAAACCTGCTCGGTAATGGTCACTATCACAGCGACTGGGTCTCCAACGCCGACAAGGTGCGGGTGATCTACTGGCAGATGACCGGCGATAAAACCGCGGCGGCCAACTGGCTGCGCCAGACGCCGAAGCCGGAATTCGCCAATAACCACTTCCTGCAGAGCCAATGGCGCAATATTGCCCGCGCGCAGATCCTGCTGGGCGATTTCGAACCCGCGGAAATGGTGCTGGAAGAGCTGAACGAAAATGCGCGTTCGCTGCGTTTGATGAGCGATCTCAACCGCAACCTGCTGCTGCTCAACCAGCTGTACTGGCAGGCAGGACGCAAGAGCGAAGCGCAGAAAGCCCTGCTGGAAGCCCTGACGCTCGCCAACCGCACCGGCTTTATCAACCACTTTGTGATTGAAGGCGAGGCGATGGCCCAGCAGCTGCGCCAGCTGATCCAGCTGAACACCCTGCCGGAGCTGGAGCAGCATCGCGCCCAGCGTATTCTGCGCGACATCAACCAACATCATCGCCACAAATTCGCCCACTTTGACGAAGGGTTCGTCGAGCGGCTGCTGAATCACCCGGAGGTGCCGGAGCTTATCCGCACCAGCCCGCTGACCCAGCGCGAATGGCAGGTGCTTGGCTTAATCTATTCCGGCTACAGCAACGAGCAGATTGCCGGCGAGCTTGACGTGGCGGCCACCACCATCAAGACCCACATTCGCAATCTGTATCAGAAACTGGGCGTCGCCCACCGTCAGGACGCGGTGCAGCATGCCCAGCAGTTGCTTAAGATGATGGGATACGGCGTCTGACGACGCCGTTGCCGTTTAGCACAGCTCGAGCTGGAGGTTGTTATCGGTAATGACCTTCAGCACGCCCGCCGGGGGCAGCACGTCGGTATAGACCGCATCGACCATGCTGATGCTTCCCATGTTGACCATCGCGTTACGGCCAAACTTAGTATGGTCCACCACCAGCATCACGTGGCGTGAATTCTCAATGATCGCGCGCTTGGTGCGCACTTCATGATAATCAAACTCCAGCAGCGAGCCATCGCTGTCGACGCCGCTGATGCCGAGAATGCCGAAGTCGAGACGGAACTGCGAGATAAAGTCGAGGGTGGCTTCTCCGATGATCCCGCCGTCGCGGCTGCGCAGTTCGCCGCCGGCAAGAATAATGCGGAAGTCCTCTTTCACCATCAGCGTGTTGGCGACGTTAAGGTTATTGGTCACAATCCGCAGATCGTTGTGATCGAGCAGGGCGTGCGCCACCGCTTCCGGCGTGGTGCCGATATCGATAAACAGCGTCGCCCCGTCCGGGATCTCGCTGGCCACCCGCCGGGCGATACGCTCTTTCTCCGCCGTCTGGGTCGCTTTGCGATCGTGCCAGGAGGTGTTCACCGAGCTGGAGGGCAGCGCCGCGCCGCCGTGGTGGCGGAGGATCATTTTCTGTTCGGCTAAATCGTTCAGGTCGCGGCGGATGGTCTGCGGGCTGACCGCAAACTGCTCAACCAGCTCTTCCGTGCTAACGTAACCCTGTTTTTTTACCAGCTCGATAATGGCGTCATGACGTTGTGTTTGTTTCATGAAATATCCCTGGAAAAATGTCGCCTACCCGACCCCTGTCGGTAAGTCTTTATGCGCGTTTTCGCCCATGCAAGGTATCGACAAACGCCATCGCCAGACCGGTCGCCAGACCAGCCACGTGCGCGCCGTTGGCGATCGCCATGCCGAAAACATCAAACCAGCCAGCAATTAACCACACTAAAGAGAAGAGTATTAACCCGCGCTGCAGATAAATACCGCTCTGCGGATCGCGCTCGCCCCGCAGCCAGACATAGCCCATCAGCGCGTAGACCACGCCCGACAGGCCGCCAAACCACGGGCCGCTAAACTGGTGCTGCACAAAGCCGCTCAGCAGGGCGCTGATGACGGTGATCACCACCAGCTTGCCGCTGCCGATGCGCTTTTCCACCGCGCCGCCGAGATACCACCACCATAGCAGGTTGAAGAGAATATGCATCAGCGAGAAATGCATGAAAGCATGGCTGAAATAGCGCCAGGCTTCGAACTGCAGCGAAGGATCGTAGGGCCAGGCCAGCCAAATCATCACCGGCTGATCGCCCAGCAGATTTTGCAGGATGAACACCGCGATGCAGATTAGCAGAATCGCCCAGGTGAACGGGCCGGCGTTATGCCGCAGCGTGGCAAAGAAAGGAAAGCGCTGATAGCGCAACCCGCTATTGGTCTGCCCGGACTGCCAGCTCGCCGCCAGATAGCGCGGGTCCGCCGGGTTTTCGAGAAAACGCGCCAGCTCAGCCCTGACGCGCCCGGCCTGGCTCTCATCAGCCAGCCAGACGTCGCTCTGGGTGTGCTGCTGGATAGTCAGGATAATCCCCTGCGTCGCCATATAATCGACAAACGCCTGGGCCACGCGCGGGTTGGCAAAAGAGGTAATCATTAACATGCAGCGAATCGCTTATTCCACACAAAGGGAGATAGTATACCTGCCAGTCGTTAAAACGTCCCGTGCGCCACTTCCGCCGGGAAATGGCGATGCCAGGCGTCGAACCCGCCGTCAACGCTGTAGACCTTATCAAACCCCTGCTGCAGCAGATACTGCGCGGCGCCCTTGCTGCTGTTGCCGTGATAGCACATCACCATCACCGCCGTGTCAAAGTCGTGATCACGCATAAACGCGCCCAGCGTATCGTTGGTCAGATGAAACGCGCCCGGCGTATGGCCCATCGCATAGCTTTGCGGATCGCGGATATCGACCAAAACCGCCGTCTGCTGATGCAGTTTCTGGTGCGCTTCTTCAACGTTGATACATTCAAACTGTTCCATGGTTCTCTTCTCTTTCTCGTCATGACGGGCGATGGCCGACCCAATTTTACCCTGTAGTGTACCGTCAGGCGGTAAAGAAACGCCAATATGTTACACCCATCACTCCAAAATGTTTTTTTGATGTTACCAAAAGCGCGTTTGTTTGCTATAGTGAGCGATATCGAGCATTTGTGAGCTTAAACGAAAGTGTGAGAGGGTAAGAACGTGGAAACCAAAGATCTGATTGTGATAGGCGGAGGCATCAACGGTGCCGGTATCGCGGCAGATGCCGCCGGGCGTGGTTTATCCGTACTGATGCTGGAAGCGCGCGATCTCGCCTGCGCCACCTCCAGCGCCAGTTCCAAACTGATCCACGGCGGGCTACGCTACCTCGAACACTATGAGTTCCGCCTGGTCAGCGAAGCGCTGGCCGAACGCGAAGTGCTGTTAAAAATGGCCCCGCATATCGCCTTCCCGATGCGCTTTCGTCTCCCGCATCGCCCGCATCTGCGTCCGGCATGGATGATCCGTATCGGCTTGTTTATGTACGATCATCTGGGCAAACGCACCAGCCTGCCGGGATCCACCGGTTTGCGTTTTGGCGCAGAATCGGTACTTAAGCCGGAAATTGTGCGCGGTTTCGAATATTCCGACTGCTGGGTCGACGATGCCCGCCTGGTGCTGGCCAACGCGCAGATGGTCGTCCGCAAAGGCGGCGAAGTACGCACCCGCACTCGCGCCATCTCGGCAAAACGAGAGAATGGCCTGTGGGTGGTGGAAGCGGAAGATATTGATAGCGGCGAGAAGTTTACCTGGAAGGCGCGCGGTCTGGTTAATGCCACCGGTCCATGGGTCAAACAGTTCTTCGACGAAGGGATGCATCTGCGCTCGCCTTACGGTATCCGCCTGATTAAGGGCAGCCACATCGTGGTGCCGCGGGTACATACCCAGAAGCAGGCCTACATTCTGCAAAACGAAGATAAACGTATTGTGTTTGTTATCCCGTGGATGGATGAGTTCTCGATCATCGGCACGACGGACGTCGAGTATAAGGGCGATCCGAAAGCGGTGGCCATTGATGATAAAGAGATTAATTACCTGCTGAACGTCTATAACGCGCACTTTAAAAAGACCCTCAGCCGGGACGATATCGTCTGGACCTACTCCGGCGTCCGTCCGCTGTGCGACGACGAGTCGGATTCGCCGCAGGCGATCACCCGCGACTACACGCTGGATATTCACGATGAGAACGGCCAGGCGCCGCTGCTCTCCGTCTTCGGCGGGAAGCTGACCACCTATCGCAAACTGGCCGAGCACGCGCTGGAAAAACTGACCCCCTATTACAAAGGGATCGGCCCGGCATGGACCAAAACCGCGGTGCTCCCCGGCGGCGATATTGGCGGCGACCGCGACGACTACGCGGCAAAACTGCGCCGTCGCTTCCCGTTCATCAGCGAATCACTGGCCCGCCATTATGCCCGCACCTACGGGAGCAACAGCGAGTGGATCCTGAAAGAAGCCAGCGCCCTGAGCGATCTGGGAGAAGATTTTGGCCATGAGTTTTATGAAGCCGAGCTGAAGTATCTGGTTGAGCATGAATGGGTGCGCAGCCTGGATGACGCCATCTGGCGCCGTACCAAACAGGGCATGTGGCTGAATGGCGAGCAGCAGGCGCGCATCAGCGAATGGCTGGCGCAGCATGCGGGAAAGTCTGAGCTGTCGTTAGCGTCGTAACGCTGCCCGGCGGAAACGCCTGAGGCCAGGTTCAACCGCAATAATGAAACAACGGGGCCAAATGGCCCCGTTGTGTTGCGTTGACTGGCTTACAGCCTTACCGGGTCGATATGCCAGATATATTTCGCGTACTCCTGGATCGTCCGGTCGGAAGAGAAGTAGCCCATGTTGGCAATATTCAGCATCGCCTTATAGGCCCACTCTTCCGGATGTTGATACAGCTCGTCGACGCGATCCTGGCAGTCCACATAGCTGCGATAGTCCGCCAGCACCTGGTAGTGGTCGCCAAAGTTAATCAGCGAATCCAGCAGGTCGCGGTAGCGCCCCGGTTCCGACGGGCTGAAAACGCCGGTACCGATCTGCGTCAGCGCCTGGTGAAGCTCTTCATCCTGCTCGTAGTATTCGCGCGGTTTATAGCCGCTGCGACGCAGCTCCTCCACCTCTTCCGCGGTGTTACCGAAGATAAAGATATTCTCTTCGCCCACGTGCTCCTGCATCTCCACGTTCGCCCCGTCGAGGGTGCCGATAGTCAGCGCGCCGTTAAGGGCAAACTTCATATTACTGGTGCCGGAAGCTTCCGTGCCTGCGAGGGAGATCTGTTCCGACAGGTCTGCTGCCGGAATGATCAGCTGCGCCAGGCTGACGCTGTAGTTGGGGATAAAGACCACCTTCAGCTTGTCGCCAATCTGCGGATCGTTATTGATTACCGCTGCCACATCGTTGATCAGGTGAATAATATGCTTGGCCATGTAGTAGGCTGAAGCCGCCTTACCGGCGAAAATATTCACCCGCGGCACCCACTCGGCCTGCGGATCGGCTTTGATCCGGTTATAGCGGGTAATAACGTGCAGCACATTCATCAGCTGGCGTTTGTACTCGTGAATGCGTTTGATCTGCACATCAAACAGCGCCTTCGGATTCACCACCACATTGAGCTGCTGCGCAATATAGCTGGCCAGCCGCTGTTTGTTTTCCAGTTTAGCCTGACGCACCGCCTGGTTGACCGTCGGATAGTCGATATGCTGCTTCAGCTCGTCAAGCTGGCTCAGATCGGTCCGCCAGGTGCGGCCGATATGCTCATCCAGCACTTTCGACAGCGGCGGGTTGGCCAGCGCCAGCCAGCGGCGCGGCGTGACGCCGTTGGTCACGTTGGTAAAGCGCATCGGGAAAATTTTAGCGAATTCGGCAAACAGCGACTCCACCATCAACCGGGAATGGAGCTCCGACACCCCGTTGACTTTGTGGCTGACCACCACCGCCAGCCAGGCCATCCGCACGCGACGGCCGTTGGACTCGTCAATGATCGAGGTACGGCTGAGCAGCGCGGTATCGTTGGGATACTGCTCCTGCAGAGTCTTGAGAAAGTAGTCGTTAATCTCAAAGATAATCTGCAGATGGCGCGGGAGAATTTTACCCAGCATATCCACCGGCCAGGTCTCGAGCGCTTCGCTCATCAGGGTATGGTTGGTATAGGAGAAGACCTGGCAGGTCACCTCGAACGCCTCGTCCCAGCTGAATTTATGCTCATCGATAAGCAGACGCATCAGCTCCGGTATCGATAGCACCGGGTGGGTATCATTCAGGTGAATGGCAATCTTGTCCGCCAGGTTGTCATAGGTCTTATGCAACATGTAATGGCGGCTCAGGATATCCTGCACCGTGGCCGAGACGAGGAAATACTCCTGGCGTAGGCGCAGCTCGCGGCCGGAGTAGGTTGAGTCGTCCGGATAGAGCACGCGGGAGACGTTTTCGGAGTGGTTCTTATCCTCTACCGCGGCGAAATAGTCACCCTGGTTGAACTTACCGAGGTTTATTTCGCTACTGGCCTGTGCGCTCCACAGACGCAGCGTGTTGGTGGCGTCAGTGTCAAAGCCGGGGATAATCTGGTCGTAGGCTTCGGCGATGATCTCTTCCGTCTCAATCCAACGGGTTTTCTTCCCCTCCTGCTGAATGCGGCCGCCGAAGCGCACTTTATAGCGGGTATTGTGGCGCTCAAACTCCCACGGGTTACCGTACTCCAGCCAATAGTCAGGGGACTCTTTTTGCCGGCCATCGACGATATTCTGTTTAAACATCCCGTAGTCGTAGCGGATCCCATAGCCGCGTCCCGGCAGGCCTAGCGCCGCCAGGGAGTCAAGGAAGCAGGCCGCCAGGCGGCCCAGACCGCCGTTGCCAAGCCCGGGGTCGTTCTCTTCATCGATCAGCTCTTCGAGATCGAGCCCCATCTCCGCCAGCGCGCTGCTCACATCGTCATAGATGCCGAGCGACAGCAGGGCATTCGAGAGGGTACGGCCGATCAGGAACTCCATCGACAGATAGTATACCTGGCGCACTTCCTGCGAGAGCTGCGCGCGGTTGGAGCGCAACCAGCGCTCCACCATGCGATCGCGAACGGCAAACAGCGTGGCGTTAAGCCATTCATGCTTGTTGGCGATGGCCGGATCTTTGCCGATGATAAACATCAGCTTATAGGCAATAGAATGCTTTAACGCCTCAACGCTCAGCGTCGGTGATGCATAGCTAAAGGGTACATTCATAACAATGACTCCAGTGGTTACATCAAGCGTTGATAAAGTTCGCGATAGGAGTTCGCGGCAACCTGCCAGCTAAAATCCATATTCATCGCCTGACGCTGCACATAGCGCCAGAGCGACGGGCGCGACCAGAGGACAAAGGCGCGACGAATAGCGCGCAGCAATGACAGCGCATTGCTGTCCTCAAAGACAAAACCTGTCGCCAGACCATCGGCAAGGTTCTCCAGCGAACTGTCTGAGACCGTGTCCGCCAGACCGCCGGTGCGGCGCACCAGCGGCAGCGTACCGTACTTCAGACCGTACAGCTGGGTCAGGCCGCAGGGTTCAAAGCGGCTCGGGACCAGAATGACGTCGGCGCCCCCCATAATGCGGTGGGAGAAGGCCTCATGGTAGCCAATCTGCACGCCCACTTTGCCTGGATGTTCGGCGGCGGCGGCGAGGAACCCTTCCTGCAGCACCGGATCGCCAGCGCCCAGCAGCGCCAGCTGGCCGCCCTGCTCAAGCAGGCCCGGCAGCGCTTCGAGCACCAGATCCAGCCCTTTCTGGCTGGTGAGACGGCTGACGACAGCAAACAGCGGCGCTTTATCATCGACCTTCAGGCCCATGGCGATCTGCAGCTGACGCTTGTTCTCCGCCTTCTCCTCCAGCGTGTCGCGATCGTAGCGCATCGGCAGCAGGAGGTCGTTTTGCGGGCTCCAGATACCGTCGTCAACGCCGTTGAGAATTCCCGACAGCCGTCCTTCATGATGGCGCTGACGCAGCAGCCCCTCCATGCCGTAGGCGTACTGCGGCTCGGTGATCTCGCGCGCGTAGGTCGGGCTCACCGCCGTAATATGATCGGCGTAGTAAAGACCGGCCTTCAGAAACGAGATCTGGCCGTTAAACTCGAGGCCATGCATGTTGTAAAACGACCACGGCAGTTCGATATCATTCATATGCCAGGAGTAAAACATCCCCTGGTACGCCAGGTTATGCACGGTAAAGACCGATTTAGCCGGGCGGCCGCGCGCCGCCAGGTAGGCCGGCGTCAGGCCGGCGTGCCAGTCGTGGGCATGGACCACATCCGGTCGCCAGAATGGATCCAGTCCGCTGGCCATTTCGCTTCCCACCCAGCCCAGTAGCGCAAAGCGCAGAACGTTGTCGGTATAAGCGTGCTGGTTGGTATCGTGGTAAGGGCTCCCCGGCCGGTCATAGAGATGCGGGGCGTCTATCAGATAGATCCCCACGCCGTTAAAGTGGCCGTACAGCAGCGTGATCCGCCCGGCGAACGTATCCCGGCGGGTCACCACCTGGGCATCCACCACGCCGCGGCGGATATCAGGAAACGCCGGCAACAGCACACGCGTATCGATACCCTCCGCGATTTGCGCCGCCGGCAGCGCGCCGATGACGTCCGCCAGACCGCCCGTCTTTAACAGCGGGAACATCTCAGAACATACATGTAAGACCTGCATTAGCGCTCCTGTTTGTGCCCCAATTTCCGCAGCATGTCGCGGGTCACCAGCACGATACCTTCCTCTGAGCGATAGAAGCGGCGTGCATCCTCTTCCGCGTTCTCACCAATCACCATACCTTCCGGGATGACGCAGGCGCGGTCAATCACGCAGCGACGCAGGCGGCATGAGCGCCCCACCCAGACATCTGGCAACAAAACTGCCGAATCAATGTTACAGAATGAGTTCACCCGCACGCGCGGGAACAGCACCGACTGCACCACCACCGACCCGGAGATAATGCACCCCCCGGAAACCAGCGAGTTCAGGGTCATGCCGTGGCTACCGGAGCGGTCCTGCACGAACTTCGCCGGCGGCAGCGATTCCATATGGGTACGGATCGGCCAGTTCTGGTCGTACATATCCAGCTCCGGCGTGACTGACGCCAGATCGAGGTTGGCCTTCCAGTAGGCTTCCAGCGTCCCCACGTCGCGCCAGTACGGCTCGGCGTTCGGGTCGGACTGCACGCAGGAGAGCGGGAAAGGATGTGCATAAGCCATGCCAGCTTCAGTGATCTTCGGAATGATGTCTTTGCCGAAATCATGGCTGGAGTTCTCGTTGCGATCGTCTTCTTCCAGCAGCTCATAAAGATAGGCGGCGTCAAAGACATAAATGCCCATGCTGGCCAGCGATTTGGTCGGGTCGGTCGGCATCGCCGGCGGGTTGGCGGGTTTCTCGACAAACTCAATGATCTTTTCGTTTTCGTCGACCGCCATGACGCCGAAGGCGGATGCCTCTTCAATGGGCACCGGCATGCAGGCCACGGTGCAACGCGCCCCTTTTTCGACATGGTCGATCAGCATGCGCGAGTAGTCCTGCTTATAAATATGGTCGCCCGCGAGGATCACCACGTACTCGGCCTTGTAGCGGCTGATGATATCCAGGTTCTGCGTCACCGCATCCGCCGTGCCGCGATACCAGTTTTCGCCGTGTACGCGCTGTTGAGCCGGCAGCAGATCGACAAACTCGTTCATCTCTTCGCTGAAGAAAGACCAGCCGCGCTGGATGTGCTGCACCAGCGTATGCGACTGATACTGGGTAATAACGCCGATGCGGCGGATCCCTGAGTTAATGCAGTTAGATAATGCGAAATCGATAATACGGAACTTGCCGCCGAAGTGAACGGCAGGTTTCGCACGCTTAATGGTGAGATCCTTAAGCCGGGTGCCACGGCCGCCCGCGAGGATCAACGCCACGGATTTGATGGGTAATTGACGCGCCAGCATCAGCGGATCGTTTTTTTCAAGCCTAACCATGATTAACTCCTTTTTACACCCCCGCTTTCCTGCTCATCCCGCCGCGCCGCCGCCACGGGTTTACCGGAAGCTTCAGGGCTTACGACCTTTGAAATACGCACACTCCGTGCGCGGGCCCATGCCAGACAGCCATGATGACCGGATTATCCTCTCCGGCGAATGGAGGAACGGCGCGCCATTCCCCCTCGGGTAAAACCATATCGACCACCTCTGCGGTGGCGTTCAGCGTGAGCAGCCAGCGATCCGACAACTGGATTTGCATACACGCTGCCCCCTGCTGCCACTCCCCGGCAGTCAGCGGCTGGGCATTGCGATTAAGCCAACGGACGCTACCATCCCCCTCCTGCCACCAGCGGTTGCGGGTGAGCGCCGGAATGCGCCGGCGCAGGTGGATCAGCGCCGCGGTAAAGGCGGTTAATCCCGGGTTCGCCTGGCGCCAGTCCAGCCACGTCAGGGCATTGTCCTGGCAGTAAGCATTATTGTTGCCGTGCTGGCTGTGGCCTTGCTCATCGCCCGCCAGCAGCATCGGCGTCCCTTGAGCCAGCAGCAGCGTCGTCAGCAGCGCATGCACGCTGGCGCGTCGCCGTTCAACCACCGCAAAATTAGCTTCTAATCCTTCTATACCATGATTGTTGCTGTAGTTGTTGTTAGTCCCATCGCGATTCTCCTCCCCGTTTGCCTCATTGTGTTTCTGATTGAAACAAACGCAGTCGCGCAGCGTGAATCCATCGTGGGCCGTCACCAGGTTGACCGTCGCCGATGGCGGCTTGCCATCACGGGCAAAGAGATCGCTGGAGGCCGCGAAGCGTTGCGCGAAATCCCCCAGGGAGACGTTTTGCTGCAGCCAGAAGCGGCGGGCGCTATCGCGAAAATGGTCGTTCCACTCGGCGAACAGCGGGGGAAAATTGCCCACCTGGTAGCCCCCCGGGCCGATATCCCAGGGTTCGGCGATCAGTTTCACCTGCGACAGCACGCTGTCGTGGCGGATAGCCTCGAACAGTGGCGCATCCTGGCGGAATTCCGGTGTCCGCCCCATCACTGAGGCGAGATCGAAGCGAAAACCGTCGACATGGCACTCATCCACCCAGAAGCGCAAACACTGGCGCGCCAGTTCCACTACCCCCGGGTGGCTGAGATTGAGCGTATTCCCGCACCCGGTCCAGTTGTGATAATCACCATCTTCCCTTACCCAATAATAGCTACGGTTGTCGATTCCGCGCAGGGAGACGGTGGGACCTTCAAGATCGATTTCCGCGCTATGGTTGAGCACGATATCCAGAATCACTTCGATACCGGCGGCGTGCAGCGCCTTAACCGCATCGCGAAACTCATCCAGGGCGCGCGTCGGGTCGCTGGCATAGCGCGGATCCAGCGCGAACCATGCCAGTGGGTTGTAGCCCCAGTAGTTGCTCAACCCCATCCGCTGCAGTCGCGGCTCGCTGGCGAACTGCGCCACCGGCAACAGCTCAAGGGCGCTAATGCCCAGCGATTTGAAGTAAGCGATCATTACCGGGTGGCCCAGCGCCTTATAAGTTCCGCGAATAGCTTCCGGCAGCTGCGGATTAAGCAGGGTGAGCCCTTTCACGTGCGCCTCATAAATCACCGTTTCCCCCCACGGGGTACGCGGCGGTTGATCGCCCAGCCAGTCGTAATGCAGATCCACGACCTGCGATTTTGGCGCTATCGCGGCGCTGTCGCGATGATCCGGCTGCCACATTCCGCCGTGCAGGCGTTCGTCGTCCGGCAGCTCGCCTTCCACCCGGTGCGCGCAGGGATCGAGCAGCAGCTTGGCCGGGTTAAAGCGGTGTCCCTGCGCCGGATCCCAGGGACCATGCACCCGGTAGCCGTAGCGCAGGCCCGGCCCGACGCCAGCCAGCCAGCCGTGCCAGATGTCGCCGCTGCGCGCCGGGAGATCGAAGCGTTGCTCGTTGCCCTGCTCGTCGAACACGCACAGCTCCACCCGCTCAGCGTGGGCGGAGAAGAGGGCGAAGTTCACCCCTTTGCCGTCATAGCTGGCGCCCAACGGCGCAGGTTTGCCTGCCGCGAGGGTGGTCATTGCGCCTCCCGGACCAGCCAGATCGTCGCCAGCGGCGGCAGGGTCAGGGACAGCGAATGTTCGCGACCGTGGCTAGGGATAGCATCGCTTTCCACCACGCCGCCGTTGCCCTGGTTGCTGCCGTGATAGTGCATTGAGTCGGTATTCAACGCCTCGCGCCAGCGGCCCGGCTGGTTGATGCCGAAGCGGTAGTCATGGCGCGGTACCGGCGTGAAGTTGCTGGCGACGATAATCTCGTTCCCGGCCCGGTCGCGGCGCACAAAGACAAACACCGAGCGCTCATGGTCGTCGACCACCAGCCATTCGAAGCCGTACGGGTCGAAATCCAGCTCGTGCAGCGCCTTATGGTGGCGATAGGTATGGTTCAGGTCGCGCACCAGCCGCTGAACGCCGTGGTGCCAGTTGTCGCCGCCCTCCAGCAAGTGCCAGTCGAGGCTGGTGTCATGGTTCCACTCGCGGCCCTGAGCGAACTCATTGCCCATAAACAGCAGCTTTTTCCCCGGGAAGGCGAACAGCCAGCCGTAGTAGGCGCGCAGGTTAGCGAACTTCTGCCAGGCATCCCCCGGCATGCGGTCGAGAATCGATTTTTTGCCGTGCACCACTTCATCGTGGGAGAGCGGCAGCACAAAGTTCTCGGTGTAGTTGTAGAGCATGCCGAAGGTCATTTTGTCGTGATGGTAGCGGCGATGCACCGGATCGAGCTTCATGTAATCCAGGGTGTCATGCATCCAGCCGAGGTTCCATTTGAACCAGAAACCGAGGCCGCCGCCGGCTGGCGGACGGGTTACCCCGGCGAAATCGGTGGACTCTTCCGCCATGGTGACCGCGCCCGGCGTCTGTTCGCCAAGGATGCGGTTGGTGTTGCGCAGAAACTCAATGGCTTCCAGATTTTCCCGGCCGCCGTATTCGTTAGGGATCCACTCCCCCGCCTTGCGGCTGTAGTCGCGATAGATCATCGAGGCCACCGCGTCGACGCGCAGCGCATCGATGCCGAAGCGTTCGATCCAGTACAGCGCGTTACCCACCAGGTAGTTGCTGACTTCCCGACGTCCGTAGTTGTAGATCAGGGTATTCCAGTCCTGGTGATATCCCTCGCGCGGATCGCTGTGCTCATACAGCGAAGTGCCGTCAAACGAGGCAAGGGCAAAATCATCCGCCGGAAAGTGGCCGGGCACCCAGTCAAGAATGACGTTCAGCCCGGCGGCATGCGCGGCGTTGATAAAGTAACGGAAATCGTCACGAGTGCCGAAACGGCGGGTCGGTGCATAGAGGCCGGTAGGTTGATAGCCCCAGCTGCCGTCGAACGGGTGTTCGTTAACCGGCAGCAGCTCGAGATGGGTGAAGCCCATCCATTTCGCGTAGGGGACCAGCTGGTCGGCCAGCTCGCGGTAGCTCAGCCAGAAATTATTGTCGGTATGGCGGCGCCAGGAGCCGAGATGCACTTCATAGATAGAGATCGGGGCATCAAACTGGTTCGCCGCTCTGCGGTCCGCCGGCTGTTCCACTTTGGGCGGTAGGTCGCAGATAAGCGAGGCGCTTTCCGGACGCATTTGCGATTCAAAGGCGTACGGGTCGGCTTTGACCCGCAGGTGGCCGTGGGCGTCAATCAGTTCGAATTTATACAGCTGGCCATTGTGCGCGCCGGGAACGAACAGCTCCCAGATCCCGGACTCTTTGCGGAATCGCATCGGGTGGCGTCGACCGTCCCAGTAGTTAAACTGCCCCACCACCGAGACACGGCGGGCGTTCGGCGCCCACACCGAGAAACGGGTGCCGGTAACGCCGTCCATGGTGGCGGCATGCGCGCCCAGCGTTTCGTAAGGGCGCAGGTGGGTCCCTTCCGACAGCAGCCAGACGTCAAGATCCTGCAGCAGCGGACCAAAGCGATAAGGGTCATCAATCAGATTCTGCTGTCCGTGCCAGGTGACGGCCAGCTGATAGCGAAAGGCGTTTTTACGCCGCGGCAGAACGCCGCTGAAAAAACCACGCGAGTCGAGGCATTCGAGCTTGCCGACTTTACGTCCGGTTTTTGGTTCAATAACCCACACATCGGTGGCATCGGGTAATAATGCGCGCACTTCCAGCCCGGCGTCGGTACGGTGCATGCCGAGCACGGAAAAAGGGTCCGCGAAATGACCGGCGATTAGCGCATTAATCACGTCTCTATCGATATGATTAGACATGCTTTCATCCTGTTGTAAGTGTCGCTCATTCCTGTAACTGGCGACTTTTTTGACCTGAACGGCGCAGCGCTTTTTGCATCCTTCTGCTCCGTCCCACCTTCAGGTAAGGAATTCCTTACTTAAAGCATAGCCAAGGCTGAGTTACCTCCGTGGGGAAAAATCTAACATCCGCGTTTACTCCTTGTATTACGCAAAAAAAAAGGGGGCTCGAAGACCCCCTTTCTGTTCATCCTGCGCTTACGCCAGCTGGCGAAGCATCCGGCGCAGCGGCTCGGCGGCGCCCCACAGCAGCTGGTCGCCAACGGTAAAGGCCGACAGGTATTCCGGTCCCATATTCAGTTTACGCAGGCGTCCGACCGGGGTGGTCAGGGTGCCAGTCACCGCGGCTGGGGTCAGCTCGCGCATGGTAATGTCGCGATCGTTCGGTACCACTTTGGCCCACGGGTTGTGCGCGGCCAGTAGCTCCTCAACGGTCGGGATAGAGACATCTTTTTTCAGCTTGATGGTGAACGCCTGGCTGTGGCAGCGCAGCGCGCCAACGCGGACGCACAGGCCGTCTACAGGGATAACGGACGAGGTGGCGAGGATCTTGTTGGTCTCCGCCTGGCCTTTCCACTCTTCGCGGCTCTGGCCGTTATCCAGTTGTTTGTCGATCCACGGGATCAGGCTGCCCGCCAGCGGAACGCCGAAGTTATCCACCGGCAGCTCGCCGCTGCGGGTCAGCGACGTCACTTTGCGCTCGATTTCCAGAATGGCGGAAGCCGGGTCCGCCAGCTCTGTCGCGACGTGGTTGTGCAGCTGGCCCATCTGGCTCAGCAGTTCGCGCATATGACGCGCGCCGCCGCCGGAAGCCGCCTGGTATGTCGCCACGCTGACCCACTCCACCAGATCCTGGGCAAACAGGCCGCCGAGGGACATCAGCATCAGGCTGACGGTACAGTTGCCGCCGACAAAGGTTTTTACGCCGTTGTTCAGGCCGGCGGTGATCACGTCCTGGTTAACCGGGTCGAGGATAATGATCGCATCGTCCTTCATGCGCAGCGAAGAGGCGGCGTCAATCCAGTAACCCTGCCAGCCGCTTTCGCGCAGCTTCGGATAAATCTCGTTGGTGTAATCGCCGCCCTGGCACGTGACAATAATGTCCAGTGCCTTCAGCGCGTCCAGATCGAACGCATCCTGAAGCGTGCCACCGGTGCTACCGCCGAATGACGGCGCTGGCTGTCCCAGCTGGGAGGTAGAGAAGAACACCGGGCGAATGGCGTCGAAATCGCGCTCTTCAACCATGCGTTGCATGAGAACAGAGCCGACCATTCCGCGCCAGCCGATAAAACCAACATTTTTCATAACGTATTCCTGCGAGGTGTGTGCTGTTTGTGCCTGACCAGTTTCCAACTGGATTATCCCTCACCTTACAAAATGCAGCTAAAGTCGCAAGTGAAATTAATCAATGATTGCTGAACAATCAGAAAAGCAACTTATCCTGCGCATTGTCCACCGTCGCTGGTAGTCGTCAAAAGCGCAATGATTATCGGGGAAATCACCCAGGGAATGGAACATTTTCCGTTGCGATTTTATTGATCCTGATTATGGATTAAGCACGAAATCGGCTGATTTTCCCCTTGCCAAAAAGAAGCAACAAACCCAGGTGCAGCAAGGCTTGCCGAAGGATACGAGTATCGTCGTAGCGCTAATAAGGGCGAGGAGCCGGAAGAGAAAAGAGGGAAAAAGCGCGGCTTATTGCCGGGAAGCCAGGGTAAACGGCGTTACCCTGGCTTTTGGCCTCCCGCGAGCGGGTGACGAACAGACTTAGCTCAGAAGCTGGAAGGCAATCATGCCGACAATCGCCCCGGTGGTGCCGAGGATGGTTTCCATCATCGTCCAGGTTTTCAGCGTCTGGGCTTCGGTGGCGCCGGTAAATTTACCGAACAACCAGAAGCCGGCGTCGTTCACGTGGCTCACCACAATCGAGCCGCCGGCGATACAGATAGATAATGCCGCCATCTGCGCGCCGCTGTAGTTCAGCTGCTCAATCACCGGCATCACCAGGCCGACAGCCGTCAGGCACGCCACGGTGGCAGATCCCTGGATGATACGCACCGCCGCCGCCAGCACGAAGCAGGTAATGGCGATCGGCAGCCCCATGCCGGTCAGCGCTTCACCAAGCGCCGGGCCGACGCCGGAGTCAACCAGCACCTGCTTGAAGACGCCGCCAGCCCCGATCACCAGCAGGATAATTCCCGCCGGCTGCAGCGCATGGCCGCAGATCTCCATTACCCGGTCTTTCGCCATCCCCTGACGTACCGCCAGGCCGTAGATCGCCACCAGGCAGGCCACCAGGATCGCGGTGAACGGGTGACCGATAAATTCGAACCATTCGTAAGCGGTAGACCCCACCGGCACAAAGCGCGCGGCGATGGTTTTCAGGCCTACCAGCACCAGCGGTAGCAGGATCAGCGACAGGCTGAAGCCGAAGGAGGGCATTTTGCCTTCGCCGAGATGCGGCTCGGTCACGTCGTCAGGAATATGCAGCTCAACGTAGCGGCTGATGAAGTTGCCCCACAGCGGCCCGGCGATAATCATCCCCGGAATTGCCGCGCACAGGCCAATCAGGATCATCCAGCCAAAGTCGGCGTGCATTTGCGACGCCAGCAGCATCGGCGCCGGTCCCGGCAGCAGGAACGCTGCGGCGGCGGCCACCCCGGCAAACAGCGGGATCACCAGCTTCACGAGGTTAGTGCCGGTATGGCGCGCCATCGAGAAGGCGACGCTGATCAGTAGTACGATCGCCACTTCGAAAAACAGCGGCAGCGCGCAGATGAGGCCGGCGAGACCAATCGCATAGTGCGCGCGATTGTGGCCGAAGGATTTGAGCATCTTGACGGCAATCTGATCGACCGCCCCCGTTTCATGCAGGATCTTACCGAACATCGCGCCCAGCGCGACGACGATCGCCAGGAAGCCCAGCGTACCGCCCATCCCCTTCTCCATCGTCGCCGCGATTTTATCCAGCGGCATGCCGGAGAAGAGACCTGCACCAATAGAAACCACCATCAAAGCCACGAAGGCGTGCATCCGCGCCTTCATGACTAAAAACAGCAGCAGCAATACCGAGCCGACAGCTGTTAAAACAAGCGTTAAAGTACTCACTAGTGACTGCCTTTGTTGATCACCTCAATGGTGCTGGCCACCACGCCTTCCAGCGGCTGGTCGATATCGACGATAAGCACATCGCTCTCGTCGGCGCCTGGTTCCTGCAGCGTTTCAAACTGCGTCACCAACATTTGGGTTTTGAAGAAGTGCCCTTTACGCGCCTTCAGACGGTTTTCGATCACCTCGAAGTCGCCTTTCAGGTAGATGAAGGAGAGGTTCGGGTTGCCCTTGCGCAGAATGTCGCGATAGCTCTTCTTCAGCGCCGAGCAGACGATCAGCGACACCTTATTGGTACGCTGCATGGCAAACGCGGCGTCATTTAACGCCTGCAGCCACGGGGTACGGTCGTCATCGTTGAGCGGCTCACCGGAAGCCATCTTGGTGATATTGCTGCGCGGATGCAGAAAGTCGCCGTCGAGAAACGCGGCATGCAGCTGATGCGCCACTTCGCTGGCGACAGCGGATTTTCCGCTGCCGGAAACGCCCATCAGAACGTAGACGTGGTGATCATGATTAGTCGTGCTCAAAGCATCCTCCCACCGGACAGGTACGCCGCGCCGTGGCTGAGACTCATTGAGCGCGAAGGCGGCGTATCGGTTAATTGTTACGGGTAACTGTTATCGGTAACATTGTCATGCCGGACCTGTGGAGAAGCAATATCCATTCGTGCCAGATGTGAATATGTGTGATCTACTTCAAACTTGTCAGTTTAAATTGATCCGCCCGGTGACAATGTGAAACCTAAATCTAACATCTTAGGGGTAATCGCTTCGCCACGAATGCGCGCCAGCAGACGTTCGGCGCCGATGCGCCCCATCCGCTCACGCGGAGTCAGGACGCTGGCCAGCCGCGGCTCCATCACCTGGCCGATATCGTGGCCGTGGAAACCGGCAATTGCCATATCATCGGGGATCTTCAGCCCCAGGCGCTGGCACTCAAAGGCCGCGCCGACCGCGAGGTCATCGTTGGTGCAAAAGATGCCGTCAAGCTGCGGGTATTCGCGACGCGCCTGGCGCATCAGCTCAATCCCGGATGAATAGGACGAGGACTGCTCCACCATCACGCTGTAGGGCGTCATACCGGCGTCGAGCATCGCCTGCTCGTACCCCTTCTGTTTGATGATAGTACGTTCATCAAGACGCGCCCCCAGATAGGCGACGTGGCGGTGGCCGCGGGCGATGATCGCCGCGGTCATCTGCCGGGCAGCTTCAAAGTTATCAAACCCGACCGCAATATCGAGGCATGGCGACCGGCTGTCCATCAGCTCCACCACCGGAATGCCGGCGACTTCAATCATCTTCAGGGTGCGAGGCGTATGGGTGCGTTCGGTGAGGATCAGGCCGTCAATGTTCCAGGAGAGCATTGATTCGAGGCGTTTCTCTTCCATTTCCGGCTTGTAGCCGTAGTGCGCCAGCATGGTTTGATAGCCGAAGGCGTCGGTGACGCTTTCAATACCGCGCAGCACTTCCGAGAACACCTGGTTGGTTAACGATGGCAGCAGCACGCCAATCGCGCGGCTGGTGGCGTTGGAGAGAATGTCAGGGGCGCGATTGGGAATATAACCCAGTTCATCGAGGGCAACGGCAATCTTGCCACGCAGCGCTTCGGAGACCTGCTCCGGGTTGCGTAAATAGCGACTGACCGTCATTTTGGTCACGCCGACAAGATCGGCTACATCCTGAAGTACGGGTCTTTTCTTTTTCATCGTCCTGACTGTGATCAACGGGGAAACATTTTCTCAGTTTATCACGGACAAAGCGCAACCTTCCCTCATGTTAGGGAAGGTTGCGCAATTTATTTATACCCATCATAGTTCAAGTTGCATGCGCGTTGGCTTTCCTCGCTCACCCCAGTCACTTACTTATGTAAGCTCCTGGGGATTCGCTGCGTCGCCGCCTTCCTGCAACTCGCATTATTTTGGGTATAGACTACCTCAGATAACTATCAAACCGGCGGCAGATCGAACAGCAGGATTTCGCTATCGCTGTCGGCATGAACCGAAATCGCCTGCTCATCCCAGATGGCCAGACCATCGCTGGTGGTAGCTTTGGTACCGTTAATGGTCACTTCGCCTTTGACGACCTGGATCCAGACGCGGCGTTCCGCAGCAATCTGGTGAACCGACTGCTCATCTTTCAGCAGCGCCCAGCGATACAGTTCCATATCCTGGTACACCTTCAGCGAGCCATCTCGCGCATCCGGCGACAGCACCAGCTGTTTGCCCTGGGCGGCGTCGAAGCGGCGCTGCTCGTAGCGCGGGGTAATACCGGTTTCTTCCGGAATAATCCAGATCTGGTACAGACGCAGACGATCGGTTTTGCTCGGATTGTACTCAGAGTGACGCACCCCGGTACCCGCGCTCATGATCTGAAACTCGCCCGCCGGCACCTGCTCTTTGTTGCCCATGCTGTCCTGGTGCTCCACCGCCCCTTCCAGCACATAGGTCAGGATCTCCATGTCTTTGTGCGGGTGGGTACCGAAGCCCTGACCGGCGTCGATGACGTCATCGTTAATCACCCGCAGGGCGGAGAAGCCCATAAAGTTCGGGTCGTAATAGTTGGCGAAAGAGAAAGTATGCCAGGAATCCAGCCAGCCATGGTTAGCATGGCCACGTTCGTTCGCTTTGCGTAAGTAGATCATGTTGCACCCCCATATGTTTTCGATGGAGTCAGTGTGGACCCATTTCGCCAACGATCATAGAGGGTGAAAATTGACTCCTCTGTTCAAAAAATATGAACAAGCGCAGAGGAGCCGATTGGGCTTATTTCACCAGGGTAATAGTGGCCGGTGATGGCTGCTCAAAGCCGCGCTGCAGGATCTCCATATTGGTAAGAACGTCAGATTCCTTGACGTAATTTGGCTGGCCGTTGACGAGGGTATCGTACAGCGCGTCGTATACCCGGCCATAGTCGCCGCTCTCCAGCGGGACCGCTTCGCGCACTGTCTCCCCCGCGTCGTTGACATACACCAGCTCGCCGACGCTGTCATCCGCGCCAAAGCCCGGCTCGCCCGGCATGATATTGGCTTTCAGACTGGTTTCCTGCTGGTCGATACCATATTTCACAAACGAGCCTTTATGGCCGTGGACGATGAATTTCGGGTAGTCGATCTGCACCAGATGGCTGGTCTTAACGATAGCCTTCAGATCGCCGTAGAACAGCTGGGCCTCAAAGGTATCGTCCGGGTTAGCTTTGTTGCGCAGCGAGCGCAGATCGTAAGCAACATGGTCCGGGCGGCCGAACAGCGAAATAATCTGGTCCAGGGTATGTACGCCAAGGCCATAGAACTCGCCGTTTTGCGGACCGCCAGGGTTGGTCTCCGCCAGCGGGCGGTAGTTGTCAAAATGGCTTTCGATCTCCACCAGTTCGCCAAGCTTGCCGCTCTCAATCACCTTCTTGGTGGTCAGGAAGCAGGAATCGAAGCGGCGGTTCTGGTAGGGCGTCACCGTCAGGCCTTTGCTGTTCGCCAGCGCAAACAGGGTTTTGGCTTCCTCCAGCGTCGGGGTGAACGGCTTTTCCACCAGCACATTTTTCCCCGCCTCCAGCGCCTTTTTCGCATAGTCAAAATGGCTGTCGGCATGGGTGCAGACCACCACCAGCCTGACCTGCGGGTCGTTTAATACTTCATCGAGATCGCTGGTGAAATGGATGTGGGAATACTGCGGCGCCTGCTCTTCGGGCTTCGCCCGACGGCGGTAGATGTGCGCCACCTGCCAGCGGTCCTGGCGGTGTAATACGTAAGGAAGATGGTAGCGGGTGGTGCTTTTGCCGAAGCCAATAAATGCGCAGTGCAGAGTCATAACGCTGTCCTTAGTGAATGAGCTACCTTCAACCATAGCGCAAGCCGGGACATGACTTCATCCTCTCAGTCCGTTTTCCGTGAAGATTCGTCAAAAAAATAGGTCTCGTACCATCCATACGTAATTATTAATAACTCATTGATTAACAACAGATTAAATCGACATTTTTCGGTTAAATATCTTGATCTCAATGGCGAAACTGCGGATAAGTGGAGGGCAAACCAGGACGTTGCTGATGACTAACGGAGTAGCCAGCCGCTACGGATGGACAAACAGTATCTCGCCTTAAACGGCGCCCTTTTTTTCTGGCTTCTCGCGCTGATCGCCTGGTCTGTCGATGCGATCGTGCCGGCGCGCCTGGCGGCCGCCTGCGCGCTGGTCGCCTTCCTCCTCCATAGCCAACGGAACAAGATTAACCCAATGTTTATTAAGAAAAATAAAACGGAACCCCAGACTTCAGAAGTGGTCACGCCTCCGGCAAATAACCCAGAATCCCCAACGGTCGCCAGTAAAAAACAAGAGACCACGGTCATCGCCAGCGGGGTGCATTTCGTTGGCAATATTGTCGCCAGCGGCCATGTCTACATTCACGGCCAGCTTACCGGCAACATTGAGGCTAAAGAACATCTGATTAAGGTGATGCGTGAAGGCCAGGTGGAGGGCAACATCAGCTGCCGGGAGCTGATTATTGACGGCAAGGTGCAGGGCCAGTGTCGCGGCGACAGTATCACCATTGAGGAGCATGGCAATTTGGATGGCACCCTCACCTATCGCTCGCTGGCGATTAAAAAGGGCGGCCTGTTCACCGGCAGCGCCGAGGTGCTGGCCGCGGCGGAAAGCAAAAGTCATCTCATCGGCCTGGTTGCGGAAGACGGCGTGACGTCCGCCAGGCCGCAAAGCGCCTGAGATTGCAGCAAAAAAAAAGCCAGCACCCGGCTGGCTAAAGTAATACTGGAAGCAATGTGAGCAATGTCGTGCTTTCAGGCTTTCCGCAGGGGTCTTCCTGAATGCAGGACAATAATAATCATTCTCATTCGCACTTGTCTATCTTTTTTTGCAAAAAACAACATTGACTCCCCGGCTGCCGTCAGAGATGGTGAAGGGGAATCAACCACCAAAAAGAGGATAAGGGAATGAGTGACATAGTGATACGCCATGCCGAACCGCGCGATGCTGAACCTTTACGTATGCTGATGGCGCACCCGGAGGTCTATCATGACACGCTACAGATCCCTTACCCCGCCATGGAAGCCTGGCAGGAGAAGCTACAGCCCAAACCCCATACCTTCCATCTGGTAGCGACGCTGGACGATCGGGTTACCGGGCATCTGTCGCTCCATGTCGAGCCGCGCCCTCGCCGCAGCCACGTTGCGACCTTTGGTATGGCGGTTTCAGCAGGCCATCAGGGCCGCGGTATCGGCAGCGCCCTGATGCGCGAGATGATCGACCTGTGCGATAACTGGCTGCGCGTTGACCGCATCGAGTTGACGGTGTTCGCCGATAACGAGCCAGCGATTGCGGCGTACAAAAAACACGGTTTTGAGATCGAAGGCACCGGCAAGCGTTACGCGCTGCGCAACGGTGAGTATGTGGATGCGTATTATATGGCGAGAATGAAGTAGCTTATTGCCGGGTGGCGGCTTCGCCTTACCCGGCCTACGTTCGTGCCGTGGTTGGCCCGGTAAGCGCAACAGCGCCACCGGGCAACATATCAATACCCCGCCGTTAAATCATCCGGCGAACGCGGATCGGAGGCGCCATACAGCATCCCGTCCGGCCCCACCATAATGCTCTGGGTACTGCCCATCGCCTCTTTCAGCGCCACTTTCTGCCCCTTCGCCTCCAGCAGCTTCAGGGTATCCGGGCTAAAGCCTTTCTCCACCCGCAGCTCATCCGGCAGCCATTGATGGTGAAAACGCGGGGCGTTGGTGGCTTCTGCGACGTTCATCCCGAAATCGATGGTATTGACCACCATCTGCAGTACGGTGGTGATGATCCGGCTGCCCCCGGGACTGCCCGTCACCAGCCAGGTTTTGCCGTCTTTCACCACAATGGTCGGCGACATCGACGACAGCGGGCGTTTTTTCGGCTCCACCGCATTGGCGTCGCCGCCCACCAGGCCATAGACGTTAGGCACGCCGGGCTTCGCCGAGAAATCATCCATCTGGTTATTCAGCAGAATGCCGGAGTCGCCGGCCACAATGCCGGTACCGAAGGTGGTATTCAGCGTATAGGTCACCGCCACCGCATTGCCCTCTTTATCCACCACCGAGAAATGGGTGGTCTGGTTGCTTTCATAGGGCGCCAGTTTGCCCGGGCGGATCTGGCTGGAAGGCTTCGCCTTATTGACGTCGATCTCAGCGGCGATCGCTTTGGCGTAGGCTTTGCTGGTCAGCGCCTGCCACGGCACTTTGACGAAGTCAGGATCGCCGAGATATTCAGAGCGGTCGGCATAGGCGTGTTTCTCCGCCTCCGCCATCACCTGCATGGTGTCGGCGCTGCCAAAGCCATATTTCTGCAGATCGAAGTTTTCGAGGATATTGAGGATCTGCACGATGTGGATCCCGCCGGAAGACGGCGGCGGCATGGAATAAACCTCATACCCGCGATATTCGCCGCTAATCGGCGTGCGCTCCACCGCCTTATAGTTAGCGAGGTCGGCTTTGGTGATAAGCCCGCCGTGCTTTTTCATCTCCTCAGCGATCTGGTCGGCGATGGCGCCTTTATAGAAGGCATCCGGACCGTGCTCGGCAATCAGCTCGAGGCTTTTCCCCAGGTTCTTCTGTACCAGCCGGTCGCCCTTCTTTAGCGGCTCGCCGTTCTTCCAGAAGATCGCTTTGCTGTTTTCGTGCTGCGGGATCACTTCGCTGCCGTAGGTCTTCAGATCGTCCGCCAACGCATCGTTAACGATAAAGCCCTCTTCCGCCAGCTTAATCGCCGGGCGGATCACTTTGTTCAGCGGCATGGTGCCGTATTTTTCCAGGGCAAGAGAGAAACCGGCGACGCTGCCTGGCGTGCCGGAGGCGAGATGCGAGGTGAGCGATTTTTTACTGTCCGGGTTACCCTGATCGTCAAGGAACATGTCGCGGGTGGCCTGCTCCGGCGCCATTTCGCGGAAATCGATGGCCGTGGTCTTGCCGTCTTTCGTACGCAGCAGCATAAAACCGCCGCCGCCGATATTCCCGGCCTGCGGATGGGTGACCGCCAGCGCGTAGCCGACCGCCACCGCCGCATCGACGGCGTTGCCGCCCTGGCGCAGAATGTCCACACCGACGCGGGTGGCCAGGGCATCCACCGAGGCCACCATCCCCTGTCGGGCGCGAACCGGGTGGAACACATCCTCCTCTACGCCATAAGAGACCGGCGGCGGCGGTGGCGGACTGGCGGCAACGGTAAAACTCCCGCCCGCCAGCAACGCAGCGATGACCACCTGACGCCAGATTGTTGTTTTTATCATTGTCTTACTCCTGATAGGTAGGTTTCATTCCCCGCTTAAGCCTGGTTGATAACTCCTAAAAAATCATTGTTATGGCGGATTCGAGGTACACTTAAGTGATCCCACGCACGGGAGGAGAAAACCATGAAAGCGATGTTATTTCTGGCGGCGCTGATGCCGCTCGGCGTTTTAGCCCAGCCAATCAATATTGATAACAACCCCAATCAGCCGGGTTACGTGGTCCCCAGCCAGCAGCGCATGCAAAATGAGATGAAGGTGCAGCAACAGCAGCAGCAGAGCATGCTGAAGCAGAATCTGAACAATCAGACTCGCTCCCAGCAGCAGCATCTGCAAAACCAGCTGCAGACCAATCAGCAGCGTGCCGCACAGGGCGGGAATATCAATCCGCCGCAGCAGGTACTGCCGAACAATAATGGAGGGATGCTGCGGCAGACCAACCCGTAAAGGCCAGCCGCCGCGCAGTGGATATTAAGGCTGGAAATCCGGCCCGATGACGTCAATGGCATCGGTGCAGATGCAGTCTACGCCCCAGCGCAGCAGCTCGGCGGCGCGCTGGGGTTTGTTAACGGTATACACCAGGATATGCAGGCCGGCCTGTTTCAGGCTTGCCACACGCCCGGCGTCCAGCAGCTTGTGGTTGAGGTGAATGGAGACGCAGCCCAGCCGGGTGGTCAACTCCCGCCAGTCATCGCGCCACTCATCCAGCAGCAGCCCGCGCGGCAGCTCGGGAGCGGCTTCCTGCGCCGCCTCCAGGGCATCGATTTCAAACGACGACAGCAGCGGCGCGGTCATTCCCGCCCACAGCTCCCGTGCCGCCAGGGCCACCACGTTGCCGGTCTGCGGCCCAAGGCCAGTGGTCGGTTTAATTTCAATATTCGCCATCATGCCGTGACGGCGGCAGCGCTCCGCCACCTGGGAGAGCAGCGGCAGCGGCTCGCCCTTAAATTCACGGCTGAACCAGCTGCCGGCATCGACCTTCAGCAGATCGTCCCATGGCAGCTCCCCCGCCACGCCCCAGCCGTTGCTGGTGCGTTCGAGATTATCGTCATGCAGCAGAAAGATCTGCCCGTCCTTTGACAGCTTGGTGTCAAATTCAATCATCGTGTGCCCGTAGCGGGCGCCAACATCGATAGCCGCCAGGGTGTTCTCCGGCGCCAGTTTACCGCCGCCGCGATGGGCGACGATACGGGGATAAGGCCAGTTACTCATGCGCGTTGTCCTGTTTCACCATCAAAGAGGTGCAGATGTTCCAAAGGCAGATGCAGCCATAGCGTGCTGCCTGCCGCCGGACGCTGCTGGTGCGGCAGTCTGACCACCAGCTTCTGTTCGCCCCAGCGCCCGTGGGCGAGGTTATCGGCACCTAAAATTTCCAGGGTGTCCATCAGCAGCGGAATGCCGCCTTGCGCCTGCGAGCTTAAGATAAAATGCTCCGGGCGGATACCGAGCGTCATTTTACGCCCGGCGTGGCGCCGATGCTCATGATTCGTCGGCAGCTGCATGCCGCCCGCCAGCTCAAAGCGACCGCCGTCATCGCTGATGCGCCCTTCCAGCAGGTTCATGGCCGGGCTGCCGATAAAGCTCGCCACAAAGCGGCTGGCCGGTTTCTCATATACGTCGACCGGGGTGCCGATCTGCTCGGCAACGCCTTTGTTCATCACCATCACCCGCTGGGCGAGGGTCATCGCCTCCACCTGGTCATGGGTAACGTACAGCGAGGTGGTTTTCAGGCGGCGATGCAGCTGCTGCAGCTCAAGACGCATCTGCACGCGCAGCTTGGCGTCGAGGTTTGACAACGGTTCGTCGAAGAGGAATACCGCCGGGTCGCGCACGATGGCGCGGCCCATCGCCACGCGCTGGCGCTGGCCGCCGGAGAGCTCGCGCGGGCGGCGCTTGAGCAGGCCGTCCAGCTCAAGAATACGCGCCGCCTCCTGCACCCGTTCGGCGATCAATCCCTTACCCATGCCGCGGATCTTCAGCCCCCACGCCATGTTCTCTTCCACGCTCATATGCGGGTAAAGGGCATAGTTCTGGAACACCATGGCGATGCCGCGATCCTTCGGCTCCATCTCGGTCACCCGCTTGCGGTCGATCCAGATATCGCCGCTGGTCACCCGCTCCAGTCCGGCGACCATCCGCAGCAGCGTGGATTTCCCGCAGCCCGACGGGCCGACCATGACGATAAACTCCCCGTCCGCCACGTCCAGCGTCAGCGGTTGAATTACCTGGGTTTTGCCATCCCAGCTTTTGCTTACTGCCTGTAGTTTTAAACCAGCCATTTTATTTCTCACTATCGACCAGGCCGCGCACAAACGCGCGCTGCATGGCTAAAACGATGACAACCGGCGGGATCAGGGTCAGCAGCATCGCCGCCATCACCTGATTCCACTGGGTAGTGCCTTCGCCGGTGGCGATCATGCCTTTGATGCCGGCGACGGCGGTGCCAAGATTCACATCCTGAATAATCAGCAACGGCCACAGATACTGGTTCCAGCCGTAGATAAAGGTGATGACGAACAGCGCCGCGAGGTTGGTTTTCGACAGCGGCAGCACGATGTCGCGAAAAAAGCGCATCGGCGAAGCGCCATCGATACGCGCCGCTTCAATCAGCTCGTCCGGCAGGGTCATAAAGAACTGGCGGAACAGGAAGGTGGCGGTGGCCGAGGCCATTAGCGGCAGCGTAAGCCCGGCATAGCTGTCGAGCATGTTGAGATTGGCGATCACTTCCACCGTCGGGAAAATACGCACCTCGACCGGCAGCATGAGGGTGATAAAGATCAGCCAGAAGAACAGGTTACGCAGCGGAAAGCGGAACCAGACGATGGCGAACGCCGAAAGCATCGACACCACGATTTTGCCCACCGTAATGGCGAACGCCATGATGAAGCTGTTGAGCATCATCAGCCAGAACGGCGCGCTGTTGACGCCGACGCCGTTCACCCAGATGGTCTTCATGTTCTCCAGCAGATGTCCGCCGGGGATCAGCGTCATCGGCGTTTCGAACACCGATTGGTTATCCAGCGTCGCCGCCACGAAGGCAACATACAGCGGGAATAAAATGACGGCGATGCCCAAAATCAGCATGGTGTGGCTGAAAATCGTCAGCCCGCGACGGTTCTCAATCATTGGTAACGCACCTTACTTTCAACGTAACGGAACTGCACCACCGTCAGGATAATGACGAGGAACATCAGCACCACCGACTGCGCGGCGGAAGCGGAAAGATCGAGCCCGGCGAAACCTTCGCGATAGATTTTGTAAATCAGGGTGGTGGTCGCCTGCACCGGCCCGCCGGCGGTGGCAGCATCGATCACCGGGAAGGTGTCGAAGAAGGCGTAAACCAGGTTGACCACCAGCAGGAAGAAACTTACCGGCGCAATCAGCGGCAGCGCCAGCTTGAAGAAGCGGCGGATTGGTCCGGCGCCGTCGATGGCGGCGGCCTCAACCAGCGAACGCGGGATCGACTGCAGCGCGGCGAAGAAAAACAGGAAGTTGTAGCTTATCTGCTTCCATACCGAGGCAAAGACCACCAGGAACATCGCCTGGCCGCTGTTTTGCGCGTGGTTCCAGTCGTAGCCCAGCTCGCCAAGGAAGTGAGTGATCAGCCCGCGCCCGGGGTTAAAGAGGAAGATCCACAGCACCGCCGCGACGGCGGGGGCCACGGCGTACGGCAGCAGCATCAGCGTTTGATAAAAGCGGCTGCCGCGCACCACATAGTCGACCAGCGCGGCAAAAAACAGCGAAATGAGCAGGCCGCTGACGGTCACCAGGGTGCTGAATTTTATGGTGGTCCAAAATGAGTCCAGATAGTACGGGTCATGGAACAGCGCAACGAAGTTATCCAGGCCGACGAACTGGCTGGAGAGGCCAAACGGGTCGACGCTCTGTAGCGAATACCACAGCGCTTCGCCCGCGGGCCAGATAAAGAAAATCAGCGTGATAATCAGCTGCGGCGCGACCAGCACGTAGGGCAGCCAGCGCGAGCGGAATACCGGACGGGATGATGACATGGAGATTGGGTTCCTGAACAATGCCGGGTGGCGGCTACGCCTTACCCGGCCTACATAGGGCACATCGTAGGCCCGGTAAGCGCAGCGCCACCGGGCAAGTTACAGATTACGATTTGGTCGCTTGTTCGAAGCGGCGCAGCAGCTGATTCCCACGCTGAACGGCGGAATCCAGCGCCTGTTGCGGGGTTTTCTTGCCGGTCCACACGCTCTCCAGCTCTTCATCGACGATGGTGCGGATTTGCGGCATGTTGCCCAGGCGCAGGCCTTTGGTGAACGGCAACGGCGGCTTGTTCAGCATCTGGCGGGTGGCGATATCGGCGCCCGGGTTCTTATCATAGAAGCCCTGCTGGCGGGTCAGATCGTAGGCCGCGGTGGTGATCGGCAGATAGCCGGTTTTCTGGTGCCACTCGGCGGCGTTTTCCGGTTTGGTCAGGAAGTCGAGGAACTTCGCCACGCCGGTGTAGGTCTCTTTGTCTTTGCCCTGCATCACCCACAGGCTGGCCCCGCCAATGATAGCGTTCTGCGGCGCGCCTTTCACATCGGCATCGTAAGGCATCATGCCGACGCCGTAGTTAAATTTGGCGTACTGGCGGATATCGGCCAGCGAGCCGGACGAGGCAGTGGTAATGGCACAATCGCCGTTATAGAACTTTTCAGTGGACTCGTCTTTACGCCCGAAGTAGCTGAAATCGCCCTTCTTGTTCATCTCTTCGAGCAGCGCAATATGCTGCACCTGCTCCGGCTTATTGAACTCAAGAACCGCGTCGGTGCCGTCAAAGCCATTATTTTTCGTCGCCACCGGCAGACCATGCCAGGCGCTGAAGTTCTCGATCTGGATCCAGCCCTGCCAGCCGCTGGCGTAGCCGCACTTCATCCCGGCAGCTTTCAGCTTCGCGGTGTAGGCCGCCAGATCCTGCCAGGTCTTCGGCGGCTGCTCTGGATCTAAACCGGCTTTTTTGAAGGCGTCTTTATTGTAGTACAGCACCGGGGTGGAGCTGTTAAACGGCTGGGAGAGCAGATGGCCGGTTTTCGAATCGGTGTAATACCCGGCGACCGTCGGCACAAACTGCGATTCATCAAACTTGATGCCCGCCTCGCTAAACACCTGGTAGACCGGCTTAATGGCTTTCGACGCCATCATGGTGGCGGTGCCCACTTCATACACCTGCAGGATCGCCGGCGCGTTGCCGGTACGGAAGGCGGCGATACCGGCGCTCAGGCTCTGTTCATAGTTGCCCTTGTATACCGGAACGATTTTGTAATCAGGATTGGCCGCGTTAAAGCGTTGCGCCAGAGAATCCACTTCTTTACCCAGTTCGCCTTCCATTGAGTGCCAGAACGGGATGGTGGTAACCGCCAGGGCCTGACCGGCAAAAGCCAGGCTCAGCGCCAGTCCTAAAGCTGTATGTCGTAACGATATCATCGGTTATCTCTCTTGTTGTGCCGGATGCGCGATTTCACGCGTTTTATGCTCGCGGGGTAACATGACATGTTCGAATTACAGAAAAATAACTTTTTTATTACAAAAAAAAGATAGTAACGGGTCAGAGAGATGACAAGCCGATGAAAGGACGGGGGAAGTAAAGTGGGAGCTGAGACACGGATAAGAGTTGTGCGATCGGCTCCCGGGGTCGGCGCAAGCGCCTCGCCCGGGCTACAAACCGGCGAACTGAACGACGCCGGGTTGCGATGAATTAACCGCCGAGATAGGCGCTGCGCACCGCCTCGTTGGCCAGCAGCGCGTCGCCGGTATCCTCCAGCACCACGTGACCGTTCTCCAGCACGTAGCCGCGGTCGGCCAGCTTCAGCGCTTGGTTGGCGTTCTGCTCGACGAGGAAGATAGTCATCCCCTGCTCGCGCAGTTGCTCAATGGTATCGAAGATCTGCTGAATAATGATCGGCGCCAGCCCTAATGACGGTTCATCCAGCAGCAGCAGACGCGGCTGGCTCATCAGAGCGCGACCGATCGCCAGCATCTGCTGTTCGCCGCCGGACATGGTGCCGGCGCGCTGGATACGGCGCTCGTGCAGACGCGGAAACAGCTCATACACCCATTTGATGCGGGTCTGGAACTGATCGCGGTCGGCAAAAAAACCGCCCATCGCCAGGTTCTCTTCCACCGTCATACGCGAAAAGACGCGCCGCCCTTCCGGGACGATCGCCACCGCCTCACGCATGATCTTCGCCGTCTGCCAGTCGGTAATATCCTTACCGTCAAAGACAATGCGCCCGCTGGAGGCGCGCGGATCGCCGCACAGCGTGCCGAGCAGGGTGGTTTTCCCCGCGCCGTTGGCGCCGATAAGCGTCACAATCTCGCCCTGTTTGATATGCAGGCTGACGTTGTGCAGCGCCTGAATCTTGCCGTAGTGGGCGCTGACGTTGTCAAAAGTTAACATCGCGTTTTCCATCTTATGCCTCACCAAGGTATGCGCGGATCACGTCCGGGTTATTACGAATCTCTTCCGGCGTCCCGTTGGCCAGCGGTGTCCCCTGGTTTACGACGTAGATGCGATCGGAAATGCCCATCACCAGCTTCATATCGTGTTCGATAAGCAGGATGGTGGTGTTGTGATGGTTACGCAGCTCGGCGATAAGCTCGTCCAGCTCTTTGGTCTCTTTCGGGTTCAGCCCCGCCGCGGGTTCATCGAGCATCAGAATTTCCGGCTGGGTCACCATGCAGCGAGCAATCTCCAGCCGGCGCTGGTCGCCATAGGCCAGGTTGCTGGCCTGGCGGTTAGCGTGCTCCAGCAGGCCGATACGCTCCAGCCAGGTGGCCGCGCGATCCAGCGCTTCGCTCTGCGCCCGACGGAAGGCCGGCGTTTTCAGCAGACCGGAGAAGAGTCCGGTTTTCAGCTGCTGATGTTGCGCCACCAGCAGGTTTTCAATCACCGTCATTTCGCGGAACAGACGCACGTGCTGGAAGGTCCGCACCACGCCCATCCGGGCAATCTGCTGGCCCGGCAGCCCTTCCAGATGCTGGTCGCGCAGCAGAATGGTGCCGCCGGTAGGCTTGTAGAAACCGGTCAGGCAGTTAAAGACCGTGGTCTTCCCGGCGCCGTTGGGGCCGATCAGCGAGACGATCTCGCGCTCTCTGAGCTCCAGCGACACATTGTTGACGGCCAGCAGACCGCCGAAACGCATCATCAGGCCGCTGACGGATAATAATGGCTGACTCATGCCTGCTCTCCTTTCGCCTGACCGTTTTTCAGCTTCAACTGCACGCGCGTCATTGGCAGAAGCCCCTGCGGACGCCAGATCATCATCAGCACCATCAGGCCGCCGAGCATTAACATGCTGTATTCGTTAAAGTCACGCATCAGCTCACGCGACACCACCAGCAGAATAGCCGCCAGGATCACCGCGAACTGCGAGCCCATCCCGCCCAGCACGACGATCGCCAGTACGAAGGCGGACTCGGCGAAGGTAAAGGATTCCGGACTGACGAAACCCTGTCGCGCGGCGAACAGCGTCCCGGCAAAGCCGGCAAACGCGGCGCTGATGGTAAAGGCGGTCAGCTTAATGCGCGTCGGGCTCAGGCCCAGCGAACGACAGGCGATTTCATCTTCACGCAGCGCTTCCCACGCCCGCCCCAGCGGCATCCGCAGCAGGCGGTTGATAACGAACAGGCTCAGCACCACCAGCAGCAGCGCCACCAGGTAGAGGAAAATCACCCGGTCGGAGGGATCGTATTTGACGCCGAAGAAGTTGCTGAAGGTATCCCAGCCGCCTTCGCGGGCGCTACGGCTAAATTCGAGGCCAAAGAAGGTCGGTTTCGGGATCTGGCTGATGCCGTTCGGCCCGCCGGTGATTTCGGTATTGTTGAGCAGCAGAATACGCACGATCTCGCCGAAGCCTAAGGTCACGATCGCCAGGTAGTCGCCGCGCAGACGCAGTACCGGGAAACCGAGCAGGAAGCCAGCCGCCGCGGAGACCAGGCCGGCCAGCGGCAGACAGGTCCAGAAACCAAGACCGTAATAGTGGTTCAGCAGCGCGAAAGTGTAGGCGCCGATGGCGTAGAACCCGCCGTAGCCCAGCACCAGCAGGCCGGAAAGCCCGACCACCACGTTCAGCCCGAGGCCGAGGATGATATAGATCATCGTCAGGGTGGCGATATCCACCGTGCCGCGCGACACCATAAACGGCCAGGCCACGGCAATGACCAGCAGGGCGATCAGGAACAGCTTCTGCTTCACCGTTGAGCCGTCAATCGCCGGCATAATAAACTTCGGCCCGGAGACGTTCTTAACCGCTTTCTGGAACAGCGGCCGCAGCAGCTGGAAGAAAAAGACCACCGCGGTGCCGATGAAGATCCACTGCCAGCGAATATCGGCGGCGGTATCCACCACCAGTTTGGTGCCGTTCAGCTCCAGCTGCACGCCCATAAAGACGCCCGCCAGAATGAAGAACATCGCAGCAGAGAGCAGCGCCATTGCAATTTGCATCGGTTTCATACTTTTTCAACCTCCGGGCGGCCCAGAATGCCGGTCGGCATTACTAACAGCACCAGAATCAGCAGCGCGAAGGAAACCACGTCCTTATATTCAGTGCTGAGATAGGCAGAAGAGAGCGCTTCGGCAATACCCAGGATCAGGCCGCCGATCATCGCGCCCGGAATACTGCCGATACCGCCGAGCACGGCGGCGGTGAAGGCCTTCATCCCGGCCATAAAGCCGATGTAGGGGTTAATCACGCCGTAGAACTGCCCCAGCAGCACGCCGGCCACCGCCGCCATCGCTGCGCCTATGACAAAGGTCAGGGCGATAACGCGGTCGGTATTAATCCCGAGCAGGCTGGCCATTTTCAGGTCTTCGGCACAGGCGCGGCAGGCGCGCCCCATCCGCGAGTAGCGAATGAACAGCGTCAGGGCCAGCATGGCGATAAAAGTCACCACCCAGATCACCAGCTGCATGGTGGTGATCGTCGCAGAGAAGCTGTCGCTGTGGCCGACGACCCACTGGCCGTTAAACAAGCTCGGCAGCGCCACGTCGCGGGAGCCCTGGGTCAGGCTGACGTAGTTCTGCAGGAAGATAGACATCCCGATAGCGGAGATCAGCGCAATCAGACGTTTGGAGTTACGCACCGGCCGATAGGCCACGCGCTCAATGCTCCAGCCGTAGGCGCTGGCAATCACAATGGCGCCCACGAAGCCGGCGGCGACCAGCAGCCAGCTGGTGTCGATGCCCATCATCATCAGCGCGGCGATGATCATGAAGGAGACATAGCTGCCAATCATATAGACCTCGCCGTGGGCGAAGTTGATCATGCCGATAATGCCGTACACCATCGTATAGCCGATGGCGATCAGCGCATAGGTACTGCCCAGCGTGACGCCGTTAAACATCTGCTGCAGAAAATAGAGAAACTGCTCGGACATAAGGTAACCTTTTTCAAACCGCCCGCGGTTCGCGGGCGGAGGGATAACTCGTCTTCAGCGCTTATTTCGCCGCGCTCGAAGAGCCGTCGGCGTGCCACTGGAAGACACCAAACTCAAATCCCTTCAGATCGCCTTTTTCATCCCAGGTCAGCGGCCCAATCACGGTTTTCGCCCCGTGCGCTTTCAAATCTTTGATTAAATCCAGCGGCTGCTGGCTGCCGGTTCTGTCCATCGCCTGCGCCAGCGACTGAACCGCGGCGTAAGTGATCCAGACATACGGCCCGCTCGGATCTTTCTTCTCCGCTTTCAGCGCGTTGACGATGGCGCTGTTGGCAGGGTCCTGATCGTAGCGTTTTGGCATTGTCACCAGCATCCCTTCCGCCGCGGCGCCCGCGATATTGGACAGCGAGGCGTTGCCGACCCCTTCCGGCCCCATAAACACGGTTTTCAGCCCGACGGAGCGCGCCTGGCGCAGCATCTGGCCCATTTCCGGGTAGTAGCCGCCGTAGTAGACGAAGTCGATGTTCTCTTTCTTCAGGCGCGCCAGCAGGGCGGAGAAATCTTTTTCCCCCGCGGTGATGCCGTCAAAGAAGACGATGTTGGCGCCGGCTTTTTTCAGGTTGTCCTGCACCGAACGCGCCAGCCCTTCGCCGTACTGCTGCTTGTCATGAATGATGGCGATACGCTGCGGTTTCACTTTCTCGACGATATATTTCGCCGCGGTCGGCCCCTGCGAGGAGTCGAGGCCGGCGGTACGCATGATGTACTGATAGCCGCGCTGGGTCAGCTCCGGGTTGGTCGCTCCCGGGGAGATCATCAGGATGCCTTCATCCTCATAGATATCGGAAGCCGGCTGGGTGGAAGAGGAGCACAGGTGGCCGATAACGTACTGAATACCGTCGTTGACGATTTTGTTGGCTACCGCGACCGCTTGCTTCGGATCGCAGGCGTCGTCGTATTCGACGGCCACCAGCTTGTCGCCCTTAATGCCGCCGCTGGCGTTGATGTCTTTAATCGCCTGACGCGCGCCATTGAACTCCATGTCGCCCCACTGGGCCACTGGGCCCGACATCGCGCCGACCACGGCGACCTTAATATCCTTGGCCATCGCCGCGTGCGACATCGCTAATGCGACAATGCCCGCGACGATGGTTTTCGCGTTCCTTTTCATGCTGCAGAACCCCGTTCGTGATGTGGTGTAAATGTTTTGTATTTTTATGGTTAAAAAGCATTCTGTGCTTTTATTAAACAACGCCATTTTTACCATTGAGTTTAATGGTTTAGCGCAGCTTTTCACTAAAAAACAGATTAAAATCTCTATTTTTCAGTCGATTAAGCAAAGATAATATTCTGTATTTTGCTGAAGATAAACAAAAAAAGTCCATGCGGCAGCATAAAATAACGATACATAAGGCGGAATAAAACGCTGCACATTAGGTTAAAATTCTGCTTATTTTTCGATCCATGACGGATTGCGCTACCCCAACAACGCCAGGAAAACGAATCCCCTGATGTATGCGCAAAAAACAGCGCTCCGCCAGACAGCAATTTTGGGTACACTGGCGCCTCTGTTTTGCACTGGACTTGCCGCCCATGAAACTGACCATTATCCGTTTACAGCACTTCAGCGATCAGGATCGCATTGATCTGGGAAAAATCTGGCCGTCGCAGGATCTGTCGACGCTGACCCTTGATGAAAACCATCGTCTCTACGCCGCCCGCTTTAACGAGCGCCTGCTGGGCGCCGTGCGCGTTACCCTGCGCGGCGTTGAAGGTGAGCTCAGCGATCTGTGCGTGCGTGAAGTGACCCGCCGCCGCGGCGTCGGGCAATATTTAGTGGAAGAGACGTTGCGTGATAACCCGGCCATCAAAAGCTGGCGCGTCGCCGACCAAGGGGTGGAGGACCGCGGCGTGATGGCGGCCTTTATGCAGGCGCTCGGCTTTAGCGCCCAGCAGACCGGTTGGGAAAAGCATTAAGAAAAGCGTTCGTCAGGTAACACAGCGCTTGTTTGTTGCCTCCCGGCAACGGAATAAAGCCCAGCCGCGGGTGAACGGCTGGGCTTGTTTATTTCATACTGCGACGATAATGCCATGGTGCCCCGAACGTGAAACTGCGGATTGTCCTGTCAGATATCCGCCAGGACAAAGGCTCGCGTGATATTTCAGAATTTAATCTGCAAGCACAGTTTCTCCTGGCGTTTCACGTGCGGTAAGATTCGCTGACGCGTAAAATTGCGCAGAAAGTATTCAGCGCAACGCGATCATCAGCAGTCAACATGGAATAAACATATGGAAATGTATATCGGGCTGGCTATTGTCGCCGTGATCCTTATCTGGGCGATCTTCACCTATAACCGTTTTATCTCTCTACGCCGTTTCAAAGATGAAGCCTGGAGTGGCATTGCCGTCCAGCTCAAGCGCCGTCACGATCTGGCGCCCAATCTGTTCAGTCTGGTCAAACGCTATGCGCAGCACGAAAAAGAGCTGCTGGAAGAGATCGGCCGCCAGCGCAGCGTCCTGATCGGCAATCCCCGACAGGTGGCCGACAGCGAGCAGCAATATGCCGGAACGTTGAGTCGTATCTTCGCCCTGGCGGAAGCCTATCCGGAACTCAAAGCCAGCGAAAATTTCCTCTCGCTGCAGCAATCCCTTGGCGAAATAGAAGAACAGCTGCAAATGGCCCGCCGTTACTTCAACGCCACGGTCCGTGAGTTTAATATTCTGGTGGAGTCTTTCCCCAGCCTGCTGCTGGCCCGCCTGTTTAGCTTCAGGGCGGAACTGTTCTTTGAACTGGAGTCCCCTGAAGAAGCCAAATTGCCGCGGATGGAGTGACCTATGTCCACCTGGTCCATGCGGATACTGCGCAGTATTGGCCTGTTGCTGCTGTTGAGCATCTCTGGCTTAGCCGTCAGCGACGATAACGCTATCACCGAGGCGTCGCCACTCCCGGCCAATGTCCGCCGGGTTCCCGCGTATGAACATATTCTCTTTTTCGATTCCCTGGCGCGTTTTCAGCCAAACGGCAGCATGGAGATGCGGGAAAATATCACCGTGCTGTCCCTCGGAAAGGAGATTCGTCGAGGCATTTTCCGCACGCTACCTCTCTCCTGGCACCGGCAGGACGGCAAAATTTTTAGCGTTGATTACGTCATCAAATCGGTCTCACGCAATGGACTCCCTGAACCCTACAGCCTCGATCGCACGACAAAAGCGCTGACCGTGCGCATTGGCAGCGCCGATCGCACCCTGAAGCCAGGTATTTATCACTATGAAATTCGCTATCAGGTTAGCAACCATTTCAGCCGCTTCCATGACTGGGATGAGCTGTACTGGAACGTGACGGGCAACGACTGGAGCTGGCCAATCGGGAAAGCCCGTTTCCAGCTTGTACTGCCTGACGCCGCCGGGCAGCTGAATGCGGATGGCAGAGATGCAAGGTTGCGCACCATTGATGTTTACACTGGTCGTCAGGGGGCGAAAGACCACCATGCGATCATCCTGCCTGATGGCAGCATACAAACTTCCCGCCCCCTTGCCACCGGCGAAGGGCTAACCGTGGTCTATACCTGGCCTCGAGATATTCTGGCAGGCGCCGCCGCGCCCGAAGCGGTCTGGCCGTTGGTCCATTTACTGGTGCCGACGCTGGCCACCAGTATTATCTGGCTTCCCCTGCTACTGCTTGTTGGCTACTACTGGCTGTGGTGGCGCAAAAACGTCATCGCGGCGGGGTTAAAAATGCCGCCGGTGACGCCGCTATTTTCGCTGCCCGCCGCGATGTCGCCAGGCTATCTGCGCTTTATTACGCAACGTAAGTATGATGATGTGGCATTCAGTAGCGATTTGCTGGGACTGGTTGCCAAACGAGCAATCAGATTAACGAGTAAAAAAAGCCAAACCAAAGGCGCGTGGTCTTCATCCCCTGTTGATGAGCAGTGGCTTTCCCGTCAGCCAGACGAAAAACATAAGCCGCTGAACCCCAATGAAAAGCAGTTGATGAGCCTGCTTTTCAGCGCTAAACGTAAGAACATCAATCTCAGTACGCCGCATCAAACGTTGATGCAAAACGCGCGCAGATGGCTGGAAAAATGTTGTGAAGAGCAGAAATCGCAGCTGTGCCGGACATGGGGTAAACCGCTGCGTCATTGTATTTATATTGCTCTGCTGATCCCGATCGTTTGCGGCATCGGATTTAGCCCGGCGGCGGCGGCGCTCACCGTTCCCTGTCTGCTGTTTGTATCGGTCGGCGGGGTGATGACGTATTTGTGCCTGAGGTTTTTACGCAATCCGATGAAAACCCTGCGTAGTTTGGGACCAGTGATGATCCTGATGGCGCTGGTATTTAGCCCTTTCGCCACCGTGGCGGGCGGTGTTTTCCTGCTTGGCATGCTACCCCTCACCCAACTTCCTGCCGGCTATCCTGGCGCCTTGTTAACCGCCATCGCACTGTGCGCGTTCGTCGCCTGGAAAACACCTCGCTATACGCAGAAGGGGTTAAACGATCTGGCCGTCGCCAAGGGCTTGAAGCTGTATATTAAAACCGCCGAAGAGAAGCGTTATCAGACACTTTATCCACCTGACCAGATGGTCGCTCACTTTGAAAGCCTGCTGCCGGTCGCTCTGGCGCTCGGCGTAGGAAAGACCCTGGCGAACACTTTTTCCCGATATTTAAGCAGCACCGGCGCGATGTCGGAAGTGTTAGCGCAGGCAGACTGGCAGGATATGCATCATTTCTACCAGAGCTGTCATTCCGCCGCCGGCGAGAAGCCGGTGCAGCGTTCAGAGGGTGACTCGTCAGGGTCGGGCTATAGCGGTTCCGGCTCTTCCGGTGGCGGATCGTCAGGCGGCGGTTCCGGTGGTGGTGGCGGCGGTGGCTGGTAAGAGAAGGCCGGATAGCATTTATCCGGCCAACACATCTGGGGCGTGAAAGGCGCCCCACCCATTTAACCCAGCATTTCGCGTGGCAAAAAGGCGTCAAGACCCGACATCCCCGGGAGCTTACATCAGTAAGTGACCGGGGTTGAGGGCCGCAGACAACGCA
>NZ_JBEAJG010000004.1:0-109422 GCF_040065235.1 Klebsiella sp. GB_Kp047 | reverse complement strand
CCTTCCGGGAACGTCTCAGCGATTTTGAGGCCGTCAGCACCGGCAGTTTCAGTCGCGCAAGTGGGTAAATCAAGGACAGGTCGCAGGACCCCTGTAGGCCGGGTCAGGCGCAGCCGCCACCCGACAACATCCCAGGTATCGAGTCTGATATCTTGTCCGGCGGCGCTGCGCTTGCCGGGCGTGGGTTATATGGGCTCAGGAGAGGATCCTGTAGGCCGGATAAGCGTAGCGCCATCCGGCATAAGACGGGTATGGCGCCTGAGGTGTCCTCCCCGGCAGCGCTGTGCTTGCCGGGCCTGAGAGAGAGATTCTGCGGAGCGTTACGCTACAAATGTACCCGCGGCTCTCAAACAAAAAGGCCGGTTAGCATCGCTAACCGGCCTTTTTTATCGGCGTCTGCGCGTCACGTTAGTCGTGACGCGGATACTCCGGCGTGTTGATCCAGGCGTGGTCATCTTCCCAGGTGAACAGCCATTTCCGGTCCGGCCCGGCCATGACGTTCAGATAGTAGCTGTCGTAACCGGCAATCGCCGCCACCGGATGGTAACCGCGCGGCACCATCACCACGTCGTGGTTATAGGGCGCCATGCAGGCGTCCAGGCTGCGGTCGTCGGTGTAGACCCGCTGGAAGGCAAAGCCCTGCGGCGGATCGAAGCGGTGATAGTAGGTCTCTTCCAGCTGCGTTTCTTTGCCCGGCTGGGCGGTATCGTGCTTATGCGACGGCCACGAGCTGGTGGCCCCTTCGTCGGTGTAGACTTCCACCACCAGCAGGCAATCCGCCTCGGCGCTGTCCGGCAGAATATTATGCACCCGACGCTGGTTGCGCCCTTTCCCACGATGCTCGACGCCGACGTCTTCCGGCCGAATAAGGCGTGCCGGGAAGCTGCCTTTGCCCGGCGCGCTACACACCGCCAGCTCCAGATCGGAATCGGCGGTCACCTCGACCCGATCCTGCGGCGGCACGTACACCGACCACGGCGGGGTGCGTTCAAACGGCGACATCCGTTTACCGAGATTCGGGAAATCGGCCTGCTGCGTTTTCACCGACGCCAGGCCGGCGACCAGCACCAGGCACAGCTCGCGGTCGCCGCTCTCCAGCGTCACGGTCTGCCCTTTTTTCAACATCCAGACATCAAAGCCGATATAGCGCCAACCGGCGCTTTGCGGCGTAATATGCTGGATCTGTCCCTCTTTTCGCGATTTAGCCAGTAACGACATGGCGCTCTCCTTCGCCGATTAACCTAACGTCGGCATGCTGAATTCAGATACGGTCTGCTGCCCTGCCGGCCAGCGTACGGTGGCGGTCTTCATGCGCGTGTAGAAGCGCACGCCGTCCGGCCCGTGAACGTTCAGCGCCCCGAACACTGAGCGCTTCCAGCCGCCGAAGCTGTGGAACGCCATCGGCACCGGGACCGGCACGTTCACCCCGACCATCCCCGCCTGCACGTCGTGGACGAATTCACGCGCGGTGTGGCCGTTGCTGGTGAAGACGGCGCTGCCGTTGCCAAACTCGTGGCTGTTGACCAGTTCGAGGGCGCTGTCATAGTCCGCCGCGCGCACAATCCCCAGCACCGGGCCAAAGATCTCTTCGCGCCAGATGGTCATCTCCGGGGTGACGTGATCGAACAGGGTGCCGCCGACATAATAGCCCGCGTCGTAACCCGGCACGCGCAGTTTGCGGCCATCGACCACCAGTTTTGCCCCTTCGCTTTCGCCTTTATCAATATAGCCGAGGACTTTTTTCTGGTGAGTATCAGAAACCACCGGCCCCATCTCGTTCTCTTCCTGGCCGCGCATACAGCCCGGGCCCACTTTCAGCGCCTCCACCAACGGCTTCAGGCGGGCGATCAGTTTGTCGGCGGTTTCATCTCCCACCGCGACCACCACCGGCAGCGCCATGCAGCGCTCGCCTGCGGAACCGAAGGCGCCGCCCATAATGGCGTTAACGGTGGCGTCGAGATCGGCATCCGGCATCACAATCGCGTGGTTTTTGGCGGCGCCAAAGGCCTGCACGCGCTTGCCGTGGGCGCTGGCGGTCTTATAGATATACTCCGCCACGCCGGAGGAGCCAACGAAGCTCACTGCCGCAATGCGCGGGTCAGTGTACAGCTGCTCGGCATCTTCATTGCTGCAGTGCACGACGTTAAACACGCCGTCCGGCAGACCGGCCTCTTTCAGCAGCTCTGCCAGACGCACGGCGGCCGTCGGCGCCAGCGCCGGCGGCTTGAGGACGAAGCTGTTGCCGCAGGCCAGCGCCAGCGGGAACATCCACATCGGCACCATCGCCGGGAAGTTGAACGGGGTGATCCCGGCCACCACGCCCAGCGGCTGCATCAGCGAATAGCTGTCGACGCCGGTGCCGACGTCAGAAGAGTATTCACCTTTAATCAGGTGCGGGATCCCGCAGGCGAATTCGACCACTTCCATGCCGCGGGTCAGCTCGCCCAGCGCATCCGACCACACTTTGCCGTGCTCGCTGACGATGATCCCCGCCAGCTCTTCCACGTGCTGCTCCAGCAGCATTTTGAAGTTAAACAGCACGCGGGCGCGGCGCAGCGGCGTGGTACGGGACCAGCTGTCAAACGCATCGCGAGCAACCTGAATCGCCTCAGAGACTTCCTGCGCGGTCGATACCGTGACTTCGCGCACCGCTTTTCCCGTCGCCGGATCGTACACCGGCATCGTTTCGTTGCTGCTGCTGATAACGGTTTTCCCGCCAATAAAGTTTCCTGTGATCGTCATGTTCTCGCCTCATAGTGAAGAGGGCCAGCGCACACCGGCCCGTCGCTGATTCTGCTGTGCTATAACCGTAGTAAAATGAAATTTATATTTCAACATTGTTGTGAAATGAAATTTCATTTTGGTGATAACAGTCGCATTTTGCGCTCACGCATCGCTTACACGCTTCCCCCATCGAGCCGCGCCGCCTCGTGATGCCAGGCTCCCCGTCCCGGTCGCTCCCGCCGCGGCGGCCGGGAATATTTTGCGAGGCAGCTCAAACAATCATCATTTTCATTCTTGCTTATTTTGGAATAAACGTTTTGACTGTTAGCCAATTGAACGAACCTAACCCTCTTCCGTCAGGAGTGTCCTATGGCCATCGCAATGCAACGTTTTTGTATTAACCGCAAAATCGCGCCAGCGCTCAGCATTGAAGCGTTTTTCCGTCTGGTGAACCGTCTGGGCCTGAATAAAGTCGAGCTGCGCAACGATTTACCCAGCGGGAAGGTGACCGACGATTTAAGCCATCAGCAGGTGCGCGAGCTGGCGGCGCGTTATCACATCGAGATCCTGACGATTAATGCGGTCTATCCCTTTAACCGCCGTAGCGAAGAGGTGCGGCAGCTGACCGAGTCGCTGCTGAAAGAGGCTCAGGCCATCGGCGCCAAATCGCTGGTGCTCTGCCCGCTCAACGACGGCAGCGAGATACCGGCCAGCGACACCCTGGGCGCCCTGCGCGATCTGGCCCCGCTGTTCGCCTTCTACGGCATCCACGGCCTGGTGGAGCCGCTGGGCTTCCCGCAAAGCTCGCTGCGATCGGCGCACCAGGCGCAGACGCTGATCCATGACGCGCGCGTGCCGTTTAAGCTGCTGATCGACACCTTCCATCACCATCTCTACCCGCAGGCGGCGGACGAGTTCAGCCAGGTGGAAGTGGCGGACATCGGGCTGGTCCACCTTTCCGGAGTGGACGATACCCGTCCGCGCGAGCAGCTCACCGATGCCGAGCGCATCATGCTGACGCCGCAGGATCGTCTCGGCACCTGCGAGCAGGTTAAGGCCCTGGAAGCCCGCGGCTATCAGGGGATATACGCTTTTGAACCCTTCGCTCCCGAGCTGGCGCAGTGGAGCGAAGCGGATATTGAGCGCGAAATTGAGCAGAGCATCTCGCTTATCCAACGCCACTGCGCCTGAGGCCTCTCGCGACAGCGTGCGCGGCGCGTGACGATTTCCCCAACGCCGGACGACGAGGTTGCCTATAATCGTCGCAGGATAAATGGAGGAATCGATCATGAGCTCACCCCTGTTGATTGCGCGCACGCTGGATAACGCGCTCTATTTGCTGCCCGCCATGGCCAACCGCCATGGGCTGATCACCGGTGCGACCGGCACCGGTAAAACCGTCACCCTGCAAAAGCTGGCTGAGTCGTTTTCGGAGATTGGCGTGCCGGTATTTATGGCGGACGTCAAGGGCGACCTGACCGGCATTGCCGCCGCGGGGCAGAGCTCAGAGAAACTGCAGGCGCGGCTGGAGAAGATCGGCGTCAGCGACTGGGAGCCGCACGCCAACCCGGTGGTGCTCTGGGATATCTTTGGCGAAAAGGGCCACCCGGTGCGGGCGACGGTCTCCGATCTTGGCCCCCTGCTGCTGGCGCGCCTGCTCAATCTCAATGAGGTGCAGAGCGGCGTGCTGAACATTATTTTCCGCATCGCGGACGACCGCGGCCTGCTGCTGCTCGACTTCAAAGACCTCCGCGCCATCACCCAGTTTATCGGCGACAACGCCAAATCTTTCCAGAATCAGTACGGCAATATCAGCAGCGCCTCGGTAGGCGCCATCCAGCGCGGGCTGTTGACCCTGGAGCAACAGGGCGCCGGGCACTTCTTCGGCGAGCCGATGCTGGATATTGCCGACTGGATGCGCGTCGATGCCAGTGGCAAAGGGGTGATCAATATCCTCAGCGCTGAAAAGCTCTACCAGATGCCGAAGCTCTACGCCGCCAGCCTGCTGTGGATGCTCTCCGAGCTGTACGAGCGCCTACCGGAGGCGGGCGATCTCGACAAGCCCAAACTGGTGTTCTTCTTCGATGAGGCGCATCTGCTGTTCAACGATGCGCCGCAGGTGCTGCTGGATAAAATCGAACAGGTGATCCGTCTTATCCGCTCCAAGGGCGTCGGCGTCTATTTTGTCTCGCAGAACCCGGCGGATATTCCCGACGCTGTGCTCGGCCAGTTGGGCAACCGTGTGCAGCACGCGCTGCGCGCCTTTACGCCGAAGGATCAGAAAGCGGTGAAAACCGCCGCCCAGACCATGCGCGCCAACCCGGCCTTCAGTACCGAACAGGCGATCCAGGAGCTGGGCACCGGCGAGGCGCTGATCTCCTTCCTCGATGAGAAAGGCAGTCCGTCGGTGGTCGAGCGGGCGATGGTTATCGCCCCCTGCTCGCGGATGGGGCCGGTCAGCGATGACGAGCGCAATGGCCTGCTGAATCACTCGCCGCTGTACGGCAAGTATGAAGAGGAGGTGGACCGCGAGTCGGCCTTCGAGATGCTGCAGCAAGGGGTGCAGGTCACTACCGAGCAGCAGTCGGCTCCGCCGGCGAAGGGTCAGCAGAGCGGAGAAGACGACGGGCTGCTCGGCGGCCTGAAAGATATCCTGTTCGGCAGCACCGGCCCGCGCGGCGGCAAACGCGACGGTATCGTGCAGACCGCGGCGAAAAGCGCAGTTCGCCAGGTCACCAATCAGATCGTCCGCGGCATGCTGGGCAGCCTGCTGGGCGGACGCAAGCGCTAAAAAAAAGCCCCCTCATCAATGAGGGGGCTTAGGTTTCAGGCTTACCCGCTAGGCCTTACGCATCATCAGCCAGAGGCTTATCAGGAAGAAGCTGGCGCTTGGCAACAGCGCGCCGATGATCGGCGGTATGCCGTACACCAGGGTCAGCGGGCCGAAAATCTGATCCAGCACGTAGAAGATAAAGCCGAAGCTAATCCCCGTCACTACCCGGACGCCCATCGGCACGCTACGCAGCGGGCCAAAGATAAACGACAGCGCCATCAGCATCATCACCGCCACCGACAGCGGCTGGAAGATTTTGCTCCACATATTGAGCTGGTAGCGTCCCGGATCCTGACCGCTGGATTTCAGGTATTTCACATAGTTGTGCAGCCCGCTGATCGACAGCGCATCCGGATCCAGGGCCACCACGCCGAGCTTGTCCGGCGTCAGGTTGGTTTTCCAGGTACCGCTCACCATCTGCGACCCGGTCACCTGCTTCGGATCGGTCAGATCGGATTCATCCACCTGCGACAGGCGCCACACTTTATTCTCGCTATCGAATTTTGCCGAGGCGGCATAGCGCACCGACTGTAAACGACGCTCCGGGTTGAAAGCATAAATGCTGACGCCCCCCAGCTCATCGTTACCTTTCACCCGTTCGATATAGACAAAGTTATGGCCATCTTTCGCCCACAGCCCCTGCTGGGTGGAAAGTAGCGAACCGCCGTACATCTGCTGGGCGCGGTAGTTGCGCGCCATCTGTTCGCCCTGCGGCGCCACCCACTCGCCGATCGCCATGGTCAGCAGCACCAGCGGGATAGCGGTTTTCATCACCGCCAGCGCCACCTGCAGCCGGGTGAAACCGGACGCCTGCATCACCACCAGCTCGCTGCGCTGGGCCAGCATCCCCAGCCCCAGCAGCGCGCCAAGCAGCGCCGCCATTGGGAAGAAGATCTGGATGTCTTTCGGCACGCTGAGGATGGTATAGAGGCCGGCGCCCAGCGCGTCGTAACTGCCCTGCCCGGACTTTTTCAGCTGATCGACAAACTTGATAATGCCGGAGAGCGACACCAGCATGAACAGCGTCATCATGATGGTGTTGAAAATCGTCTTACCGATATAACGGTCAAGTACGCCAAACGCCTGCATCAGGCCGCTCCTTTATTAAAACGGGCGCGGAAGCGGCGCATCGGCACCGTGTCCCACAGGTTTAACAGCACCGCCAGCGCAAAATAGAGCAGGTTGATCGCCCACATCCAGATAGCCGGGTCCATTTTGCCTTTGCCGCCGTTCGACTTAATCGAGGTCTGCAGCAGGAAGAACACCAGGTAGAGCAGCATCGCCGGCAGCATCGACAGCACGCGGCCCTGGCGCGGGTTCACCACGCTGAGAGGCACCACCATCAGCGCCATAATGAAGACCGTCGCCACCAGCGTGAAGCGCCAGTGCAGTTCGGCACGCGCGCGGTCGGTGTGGGTCTGCCACAGAGTGCGCATATCCATCTGTTCGGTGTCGTCCGGATCGGAGGTCACCGCCTGGTGGCCGATAATGGCCTGATAGTTATTGAAATCGGTAATGCGGAAATCGCGCAGCATCGCGGTGCCTTCAAAGCGGGTGCCCTTGTTGAGGGTCACCACCTGCGAACCGTCTTTCTGCTGCGACAGCTCGCCGGAATCCGCCACCACCACGGAAGGTCGCGCGTTGCCTTTCGGACGCAGCTGGGCAAGGAAGACGTCATGGAAGCGGTTGCCGTTGACGCTCTCGATAAACATCACCGCGTTACCATCGCTGGCCTGCTGGAACTGGCCCTGGGCCAGAGCGGCCATGCCGGGGTTGGCTTTGGCTTCCGCCAGCACTTCATCCTGATGGCGCGACGACCACGGCCCCGCCCACATCACGTTGACCGCCGCCACCGCGCCGGTGAACAGCGCGAGGATCATCGCCGCCTTGATCAGCACGGCTTTACTCAGGCCGCAGGCGTGCATCACCGTAATTTCGCTTTCGGTGTACAGCTTGCCGAGGGTCATCAGCAGGCCAAGGAACAGACTTAACGGCAGGATAAGCTGCGCCATCTCCGGGATGCCGAGCCCCAACAGCGAGAGCACCAGATTGGTTGGGATATCGCCATCCACCGCAGCGCCGAGGATCCTGACTAATTTCTGACAAAAGAAAATCAGTAACAGGATGAATAGGATCGCCAACTGGCTTTTCAGCGTCTCACGAACCAGATATCTTATGATTATCACTATAAATACGCCCGTAAAAACCCGTTTTAGTGCAGGAAAATTGCTTGTTTCATGGCTTAAACGTCATTTATTCTCTTTGGTCGTCGAAAACGTCGCTAAGATTAAATGACTCATCGGTTCTGCATGTCAGGATCTTTTCTGACGAACCCAGGCCTTAATAACGTTAAGATTAACACGAAGTCACCGCAACAGCGGATATGAGTTACGAAAGCTTGCAATTATATACTCAATGGATTTCGAGTTGTAAGAAGGCAGCAGGGCTGTGGCCCCTGGCGCGCACAATGTGCCACGTCAGGGTAAGCAGGCGCAGCCGGCGCATCTGCAACTTGAAAGGCGACGAGTATAGCCGTAGCCACCACTGTTGTCTTTAAGATTCAGGAGCATAGTGCATGGAGTTCAGTGTAAAAAGCGGTAGCCCGGAGAAGCAGCGGAGCGCCTGTATCGTGGTCGGCGTCTTTGAACCACGTCGCCTCTCCCCCATCGCCGAACAACTCGATAAAATCAGCGACGGCTACATCAGCGCCCTGCTGCGTCGCGGCGAGCTGGAAGGCAAACCTGGCCAGACGTTATTGCTGCACCATGTGCCAAACATTCTGTCTGAGCGCATTCTGCTGATTGGCTGCGGCAAAGAGCGCGAACTGGATGAGCGTCAGTACAAGCAGGTCATCCAGAAAACCATCAATACCCTGAATGATACCGGTTCAATGGAGGCGGTCTGCTTCCTGACCGAGCTGCACGTCAAGGGCCGTAACAACTACTGGAAAGTTCGCCAGGCCGTTGAAACCGCCAAAGAGACGCTGTACAGCTTCGACCAGCTGAAGACCAACAAAAGCGAGCCGCGTCGCCCGCTGCGTAAAATGGTCTTTAACGTGCCGACCCGTCGCGAGCTGACCAGCGGCGAACGCGCCATTCAGCACGGGCTGGCGATCGCCGCCGGCATCAAAGCGGCGAAAGATCTCGGCAACATGCCGCCGAACATCTGTAACGCCGCCTATCTGGCCTCCCAGGCACGCCAGCTGGCCGATACCTATAGCAAAAACGTTATCACCCGCGTGATCGGCGAACAGCAGATGCGCGAGCTGGGAATGAACGCCTACCTCGCCGTCGGCAACGGTTCGCAGAACGAGTCGCTGATGTCGGTCATCGAGTATAAAGGCAACCCGTCGGAAGACGCGCGCCCTATCGTGCTGGTCGGTAAAGGCCTGACCTTCGACTCCGGCGGCATCTCCATCAAGCCGGCTGAAGGCATGGACGAGATGAAGTACGACATGTGCGGCGCCGCGGCGGTGTACGGGGTGATGCGGATGGTTGCTGAGCTGCAGCTGCCGCTGAACGTGATCGGCGTGCTGGCGGGCTGTGAAAACATGCCTGGCGGTCGCGCGTATCGCCCGGGCGATGTTCTGACCACCATGTCCGGCCAGACGGTGGAAGTGCTGAACACCGACGCCGAAGGCCGTCTGGTGCTGTGCGATGTGCTGACCTACGTTGAGCGCTTCGAGCCGGAAGCGGTTATCGATGTGGCGACGCTTACCGGCGCCTGCGTGATTGCCCTCGGCCATCACATCACCGGCCTGATGTCGAACCATAACCCGCTGGCCCATGAGCTGATCGGCGCCTCTGAACTGGCGGGCGACCGCGCATGGCGTCTGCCGCTGGCCGATGAGTTCCAGGACCAGCTGGAATCCAACTTTGCCGATATGGCGAATATCGGCGGCCGTCCTGGCGGCGCGATCACCGCCGGCTGCTTCCTGTCGCGCTTCACCCGCAAGTACAACTGGGCGCACCTCGACATCGCCGGCACCGCCTGGCGTTCCGGCAAAGCCAAAGGCGCCACCGGTCGTCCGGTCGCTCTGCTGTCGCAGTTCCTGCTCAATCGCGCGGGTTTTAACGGCGAAGAGTGATGTGACATGCCGGGTGGCGGCGATGCCTTACCCGGCCTACAAACGGCAGCACACTGTAGGCCCGGTAAGCGTAGCGCCACCGGGCAACATGCTTTAATTCAGCACAAGAAGCCCCATATATGAAGAATGCAACGTTCTACCTTCTGGACAACGAAGACACCGTCGACGGCCTGAGCGCCGTCGAGCAGCTGGTGTGTGACATTGCCGCAGAACGTTGGCGCAACGGCAAGCGCGTCCTGATCGCCTGTGAAGATGAGCAGCAGGCGATTCGTCTCGATGAGGCGCTGTGGTCGCGGCCGCCGGAGAGCTTTGTGCCGCACAATCTGGCGGGCGAAGGCCCGCGAGGCGGCGCGCCGGTGGAGATTGCCTGGCCGCAAAAGCGCAACAGCAGCCCGCGGGATATTCTGATCAGCCTGCGGCTTAACTTTGCAGATTTTGCCACCGCTTTCACAGAAGTGATAGACTTTGTCCCTTACGAAGAAAATCTGAAACAACTGGCGCGCGAACGCTATAAGGCGTACCGCATGGCTGGTTTCAACCTGAACACGGCAACCTGGAAATAATGGAAAAGACATACAACCCACAAGATATCGAACAGCCGCTTTACGAGCACTGGGAAAAGCAGGGCTATTTCAAACCGAATGGTGATGAAAGCCAGGAGAGCTTCTGCATCATGATCCCGCCGCCGAACGTCACCGGCAGTTTGCATATGGGTCATGCCTTCCAGCAAACCATCATGGATACCATGATTCGCTACCAGCGCATGCAGGGCAAAAACACCCTGTGGCAGGCGGGGACCGACCACGCGGGTATCGCTACCCAGATGGTGGTTGAGCGTAAGATTGCCGCTGAAGAAGGGAAAACCCGCCACGACTACGGCCGCGACGCCTTCATCGACAAAATCTGGCAGTGGAAAGCGGAATCCGGCGGCACCATTACCCGTCAGATGCGCCGTCTCGGCAACTCCGTGGATTGGGAGCGCGAGCGCTTCACCATGGACGAGGGGCTTTCCAATGCCGTGAAAGAAGTCTTTGTTCGCCTGTACAAAGAAGATCTGATCTACCGCGGTAAACGCCTGGTTAACTGGGACCCGAAACTGCGCACCGCCATTTCCGACCTCGAAGTGGAAAACCGCGAATCGAAAGGTTCGATGTGGCACATCCGCTACCCGCTGGCCGATGGCGCGAAAACCGCTGACGGTAAAGACTACCTGGTGGTCGCCACTACCCGTCCGGAAACCCTGCTGGGCGATACCGGCGTGGCCGTTAACCCGGAAGATCCGCGCTACAAAGATCTGATTGGCAAATTCGTGGTGCTGCCGCTGGTAAACCGCCGCATCCCGATCGTGGGCGACGAACACGCCGACATGGAGAAAGGCACCGGCTGCGTGAAGATCACCCCGGCGCACGACTTTAACGACTACGAAGTGGGTCGTCGTCACCAGCTGCCGATGATCAACATCCTGACCTTTGACGGCGACATCCGCGAAAGCGCGGAAGTGTACGACACCAAAGGCAATGAATCTGACGTCTACTCCAGCGAGATCCCGGCGGAGTTCCAGAAACTGGAACGCTTCGCGGCGCGTAAAGCCGTCGTTGCGGCGGTTGACGCCCTCGGCCTGCTGGAAGAGATCAAACCGCACGACCTGACCGTCCCTTACGGCGACCGCGGCGGCGTGGTTATCGAACCGATGCTGACCGACCAGTGGTACGTGCGCGCGGACGTGCTGGCCAAGCCGGCGGTGGAAGCCGTTGAAAACGGCGACATCCAGTTCGTGCCGAAGCAGTACGAAAACATGTACTTCTCCTGGATGCGCGATATTCAGGACTGGTGTATCTCCCGTCAGCTGTGGTGGGGTCACCGCATTCCGGCATGGTATGACAACGACGGCAACGTCTACGTGGGCCGTAGCGAAGACGAAGTGCGTCAGGAAAACAACCTGAGCGCCGACGTTGCGCTGCGTCAGGACGAAGACGTTCTCGATACCTGGTTCTCCTCCGCGCTGTGGACCTTCTCCACCCTCGGCTGGCCGGAAAACACCGACGCCCTGCGTCAGTTCCACCCAACCAGCGTGATGGTGTCCGGCTTCGACATCATCTTCTTCTGGATCGCCCGCATGATCATGATGACCATGCACTTCATCAAAGATGAAAACGGTAAACCGCAGGTTCCGTTTAAGACCGTCTACATGACCGGTCTGATCCGCGATGACGAAGGCCAGAAGATGTCCAAATCCAAGGGTAACGTTATCGACCCGCTGGATATGGTTGACGGCATCACCCTGCCGGAGCTGCTGGAGAAACGTACCGGCAACATGATGCAGCCGCAGCTGGCCGAGAAAATCCGTAAGCGCACCGAGAAACAGTTCCCGAACGGCATCGAGCCGCACGGCACCGACGCCCTGCGCTTTACCCTGGCGGCGCTGGCCTCTACCGGCCGCGACATCAACTGGGATATGAAGCGTCTGGAAGGTTACCGTAACTTCTGTAACAAGCTGTGGAACGCCAGCCGCTTTGTGCTGATGAACACTGAAGATCAGGATTGCGGCTTCAACGGCGGCGAGATGGTGCTCTCCCTGGCCGACCGCTGGATCCTTGCGGAATTCAACCACACCGTCAAAGCGTATCGCGAAGCGCTGGATAACTTCCGCTTCGATATCGCCGCCGGCATCCTGTATGAGTTCACCTGGAACCAGTTCTGCGACTGGTACCTGGAACTGACCAAGCCGGTCATGAACGGCGGCAGCGAAGCGGAGCTGCGCGGCACTCGCCATACGCTGGTGACTGTGCTGGAAGGTCTGCTGCGCCTGGCGCATCCGATCATTCCGTTCATCACCGAGACCATCTGGCAGCGCGTGAAGGTCATCTGCGGGATCACCGCCGACACCATCATGCTGCAGCCGTTCCCGCAGTACGATGCCTCTCAGGTGGACGACGCGGCGCTGGCCGACACCGAATGGCTGAAGCAGGCGATCGTCGCCGTGCGTAACATCCGTGCGGAAATGAACATCGCTCCGGGCAAACCGCTGGAACTGCTGCTGCGCGGCTGCAGCAAAGAGGCCGAGCGTCGCGTGAACGACAACCGCAGCTTCCTGCTGAATCTGGCGCGTCTGGAAAGCATTACCGTGCTGCCTGCCGAGGATAAAGGTCCGGTCTCGGTGACCAAGATCGTCGACGGCGCCGAGCTGCTGATCCCGATGGCGGGCCTCATCAACAAAGAAGATGAGCTGGCGCGTCTGGCGAAAGAAGTGGCGAAAATCGAAGGCGAGATTGGCCGCATCGAAAGCAAGCTGGCCAACGAAGGCTTTGTCGCCCGCGCGCCGGAAGCGGTGATCGCCAAAGAGCGCGAGAAGCTGGAAGGCTACGCGGAAGCGAAAGCGAAGCTGATTGAACAGCAGGCGGTGATCGCCGCGCTGTAACCCTCCCGCCCCTTGCCACCCGGCAAGGGGCGTTTTTATGAAACATCCTCGCTTGCGCTCTCCCCTGCCGCGATGTTATTAACATCATCATTCGTCTTTTTTGGGTAATGAGTCATTGTATGAATACGAGCGTCCCCGCGGCGACGTTGCTGCGTCGCATTACGGCGGCAGACAATCCCGCCATCGCCAGGGTCATCCGTCAGGTCTCCGCTGAATACGGCCTGACCGCCGATAAAGGCTATACGGTCGCCGACCCGAATCTCGATGAGCTGTATGAGCTGTACAGCCAGCCGGGCTCCGCCTACTGGGTGGTGGAGAAAGAGGGAGAAGTGGTTGGCGGCGGCGGCGTCGCGCCGCTCGCCTGCAGCGAGCCGGATATCTGCGAGCTGCAGAAAATGTATTTTATGACCAGCGCCCGCGGCCAGGGGCTGGCGAAGAAGCTGGCGCTGTTGGCGCTGGACTACGCCCGCGAGCAGGGCTTTAAACGCTGCTATCTGGAAACCACCGCCTTCCTGACGGAGGCGATCGGCTTATATGAGCATCTTGGCTTCGAACATATTGACGGTCCGCTGGGCTGCACCGGCCACGTGGACTGCGAAGTGCGGATGTTGAAAACGCTGTAGCGCCTCGATATCGCAGGCGTCCCCGGTAGCGCTACGCTTACCGGGGCTACAGTTCGGTAGCCCGGCTAAGCGCAGCGCTACCGGGGTATGTCCCGGATGGCACTGCTGGCACCTTACCCGTGCTTGCGGTGCCGTTTTTTTGTCGGGTGGCGGCTAACGCCTTACCCGACCTACGGCCCGTACCATTGCGAGCTGAAACTCTCAACGCTATCTCTCTCCCCATGACTACTGAAACTGCCGGTGTTAGTGGCTACCGGGGCTACAGGGGCCGAATAGCGTGGGCTACGCCGCCGCCGGCACGCCGCTGTGAAAGCGGAACTCGGCCTCCGGACGGAGGATCAGCGCCGCTTCCGCCTCGCCGAGCTGGCGTACCCGCTCGCTGATATCTTCTCCGGCAATCTTCTGCGCCAGATCCAGGTAGTCCTGATAGTGACGCGCTTCCGAGCGCAGCAGCGACAGATAGAACTTCTGCAGATCGTCGTCCAGCCACGGCGCCAGCGCCGCAAAGCGCTCGCAGGAGCGGGCCTCGATATAGGCGCCGCAGATGAGCTTATCGATCAGCATCACCGGCTCATGTGAGCGTACCTCCCGTCGCATGCCGCGGGCATAGTTGCTGGCGGTGATTTTGACATAGGGGATATCGCGCGCCAGCATCATCTCCCGCACTTGCCAGAAGTGATGCAGCTCCTCTTTAATCAGCAAAATCATGCTGTCCAGCAGCTGACGGCCCCATGGGTCGTCGGTCTGCGGCATGGCGCTTTTGTTGATCCGCTTATGCAGAGCGACAAAATCCGGCTCCGGCCCCCGGCGGTAGGTGAAGTCTTCATACGGCTTCAGGCAGTCCAGAAGCTCATCGGCGTCGGCTTTATCCGCGACGTAGCGACGCACCAGCAGCATGGCGTTCTGCGCCGCTTTCAGTTCGCACACCATATGGTCGGTCAGCAGCAGCGGCAGGTTTTCCGGCTTGCGGGCTTCGTCAATCCACGCCTGCGGCGTCGGGCAGTGCAGGAAGTTGATAATCGGGGAGAGTATCTGCGGGTAATCCATGGAAGTTCCTTGCTATACGGCGGCTGGCGCCGCCGTATCCATCTACAACATCTGCGACTTAGTGACGAACGCCATCGTCGTCTTCATCGACAAAATCTTCGTCATCATCGCCGTCTTCTTCGCCGTTGGGGTCCTCATAGTAGGTGCCCCAACCGTCATACTCGACGTCAAATTTTTCTGCCAGCGTCATCAGCTGTTCCACCTGGGCATCGATCAGTTCTGCGTTCAGGGCGCATTCGCTCAGAATATCGCAGCAGATGACCACTTCACCCTCTTCCACTTCCAGCTCTTCGGGCTCGGTTACTTCGTAGCCCAGCTTAAAGGCTTCCACCGCCACTTTCTCCAGGGTTTCGAAATCGTCTGCAGAGAGGTGATGCTCAATCGTGTACAGTGCGTCCGGATCGCTGCCATCCTCCAGCAGCTCTTCGATAATCAGACGCGTCTCTTCACGCTGTTCTTCCAGGTGTTCCGGGTTTGCCATGGCTCGTTCCTCATAATGTGCGGCAGTTATCCCTATTGTCACATACCGCCGTCATTGCCTCCACTTCTCAGTGAAAGATTTCGATCACAGACTTGCAAATGAATATTCATACATATAAATTGAATTTTAATTCAATTAGTGGCCTATGCCAGGTGAGGGAACCATGTCTGCGTTTTACCAGAAGCATTTTTTAAAGTTACTCGATTTTACGCCTGCAGAAATCACCGCCCTGCTCGAGCTGGCGGCAAAGCTGAAAGCCGATAAGAAAAACGGTATCGAAGTCCAGAAACTGGCAGGGAAAAACATCGCGCTCATCTTCGAAAAAGACTCAACCCGTACACGATGCTCTTTCGAAGTTGCCGCATACGATCAGGGCGCCCGCGTGACCTACCTGGGGCCCAGCGGCAGCCAGATTGGCCATAAAGAGTCGATCAAGGACACCGCCCGTGTGCTCGGACGGATGTACGACGGCATTCAGTATCGCGGCCACGGCCAGGAAGTGGTGGAGACCCTGGCGCAATATGCCGGCGTGCCGGTATGGAACGGCCTCACCAACGAGTACCACCCTACCCAGCTGCTGGCGGACCTGCTGACCATGAAAGAGCACCTGCCGGGCAAAGCCTTTAACCAGATGACGCTGGTCTACGCCGGCGACGCGCGCAACAACATGGGCAATTCGATGCTGGAAGCCGCCGCGTTGACCGGTCTGGATCTGCGCCTGGTGGCGCCATCGGCCTGCTGGCCGGAGGCCGCGCTGGTGGAAACCTGTACCGCGTTGGCGAAACAGCAGGGCGGCAACATCACCCTGACGGAAGATATCGCCGCGGGGGTGAAAGGCGCCGATTTTATCTATACCGACGTCTGGGTCTCAATGGGCGAGGCGAAGGAAAAATGGGCCGAACGTATCGCCCTGCTGCGCGACTATCAGGTTAACAGCGCGATGCTGGCGCTGACCGGCAATCCGCAGGTCAAGTTCCTCCACTGCCTGCCGGCGTTCCATGACGACCAGACCACTCTGGGCAAACAGATGGCGGCCGATTACGGCCTGCACGGCGGCATGGAAGTGACTGACGAGGTGTTTGAGTCGGCGGCAAGCGTGGTCTTTGACCAGGCGGAAAACCGGATGCACACCATCAAAGCGGTGATGGTGGCGACGCTGAGCAAATAGTCCTTCGCTCGCCGTCAAATCCCGGATCGCTCGGCGCGTATCCGGGATACCGCCCGTCAGGGCGCTGCGTTACGCCATCAGCATCTTCACCACCGCTTTGCGCACCTTCGCCGGCGCGCCCACGGCGCACAGCGGTTTATGCACTTCCCCGGGATAAAACACCACAAAGTCCCCTTCGTTAAGGATCACCGTTTGCTCCTGCGTCCCCTCCGCCAGGAAAGCGATGTCTTTCTCCGCCAGCCAGTCGGTCTGCGGCTCTCCTGCCGGCAAGGTGCTGAAGGTCATCCCCTCGCTGCCGCGGAGCACAATCTGGATATCGAGATAGCGGGTATGATATTCCGCACGGCGTGCGGCCTGCGGCTCGGTGGTGTCTTCGGAAATCAGATAAAACAGGTTGTCGCCGTCGATATCGTGTTTACCCAGCGGCGTCGCCTCGCTGACATGGGCGATAACGTGTTCGATAGCCTCGCGCAGCGCGGCCGGCAGCCACGGCTGCAGATGGTGGATATTGCCAATAATCATCGCTTACCTCAAATATAAAACAACATTTCATTTTTGCGTTTTATACCCCCATCGCCGCTGCCATACCAGTACAGTTTCATGGTTCTTTGCGCTGGCGCACTTTTCTGCAGGCAAACGATTACCTGATTGTGAATGAATCGCTTGATCGTCATAACGGTCTGCGTATAATGCCAGTCGTTTTGCCGGGAGGAAGCATGGCCAATTGCGTACGACATTCTGTCTTAGCGCGTCTCAATGCAGACGCTGGCCTGCCGTTTTTCTTTCCGTTGCTCATTGGATTCCCGAAGCCCCTTATTTAAGGGGCTTTTTTTTGCCCAGGCGTCAGGAGATAAGCATGGCTAACCCGCTATATCAAAAACATATCATTTCCATAAACGATCTCAGCCGCGAAGACCTCGAACTGGTGCTGGCGACGGCGGCAAAGCTGAAAGCCAATCCACAACCCGAGCTGCTGAAGCATAAGGTTATCGCCAGCTGTTTCTTTGAAGCCTCGACCCGCACCCGCCTCTCTTTTGAAACCTCGATGCACCGCCTGGGGGCCAGCGTGGTCGGCTTTTCCGACAGCGCCAACACTTCGCTGGGCAAAAAAGGGGAAACGCTGGCGGATACCATCTCCGTCATCAGCACCTACGTTGATGCCATCGTGATGCGTCATCCGCAGGAGGGCGCGGCCCGTCTGGCGACCGAATTCTCCGGCGGCGTGCCGGTACTGAACGCCGGCGACGGCGCTAACCAGCACCCGACCCAAACCCTGCTCGACCTGTTCACCATTCAGGAGACCCAGGGCCGCCTCGAAAACCTCAACGTGGCGATGGTCGGCGATCTGAAGTATGGCCGTACCGTCCACTCCCTGACCCAGGCGCTGGCCAAGTTCAGCGGCAACCGCTTCTACTTCATCGCCCCGGACGCGCTGGCCATGCCGCAATACATCCTCGATATGCTGGATGAAAAAGGTATCGCCTGGAGCCTGCATAGCGCCATCGACGACGTAATGGCGGAAGTGGATATTCTGTACATGACCCGCGTGCAGAAAGAACGTCTGGATCCGTCGGAATATGCCAACGTCAAAGCGCAGTTCGTCCTGCGCGCCGCCGACCTTGAAGGGGCGCGCGCTAACATGAAGGTGCTGCACCCGCTGCCGCGCATTGACGAAATCACCACCGATGTCGATAAAACGCCGCACGCCTGGTACTTCCAGCAGGCCGGTAACGGCATCTTCGCCCGCCAGGCGTTACTGGCACTGGTACTGAATAGCGAGCTGGCTCTGTAAGGGGGAAATGAGAGATGACACACGACAATAAACTGCAGGTAGAAGCGATCAAACGCGGCACCGTGATCGACCACATCCCGGCGCAGGTCGGCTTTAAGCTGCTCACCCTGTTCAAACTGACCGAAACCGACCAGCGCATCACCATCGGCCTGAACCTGCCCTCCGGCGAGATGGGCCGCAAAGACTTGATTAAAATCGAGAACACCTTCCTGACCGACGAGCAGGTTAACCAGCTGTCGTTATACGCCCCGCAGGCGACGGTAAACCGCATTGATGATTACGAAGTGGTGGGCAAATCCCGCCCAAGCCTGCCGGATCGTATCGACAGCGTGCTGGTCTGCCCGAACAGCAACTGTATCAGCCACGCCGAACCGGTTTCTTCCAGTTTTGCAGTGAAAAAGCGCGCTGATGACATCGCACTCAAATGTAAATACTGCGAAAAAGAGTTTTCTCATTATGTGGTGCTGGCCAACTAAATGCGGTTGGTATTGGTGGTAGGCCTCCCTATAATGGCTACCACCCTACGCTTCGTCCTTCAGGCGGCGTCTGCGCCGGCGATACAGCGCTTATCGCCTGGCGGCAACCTGAATGATTTTGCGTAACATTACTCAGTTCATCTGGAGATAACATGAGCAAAACTATTGCGACGGAAAATGCACCAGCAGCGATTGGCCCATACGTTCAGGGCGTTGACCTCGGCAGCATGATCATCACCTCTGGCCAAATCCCGGTCGACCCGAAAACCGGCAGCGTTCCGGAAGACGTGTCCGCACAGGCGCGCCAGTCGCTGAACAACGTGAAAGCGATCGTTGAAGCCGCTGGCCTCACCGTCGGCGATATCGTCAAGACCACCGTTTTCGTCAAAGACCTCAACGATTTCGCTACCGTTAACGCCACTTACGAAGCGTTCTTCACCGAGCACAACGCCACCTTCCCGGCGCGCTCCTGCGTTGAAGTGGCGCGTCTGCCGAAAGATGTGAAGATCGAGATCGAAGCCATCGCCGTGCGTCGCTGATCGCTAACCTCGGCATGAAAAAAGGCAGCCCGCAGGCTGCCTTTTTTACGTGGGTCATCCGTAAACCTTCCCCTCATTGCCAGCCGTAGCGGCGGCTGTAGAAGCCTTTGACGGTTTGGGTCAGCACCATATAGCCCGCCAGGATCGCCACCAGCCACGGGAAGTAGCTCAGCGGCAGAGCCTGCAGCTGCAGATAGCCCGCCAGCGGCGAGAACGGCAGCGCGATCCCCACCGCCATCACCACCAGGGTCATGGCGAACAGCGGCCAGGCGGCGCGGCTCTGGACGAACGGAATGCGCCGGGTGCGGATCATGTGCACAATCAGCGTTTGCGACAGCAGCCCCTCGATAAACCAGCCGGACTGGAACAGGGTCTGCATCTCCACGGTATTGGCGTGGAACACCCACCACATCAGGCCGAAGGTGAGGATATCGAAAATCGAGCTGATCGGGCCGAAGAAGACCATAAAGCGCCCGAGATCGGCCGGGTTCCAGCGCTGCGGTTTGCGGATCTGTTCATCATCGACGTTATCGAACGGGATCGCCACCTGGGAGACATCGTACAGCAGGTTTTGAATCAACAGGTGCAGCGGCAGCATCGGCAGAAACGGCAGGAAGGCGCTGGCCACCAGCACGCTGAAGACGTTGCCGAAGTTGGAGCTGGCGGTCATTTTGATGTACTTAAGCATGTTGGCGAAGGTGCGGCGTCCTTCGATCACCCCCTCCTCCAGTACCATCAGGCTCTTCTCCAGCAGAATGATATCCGCCGCCTCGCGGGCAATATCCACCGCGCCGTCGACCGAGATGCCGATGTCCGCCGCGCGCAGCGCCGGGGCGTCGTTGATGCCGTCGCCCATAAAGCCCACCACGTGGCCTTCGCGTTTCAGCAGCGTCACGATACGCTCCTTATGCAGCGGCGCCAGGCGGGCGAAGAGCGTGGTGCGTTTCGCCAGCGCCGCCAGCTCGTCGTCGCTCATCGCTTCAATCTGGCTGCCAATCACCACTTCGCCGGCATCCAGCCCCACTTCATGGCACACCTTGGCCGCCACCAGCTCGCTGTCGCCGGTGAGGATCTTCACCGTGATGCCGCTGGCTTTTAACGCTTTCAGCGCCGGAGCGGTGGTCTCTTTCGGCGGATCGAGGAAAGCGATGTAGCCTTCCAGGATCAGGTCCGACTCATCGGCGCGCTGGTAGTCGCCTTCGCGGGCCGGCAGATATTTGGTCGCCACCGCCACCACCCGCAGCCCCTGCCGGTTGAGGGTGTCGGTCACCCGGCGAATGCGGCGCAGCATGGTGTCGTCAAGCGGCACGATATCGCCGTTGTAGCGCACCTGGGTTGAGACGTTGAGGATCTCCTGCAGCGCCCCTTTGCAGATCAGCTGATGCGCGTCGTCCTGCTCTTTGACCACCACCGACATGCGGCGGCGTTCGAAGTCGAAGGGGATCTCATCTACCTTCTGCCAGCGCGCCGCCAGCCCGCGGGCGGCTTCCAGCTCAACGCCCTCCAGCACCGCGGTGTCGAGCAGGTTTTTCAGGCCGGTCTGGTAGTGGCTGTTGAGCCAGGCGGCATGCAGTACCCGCTCGCTGACCTTGCCGGAGACGTCGGTATGGTTCTCCAGCACGATTTTATCCTGGGTCAGGGTGCCGGTTTTATCGGTGCAGAGGATGTCCATCGCGCCAAAATTCTGAATGGCGTCGAGGTGCTTCACGATAACCTTTTGCTTCGACAGCTTCACCGCCCCGCGCGCCAGCGTCGAGGTGACGATCATCGGCAGCATCTCCGGCGTCAGGCCAACCGCCACCGACAGCGCGAACAGCGCCGCCTCCCACCAGTCGCCTTTGGTGTAGCCATTGATCAGCAGCACCACCGGGGCCATCACCAGCATAAAGCGGATCAGCAACATGCTCACCCGACTGATGCCTTTCTGGAAGGCGTTCGGCTCGCTCTCCTGCTCGCTGACGCGGCCGGCCAGTTGACCAAACCAGGTGTGGCCGCCGGTGGCGAAAACGATGGCCTGCGCCGAGCCGCTCACCACGTTGGTGCCCATAAAGCACAGGGTGTCGCACTCCAGCGGGTTCTGCTGCAGCGGATCGCGGCTGCGGGCCACTTTCTCCACCGGCAGCGATTCGCCGGTCAGCGAGGCCTGGGCGACGAACAGATCCCGCGCCTGCAGGATACGCAGGTCGGCCGGGATCATGTCTCCCGCCGATAGCCTGATGATGTCGCCCGGCACCAGCTGGTCGATAGGCAGTTCCAGCCAGCGGCTCTCCCCCTGCTCGTTGACCACCCGCAGCACGGTGGCGGTATTGCTCACCATCGCCTTCAGCGCATCCGCCGCTTTGGTCGAGCGCGCCTCCTGGATGAAGTTGAGCAGCGTCGAGATCCCCACCATCAGGGCGATAACCCCGGCGGCGAACAGATCCTCGGTGGAATAGGAGACGATGCCGAGCACCGTCAACAGCAGATTGAACGGGTTGCGGTAGCAGGTCCACAGATGCACCCACCACGGCGAGGGCTTCTGCGCCGGGATCTGGTTGTCACCGTGTTTGAGGATTTTCGCCGCCACTTCGCCTTCATTGAGCCCTTCAGGGTGGCTGTCAAAGGCGCGCCAGATCTCCTGGTCGTCCATCGCCGCCACGTCCAGGCACTGTTTGCCCAGCGACTCAGGAATGGGGCCGCTCGCCAGATGGCGGGCGTCCGGCAGCGGATCGCGCTGGACTAAACGGCGTGGCAGATGGCGGCTAAGCTGTGCGAACAGCTGCCGGGTATAATTTTTCAGCATAAACAGTCCCTCCGCGCTCGCCAAAGCGAACGCAGCGTTGCCGACGGGCGTAGCAAAATCTACCTGTCAGGCATGTTATTTTTATGGCAGGGACATCAAGGACGTCACTGCTTTACGCTTTCCGGTAAAGCAGTGTTAAACAGGCTTACCGGAAAGAAAGGTTGCTCCATCGAGGATGAGGAGTGGGATCGGGGTCCATAACTATCTCCGGTAAGTGAATATAAACGGCGCGGATTATAGCGCCCTCGTTAAGGATTGTGTGGCAATAATGGCGATGATAAACCCGCGCAACTAAACCGAACGTAAACCAGACTTTGCTCATTGCGGTTTGGTTGAGTAGCATTATGCTCACTTCTACCCCCTGACGAGAATTCCGCATGCAGAACCGGCTGACCATCAAAGATATCGCGCGCTTAAGCGGCGTAGGGAAATCAACGGTATCCCGCGTCCTCAACAACGAGAGCGGGGTCAGCGAACGGACCCGCGAGCGCGTCGAAGCGGTGATGCAGCAGCACGGTTTCTCGCCCTCCCGCTCCGCCCGCGCCATGCGCGGCCAGAGCGATAAAGTGGTGGCGATTATCGTCACCCGTCTCGATTCGCTGTCGGAAAACCTCGCCGTGCAGACCATGCTGCCCGCCTTTTATGAGCAGGGTTACGACCCGATTATGATGGAGAGTCAGTTCTCCCCGGGGCTGGTGGAGGAGCATCTCGGCATGCTCGCCCGGCGTAATATTGACGGCGTGGTACTGTTCGGTTTTACCGGCATCGACGAGGCGATGCTCGCCCCCTGGCGCGACACCCTGGTGCTGATGGCCCGCGACGCCCCCGGCTTCGCCTCGGTGTGCTATGACGACGAGGGGGCCATCACGCTGCTGATGCAGCGGCTCTACGAACGCGGACATCGCCACATCAGCTTCCTTGGCGTACCGCACAGCGACGTCACCACCGGCGAACGCCGCCATCTCGCCTACCTCGCCTTCTGTAAAAAGCATCGTCTGACGCCCACCGCCGCCCTGCCGGGGCTGGGCATGAAGCAGGGGTATGACACCGTCGCCAGCGTGTTGACGGCCGAGACCAGCGCCCTGGTCTGCGCCACCGATACCCTCGCCCTCGGCGCCAGTAAGTACCTCCAGCAGCAGGGCCGCGATGCGCTGCAGCTCGCCAGCGTCGGCAGCACGCCGCTGATGAAGTTTCTCCACCCGGAAATATTGACCGTCGATCCGGGCTATGCCGAGTCCGGACGCCGGGCCGCCCGGCAGTTGATCGAGCAGATCGCCGGCAGCGTCGATCCCCGCCAGATCGTAATTCCCGCCGCCCTGAATTAATCTCGTTCGGGCGATTTATGTGATCGTCGCCGGGTTTCGGGAACGTTCCCATTTTGCAAATCAAGCGGAACGGTTAGGATGCCCTCAAGGTAAAAACGGCATCTCTCCCCCTCTGTTTTTGAGGCTTCATCATGAGCAAAGTAAACCAGCAGGACATCGATAAACTGATCGAACTGGTGGGCGGGCGCGGCAATATCGCCACCGTCAGCCACTGTATTACCCGTTTGCGCTTTGTGCTGAACGACCCGGCCATCGCCAGACCAAAAGAGATTGAGCAGCTGCGCATGGTGAAGGGATGCTTCACTAACGCCGGCCAGTTCCAGGTGGTCATCGGCACCGAGGTGGGCGATTACTACAAAGCCCTGCTGGCGACCACCGGCCAGACCTCCGCCGATAAAGAGCAGGTCAAACAGGCCGCGCGGCAAAATATGAAGTGGCATGAACAGCTGATCTCGCACTTCGCCGAGATCTTCTTCCCACTGTTGCCGGCGCTGATCAGCGGCGGTCTGATCCTCGGTTTCCGCAACGTCATCGGCGACTTACCCATGAGCAACGGCCAGACGCTGGCCCAGATGCACCCGTCGCTGAAAACCATCTATGACTTCCTGTGGCTGATTGGCGAGGCGATCTTCTTCTATCTGCCGGTGGGGATCTGCTGGTCGGCGGTGAAGAAGATGGGCGGTACGCCGATCCTCGGGATCGTCCTTGGCGTGACCCTGGTGTCCCCGCAGCTGATGAATGCCTATCTCCTCGGCCAGCAGGTGCCGGAGGCGTGGAACTTCGGCCTGTTTACCATTGCTAAAGTCGGCTACCAGGCGCAGGTGATCCCGGCCCTGCTGGCAGGCCTGACCTTAGGCTTTATCGAGACGCGCCTCAAGCGCATTGTGCCGGACTACCTCTACCTGGTCATTGTCCCGGTCTGCTCGCTGATCCTGGCGGTATTCCTCGCGCACGCCATTATCGGTCCGTTCGGCCGCCTGATCGGCGACGGCGTGGCCTTCGCGGTGCGCCATCTGTTAACCGGCAGCTTCGCGCCGATCGGCGCCGCGCTGTTTGGCTTCCTCTACGCGCCGCTGGTGATAACCGGCGTCCACCAGACCACCCTCGCCATCGATATGCAGATGATCCAGAGCATGGGCGGTACCCCGGTGTGGCCGCTGATTGCGCTGTCCAACATTGCCCAGGCGTCGGCGGTGGTCGGCATCATCATCGCCAGCCGCAAGCAGAATGAACGTGAAATATCGGTGCCGGCGGCGATCTCCGCCTATCTCGGGGTCACCGAGCCGGCAATGTACGGTATCAACCTGAAGTACCGCTTCCCGATGCTGTGCGCAATGATCGGCTCCGGCCTCGCCGGCCTGCTGTGCGGCCTGAACGGCGTGCTGGCGAACGGCATCGGCGTCGGCGGCCTGCCGGGGATCCTCTCCATCCAGCCTACCTACTGGCAGGTGTACGCCATGGCGATGGCCATCGCGGTGGTGGTGCCGATTATCCTCACCACCGTGGTGTATCAGCGCAAGTACCGTCAGGGCACCTTGCAGATTGTCTAACTTCTTCTTTCGGGGCGCCTTTGGCGCCCCTCGTTGCAGCAGGAAAGTACTATGAATCAACTCCCCCACTGGTGGCAAAACGGCGTTATTTATCAAATCTATCCGAAGAGTTTTCAGGATACCACCGGCAGCGGTACCGGCGACCTGCGCGGCGTCACCTCCCGCCTCGACTATCTGCAAAAGCTTGGGGTAGACGCCATCTGGCTGACGCCGTTCTACGTCTCTCCGCAGGTGGATAACGGCTACGACGTGGCGAACTACACCGCCATCGATCCCTCCTACGGCACGATGGCCGACTTTGACGCCCTGGTGGCGGAGGCGAAGGCCCGCGGGATCCGCATCGTGCTGGATATGGTGCTGAACCATACCTCGACCGAACACGAATGGTTCCGTCAGTCGCTGAATAAGGAAAGCCCCTACCGTCAGTTCTATATCTGGCGCGATGGCGAACCGGACGCCCTGCCGAACAACTGGCGCTCCAAGTTTGGCGGCAACGCCTGGCAGTGGCACGCCGACAGCGGGCAGTATTATCTGCACCTGTTCGCCATTGAGCAGGCGGATCTCAACTGGGAGAATCCGGCGGTGCGCGCCGAGCTGAAAAAGGTCTGCGAATTCTGGGCTGACCGCGGCGTCGACGGTCTGCGCCTCGACGTGGTCAACCTGATCTCAAAAGACCAGACCTTTCCCTGCGATCTGGACGGGGATGGCCGCCGCTTCTATACCGACGGCCCGCGGGTGCATGAGTTCCTGCAGGAGATGAGCCGCGATGTCTTCACCCCGCGTCATCTGATGACCGTCGGCGAGATGTCTTCCACCTCGCTGGAACACTGCCAGCAGTACGCCGCGCTGGACGGCCGCGAGCTGTCGATGACCTTTAACTTCCACCATTTAAAAGTCGATTATCCCGGCGGAGAGAAGTGGACCCTCGCCCGCCCGGACTATGTGGCGCTGAAGGCGCTGTTCCGCCACTGGCAGCAGGGGATGCACAACCGGGCATGGAACGCGCTGTTCTGGTGTAACCACGATCAGCCGCGCATCGTCTCGCGCTTTGGCGACGAAGGCGCGTACCGGGTGCCGGCGGCGAAGATGCTGGCGATGGTGCTGCACGGCATGCAGGGCACGCCCTATATTTACCAGGGCGAAGAGATCGGCATGACCAATCCGCACTTCAACAGCATCAGCGATTACCGTGACGTCGAAAGCCACAACATGTTTATCGAACGTGCGGCGCAGGGGCAAAGCCCGGACGAACTGCTGGCGATCCTTGCCAGCAAGTCGCGCGACAACAGCCGCACGCCGATGCCGTGGCACGCCGGCGAGAACGGTGGCTTCAGCGACGGTGAGCCGTGGATCGGCCTTGGCGATAACTACCGGGAGATCAACGTCGAGGCGGCGCTGGCGGACCCCGATTCGGTGTTTTATGCCTATCAGCAGCTGATTACGCTGCGTAAAACCCTGCCGCTGCTGACCTGGGGCGATTATCAGGATCTCCTGCCTGACCATCCGTCGCTGTGGTGTTATCGCCGTCAGTGGCAGGGACAAACGCTGGTGGTCGCCGCCAACCTGAGCCGCGACCTGCAGACCTGGCAGCCAGAGGAGGCACCAGGCGACTGGAAGATGATTATCAGCAACTATGCCGAGACCACGCCCCGCCCGACCGGGCTGACGCTGCGGCCGTTCGAAGCGGTATGGTGGCTGCAGGCGTAAGGTATCCCCTGCCCTCCCGAGATGAGGATGTCATGCCTGGCGCCGGTGGCGAACGCCAGGCATTTTTGCTTATTTTCCAGCCAGATAAATTTACATTTATCGCCAGCGCCCATCATCCGTACTCTCACCTTTTTACCTTGTTCTGGGTCAATAAAATCGCAAACATCTTTGATGCAAATCACTACATATAGAACTTAAAATGCGTCCCGGCCCTACATGTTGTATTAATCGTCTATTATGTCACCATATCTTATCGATGTCTGGCGGTGATGAGATGTGGATAAAACGGGCCGGATCTGAAGGCAAACAGCACGAGCCGTAGCGCGCAGCGCCTTCGGGATAACCTCCGCCTCTGTGGATAACCTGTTCTATATATGGAGTGATCATGACACCGCATGTGATGAAACGTGATGGCTGTAAAGTGCCGTTCAAGTCAGAGCGCATTCAGGAAGCAATTCTGCGTGCAGCTAAAGCAGCGGGAGTCGATGACGCAGAATATTGCGCCACCGTCGCAGAAGTCGTTAGCCAACAAATGCAGGGCCGCGCCCAGGTCGACATCAATGAGATCCAGACCGCGGTGGAAAACCAGCTGATGTCCGGCCCCTATAAGCAGCTGGCGCGCGCCTATATTGAGTATCGCCATGACCGCGATAGCCAGCGTGAGAAGCGCGGCCGCCTCAATCAGGAGATCCGCGGTCTCGTCGAGCAGACCAACTCCGCGCTGCTCAACGAAAACGCCAACAAGGACAGTAAAGTCATCCCGACCCAGCGCGACCTGCTGGCCGGTATCGTCGCCAAGCACTACGCCCGGCAGCACCTGCTGCCTCACGATGTGGTGATGGCCCACGAACGCGGCATGATCCACTATCATGACCTCGATTACTCGCCCTTCTTCCCGATGTTTAACTGCATGCTGATCGACCTGAAAGGCATGCTGACCCAGGGCTTTAAGATGGGCAACGCGGAGATCGAGCCGCCGAAGTCTATCTCTACCGCCACCGCGGTGACAGCGCAGATCATCGCCCAGGTCGCCAGCCATATTTACGGCGGCACCACCATTAACCGCATCGATGAAGTGCTGGCGCCGTTCGTCAGCGAAAGCTTTAACAAGCATCGCAAAATCGCCGAAGAGTGGCAGATCCCGGATGCCGAAGGCTATGCCCGCGCCCGTACCGAAAAAGAGTGCTACGACGCCTTCCAGTCGCTGGAGTATGAGGTTAACACGCTGCATACCGCCAACGGCCAGACGCCGTTCGTCACCTTCGGGTTCGGCCTCGGCACCAGCTGGGAATCGCGGTTGATCCAGCAGTCGATTCTGCGTAACCGCATTGCCGGCCTCGGTAAAAACCGTAAGACCGCGGTGTTCCCGAAACTGGTGTTCGCGATCCGTGACGGCCTGAACCATAAGTTCGGCGATCCGAACTACGACATCAAACAGCTGGCGCTGGAGTGCGCCAGCAAGCGCATGTACCCGGATATCCTCAACTACGACCAGGTGGTGAAAGTTACCGGGTCGTTTAAAACGCCGATGGGCTGCCGCAGCTTCCTCGGGGTGTGGGAAAACGAGAACGGCGAGCAGGTGCACGATGGGCGCAATAACCTCGGCGTTATCAGCCTCAACCTGCCGCGCATCGCCCTGGAAGCGAAAGGCGACGAAGCCGCTTTCTGGGCGCTGCTGGACGAGCGCCTGCAGCTGGCGCGCAAAGCGCTGATGACCCGTATTGCCCGCCTGGAAGGGGTAAAAGCGCGCGTGGCGCCGATCCTCTATATGGAAGGGGCCTGCGGCGTGCGACTGAAAGCCAACGACGACGTCTCCGAGATTTTCAAAAACGGCCGGGCGTCGATTTCGCTGGGCTATATCGGTATCCATGAAACTATCAATGCGCTGTACGGCAACCAGCATATGTACGACAGCGAGGCGCTGCGCGAGAAGGGTGTGGCCATCGTCCAGCGCCTGCGCGACGCCGTCGATTTGTGGAAGGAAGAGACCGGCTACGGCTTTAGCCTGTACAGCACGCCGAGCGAAAACCTGTGCGATCGCTTCTGCCGTCTCGATACCGCCGAGTTTGGCGTGGTGGAAGGGGTAACCGACAAAGGTTACTACACCAACAGCTTCCACCTCGACGTGGAGAAGAAGGTCAACCCGTACGATAAGATCGATTTTGAAGCGCCGTATCCGCCGCTGGCCAACGGGGGCTTCATTTGCTACGGCGAATACCCGAACATCCAGCACAACCTGAAGGCGCTGGAGGACGTGTGGGATTACAGCTATCAGCATGTGCCGTATTACGGAACCAATACGCCGATCGATGAGTGCTACGAATGTGGTTTCACCGGCGAGTTCGAGTGCACCAGCAAGGGTTTTACCTGCCCGAAATGCGGTAACCACGACGCCTCCCGCGTTTCCGTTACCCGCCGGGTGTGCGGCTACCTCGGTAGCCCGGACGCGCGTCCGTTCAACGCCGGCAAGCAGGAAGAAGTGAAGCGCCGCGTGAAGCACCTGGGCAATGGGCAGATCGGTTAAAGAACAATGCGCTTTTCCCGGATAGCGGCGCGCAGCGCCTTATCCGGGCTACCACTGCCTGGTGAGTCGTAGCCCGGCCGAGCGCAGCGACGCCGGGAAATGGCCGCACTCCTCCGTTTTCGCAAAGCAAATAACGTCAGAGCAAGGCGGCAAACGAAGGGATCCCAGACAGCCAGGTGGGTTTCCTCAAATCAGTTGGCGTTGTAGCAAGGCGGCAAACGAGTAAGTCCCGGGGAGCTTACTGGAGTAAGTGACCCGGGCGAGCGAGCGCAGCCAACGCCGCTGCAGCGGCAAATGAGAAGAGGAAACAATGAATTATCATCAATACTACCCCGTCGACATCGTCAACGGCCCCGGCACTCGCTGCACCCTGTTTGTCTCCGGCTGCGTCCATGAGTGCCCGGGCTGCTACAACAAAAGCACCTGGAGGGTGAATTCCGGCATGCCCTTCACGACCGAGATGGCCGACCGCATCATTGCCGACCTCAACGATACCCGCATCAAGCGCCAGGGGATTTCACTCTCCGGCGGCGATCCGCTGCATCCGCAAAACATCGCGGAGATCTTAAAGCTGGTTCAGCGCGTGCGCGCCGAATGCCCCGGCAAAGATATCTGGGTCTGGACCGGCTATAAGCTGGAAGAGCTGAATGAGGCGCAGATGCAGGTGGTGAACCTGATCAACGTGCTGGTCGACGGTAAGTTTGTGCAGGATTTAAAAGACCCGGCGCTGATCTGGCGCGGCAGCAGCAACCAGGTCGTGCATCATTTGCGATAGCGTTTAGAGCCGTTTATTCGCCTGATGATAAACGGCCGCTTTCTCTCTTTTGCCAATGGCAATAACGTAAACCACCACCACCCTATCTCGTACTTGATACACCAGCCGATAACCTGACGCCTTAAGCTTGATTTTGTAGCAATCCGGCAAATCGCTCAGCCTGGCCGACTCAATTCGCGGATTCTGCACAATCTGCTGGAGCTTATTTTTGAACTGTTTTTTGACCGTCTCGCCAAGCTGCCATTCGCGCCAGGCTCGTGGGTCAAACTCCAGTTCATAGGTCATCCAGACTCACCTTAACCCCCGGCCGTGGGTTTTCCAGCCGCTCGCGAACGGTGCGTAACAACGCCGCTTCGCCATCGCTGATGGTCATACTTTTCACCGGCATGCGGCCATTTTCCGCAATGTATTGAAACAGCAGGCGTACCGCCTCCGTTGGCGTCATATCGAGTTTCTCCAGCACGGCATAAGCCTCTTTTTTGAGTTTATCATCCAGCCGAACGTTGAGCGTGGCCATTATGCCTCCAGAAAGGGATATTTTGTAATGCATTATAGCATTACATTTGAATTACACTCGAATCTGGAAAACGCCTCTCAAAACCGGCTGACGCACTCCATCGCCACCGTTTTAAACTCATCGAAGCTGCGGGTCGCGGCGAGGCGGCTCATGGCGCGCTCGCGCAGGAAAGTCACGAAAATATCGTAGATCGCCATCGCCTCTTCATACTCGCGCTTGCTGATGGCGAGCAGGAAGATGATATGGGCGGTTTCATCACCCCAGGCGATGCCCTGCGGGGCAATGACGGTATAGACCACCGTCTTTTTCGCCAGTAGCCCCAGGGAGTGCGGCAGCGCAATGCCATCGCCGAGCATGGTGCTGACGATCGCTTCACGCTCCACCACCGAAGCATGAAACTCGGCGTCAACAAAGCCTTCCTCCAGCAGCTGCTGGCACAGCTCGGCGAACAGCGTTTGCTGATCCATCGGCGTATCGACCACCCGGAAGTGGGCGGCATCGAAGTACTTATTCAGCATCCATGGACGGGTACGGTCCACCAGCACCAGCTTGCCGATCTGATCCAGTTGATAGTCAGTGGGGAACGGCGCGATGGTCACTACCGGCTTGTCTTTTTCGCTGATCCGCACCGTGGAGATAACAAAATCCGCCTCGATCGCGTCCCGCTGTTCGTACTCGCGCTGGGAAATAGTGGCGGCGATCTCCAGCTGCGGATATTTGCGCTGCAGGATCGCCTCAATCATCCGCACCATCGCATTGCTGGTATCGCACACCAGCAGCACCTGCGGCTGACGCTGGTAGCCGATGTTGTAGTGGCGCTCCAGCCCGACGCCGATATGCAGCACCAGAAAGCCGATTTCGTTTTCGCTGATGGTGTATGGAGTATATTTGCCCCAGCTGGAGACCGCGGCGAGGGTCATATCCCAGGCCATCGGGTAGTGCTGTTTGATGTTATCCAGCAGCGGATTGGGGATCATGATCTGGTAGCGTACGCGGGTGATCATGGTCTTTATGTGGGTCAGCAGATCGGCGTGCAGCTGGGCATCGTCCAGCAGATTGTAGTTATACTGGCTGTTGATGTAGCGCAGGATGTAGTTGACCAGCGCTTCGTCATCGTCGGCGCTGATGGTTTCCGGGTCCACGTCCTGTACCTGACGGGCGGCGATATGCACGCACAGCCACTCTTCTTCCGCGGGCGATAAAGGTTTACCGGCCAGCCGCTGCAGTTCGCCCGCCAGATCGCGCGCGGCATCACGGACGTTCTGCGCCACATCTTCAGCACTGAAATCCGCCAGCGGGTAGCCTTCGCTGACGCGACGCACCACCACCGCCCCGTACAGGCAGATAAAGCGCTCGCCGACGTCGGTGAGGCGAATATGGTGCCGGGTGAGCGTCTCCTGCAGCACGGGCTCCAGCAGCGCTGGCACCTCCGCGGCAAAGGCCTCGGCGCCGATCGGCGGCGCGATACCGCCCTGCTGGGCCAGCTCCCACAGCAGGTCGGTGAGGCAGGCGCGAACCGATACCTCGCTGCCAAACAGCTTCATACCGTGGCGCGGGCGGGTTTCAAGGGTGAGCTGATAGCGCTGGAAGCGCTCGCGCACCTCGACCATATCGTTCTGCAGCGTGGCGCGGCTGACGAACCACTCATCCGCCAGGTCTTCCAGCTTGATGGAGAACGCCGATGTCAGAAAACGCACCAGCAGAAACGTGATGCGATCCTGGGCGGTACGCGGGACATGCTGCGCCTTCGGCGACGTCTCCTCCAGTGTCTGAAAGCTCGCCGGGTTATCAATTTTCAGCTGATAACCACTGCCGCGGTTAAGGATAAACTGCGCGCCATACTGCGCCAGTAGCGCATTCAGGGCGGTAATATCGGCGCGCACGGTACGGGTGGAAACCGACAGGCGTTGCGCCAGCTCATCCTGCGGCAGCGTTTCATTCCGCAGCAGGGTGAAGAGTTGCGCTAAGCGTTGGTTGGGAAATCGCATGTCAGTTCCTTGTGGTTACGGCTCAGGGTTGGGCGGATATCACCATCTGCGATGGGCTGCCGACCGGCGTGTAGTCTGAGACAAAGGTCAATTTGCCATCCTTCGGCGCCACGCTGAAGCGGGTAATATTATCGCTACGCTGGTTCATGACGTACAGCCACTGCCCCTGAGTATCCAGGGTCAGCGTGCGGGGGTAATCTCCGCGCGTCCAGATATCCTCCTGGTGGCTCAGGCGGCCATCGGCCTGCACCGTAAAGTGGGCGATGCTGTTATGCAGACGGTTGGCGACGTATAGCTGTTTGCCGTCGTTGCTCAGCGCCAGACCGGCGGCAAAGCTGGTGCCCTTATACTCTTTCGGCAGCGCGGAGACGGTTTTGCCTTCGCGCAGCAGACCGCTTTGCTGCTCCAGATGATAGAAGGTCAGCGTCGACGCTTCTTCGTTAATCAGCCACAGGCCGTCGCCCTTTGGCGTAAAGACGAAGTGGCGCGGGCCGGCGCCCGGCGACGAAGCGGCGATAAATGGCGGATCGTTCGGCGTCAGCTTGCCGCTGGCGCTATCCAGCCGGTACTGATAGATCCGATCCAGCCCCAGATCGGTAGAGTAAACGTATTTTCCGCTGGGATCGGCGGCGATCATATGGGCGTGCGGGCCATTGTGATCGCTGATGGCGAAACTGCCCTCGACGGCCGCCGCCGGGCGTTCGGCCCCTGCCGGGCCTTCATCCTGATGCCTGTCCACCGCCTCACCCAGGCTACCATCTTCTTTGACCGGTAGCACGGCGATGCTGCCGCTGACGTAGTTGGCCACCAGCAGCTGTTTACCGTTTGGCGTCAGGGAGAGATAAACCGGCCCGGCGCCGCCGGAGGCGACCTGATTGAGTGCGGTCAGCTCACCGTTCTTCTCAATGCGCCACGCCTGCACCACGCCTTTCTCCACCTCGCTGGCGGCATATAGCGTTTTGCCATCGCGCGAGACGGTCAGCTGCGCGACATTCGCCAGCGAGCTCACCAGCGCCTTGTCCCGCAGCGCGCCGGTGTGGCCATCAACGGTAAAGCGGTACAGACCTTCGCCATTGGGATTATAGGTGCCAATCCAGGCGTAGTGGGTTTGCGCGGCGGCGCCGGCGGCAAGCAAAGACAGTGAAGCAACAAGCAGGTGACGAGCGGTTGGCATGGTAACTCCTTGATGGTTCGGTGGGATCAGTTGCCCCTCATCCTTTGATGGGTGAGGGGCAAGGGCACTACTTCACTAACTGTTTGGTCATCTCCAGCAGCTGGCGAACATCGGCCGGGCGGGTGTTGCCGCTGGCCTTATCGATAATCGAGCTGTAGATATGCGGGATGATTTTGCTTACCCCGGCATCAAGGGCGATTTTCAGGATCTCGCTGTAGTTTTCCAGATCGATACCGCCGGTCGGCTCCAGCCAGAAATCGTGCGCGGCGCAGGCTTTGGCCACTGCTTCGAACTCGTCGCGGTGCTTCAGGCCGCCCATCGGGAAGTATTTGATGGAGCTGCCGCCCATATCTTTTAACAGCGCGATGGCGGTTTCCAGCGGCACAATCCCATCCGCCGCGCCGCTGCTCAGCGGGCCGGTGGAGATCTTCACCATCCCCGGGGTGCCGGTGGGCGAAACCAGGCCGTTGACCACCGTCTCGTTCTGCCCGAGCAGCGCGCGGCTGGTGGCCACGCCGGTGAAGACCTGGTTGACGTGCTGCGGCTGCACCTGGCGAGAAATCTCGCTCACCATCGCCGACTGATTCGGATCCCCCGCGCCCAGCCCGACGGAGAGGGCGTTATCAATCAGCTTCGCGTAGTCGCGCATATCGGCCACCGCGCTGGCGACGTCCGGGTAATTTTTGGAGAGCACGCCGACCAGGACATGACCTTCCGCCGCGTCGTAGATTTCCCGAGCGTTGTCTTTGCTGCCCGCCAGGACGTTCAGGCACACGCGGTCACGGTAAAAGTTTGGGGTCAGTTTCATGCTTGTTTCTCCTTGTGCAGAACTTCCGCGATGCGACGGGCGACCACCGCCAGCTGCTGTGCGTTAACGCTGCGGACATCGGCTTCGATAATGCCTTCATTCGCTTTATAGCCGCGGAAGTAGATGGCGTATTCGCCTTGCTTCAGCGCGTTAACCAGATCGCCGGTCTTCACGCCGGTCACCGCTTCGTCGAATTTGATTTCGGCGCGGGCGATATCGCGGCCGGCGCTGTCCCATACCACACGGGCAGTGACGCCGTTGAGGGTGTTGAGCTGTTCGATAAACGGCGTCATCTTCGTCACCATCTCCTCACCGCTCTCTTTGCTCGCCGTCAGGTAGTGTTCAATGGCGCAGGTCAGGCCGAGGATCCCCTCTTTACCCACTTTCATCGCCCGGCCAATGCCCATCGACTGGCGTTTAACCCACTCAACGTACTGCGTTTTGCCGATCACCAGCCCGCTGGTCGGCCCTTCAATCGCTTTCGCGCCGCTGTAGATAACCAGGTCGGCGCCCATGCGGTAGTAGCCCTGCAGATCTTCCTCCGCCGCCGCGTCGACGATCAGCGGTAAATGATGCTGACGCGCTACTTCCGCGGCCTGCGCGACGTTGAGCATGCTTTTCTGCACGCAGTGGTGGGATTTGATGTAGAGGATCGCCGCGGTGCGCGGGGTGATCGCCGCCGCCAGCTGTTCGGCAGAGCATTCGTTGGCGTAGCCCGCTTCCACCAGCTTACCGCCGCCCAGCGCCACCATGGTGCCGACCGGCGCGCCGAAGTTGACGTTGTGGCCCTTCGGCAGGACGATTTCGTTATTCTCTATCGGCGTAACGTGCAGGTTCTCCAGCAGCCAGTCGCTGTCTTTCACCAGCACCGCCGCCACCGACTGGGCAATCCCTGCCGACGCGCAGGAGACCACGGTCGCCCCTTCCACGTCCAGCAGCCTGGCGATGTACTCGCCGGTCTTATTCACCAGGTCTTTCATTTCAAAGTACTGGTTCATACCGGCCATCGCGGCTTCCACCACTTCCGGGCGCGGCGTGGAGACGCCCAGCGCCGTCATCCGGCCGGAAGTGTTAATTACTTGTTTTAAACGGTATTTTTCAAAAATCGAAGGCATGTTCCGCGCTCCCTTGTTCGGTCAGATAGCCTTTGCCCGCGCGGATCGCGGCCAGCGGCACCAGAATGTTGTCTGCCTGGAGGCTCTCTTTTTCGGCATCCACCAGCAGCGTTGGCTGGCGCTCCAGGCGAAATAGCGTTAGATCGGCGTCGAAACCCACTTCCAGACGCCCTTTACGCGACAGGCGCAGCCCCTCGGCGGCGCTGACGGTCACGCAGTCAATCACCTGCGGCAGGGTCATGCCGATAGCGAGGAATTTCGACATCACCAGCGCCAGCGAACGTACCGGGCCGTCGATGCGGTTGCGGCAGTAAATATCCGAGCTGATGGTGTGCGGCAGAATGCCCAGCGCAATCGCCCGGCGCGCCACTTCAAAGCTGAAGCTGGCGGTACCGTGGCCGACGTCAAGGCGCACGCCGCGGTGCAGGGCGCGGGTAATCGAACTGCGCAGTTCGCCGGCAGGATTCAGAATGCGGTTCGGCTTGCCGTTATAGCAGTGGGTAATGATGTCGCCGCGACTCAACAGCTCGGCAATTTCATCGAGGTTCGGCGGATTATTGCCGATGTGTACCATCAGCGGCAGATCGCCGTTTTCCTGCTGCATAGTCTTGGCGCGCGCCAGCGGCGTAATGCCGTTTTCCCCCACCACGCTGCTGCTCATCCGCGCCTTCAGGCCGACGATAAAGTCGGGATGGCGCTGCACCGCCTGCTTCACCGCCTCGGCGTCGATATTGGCCAAATTGGCCAGTTCGTTCTGGGCAATCAGCCCGACGCGGGAGATATTGAGCAGGGCATAGACTTCCGTCACCGCTTTGCGGGTTAACTGGTAGAAGTCGTCCACATCGTCGGCGCCGGTGCTGCCAGCATCAATCACGGTGGTGACGCCGGTGGCGATGCCAACGCTGTCCGGCTCATCGTGATATATCGGCGAATTTGGGTAGCAGTGAACGTGGGAGTCAATCCAGCCGGCGCTGACGTAGCTGTTGCCCTGCAGATCGATGGTTTTACGGGAGGGCGCGCTAATCTCGCCCAGCGCCGCGATTTTCCCGTCCTGAATGGCGATATCAGTCAGGGTATCGTCGACGAGGCGCGCGCGGCGCAGGAGTAAATCAAACATAGCTATCTCCTGATGAAAGAGTGAATCTGTTGCCGGATGGCGGCGTACCGCCTTATCCGGCCTACACATCGCGCTGACCTGTAGGCCCGATAAGCGCAGCGCCATCGAGCGATTAGCTAATCGCCACCGGGAAGATCGAGCCGAGGATCATCGCGCCGAGGATGGCGCCGCCGGTGATCGGTTTCTGCCAGATGTAGAACAGCAGTGCGCCAACCAGCGAGCCGATCCCGATAGGAATCGAGGCGGTCATTGCGCTGAGGATAATCAACGGCCCCAGGAAGCGGCCGGAGGCGTTACCTGCGCCCATCATCACGTCGGCGCCGTAGGTGGAGTCGCTCTGGTTGATGGTGAACTTACGCGCCAGAATGATGAAGTAGCCCACCGCCAGGCCGAGGATCAGGCCGGTTGCCAGCGAGGCGGCGAAGTTCGCCACCGGGAAGACAAAGCCCGCGCCGAGCAGCAGCGCCGGGACGCCAAGACCGATCCCGGTCTGAATAGCGCCGCCGATATCGAGGATCCCCACCAGCGACCCTTCGATGATGCGGGCGAACAGGAAGCTGGCGCCAAACGCCGCCACCGCGCCGTAAACGCCGGTATCAATCCCCGACTTCAGCATCGCCACGAAGGCGACTTCGTTAAAGGCGCCGATGCCGTACAGGTAATACATGTGGGTCCCGGCGAAGACGCCGGAGGAGAGCAGGCCAACGAAGATCGGGAACGACCAGTCGGCATACCAAAAACCTTTATTCTGTTCCATTATCAGGCTCCCGTTATTTGCCGCTGAGTGAGTTGTGGATCATGTCCAGCCAGTTCGGCACGGTCAGATGGAAGGATTCGATCATCTTCATGTCGAAGCCGCGGAAGAAGCCGCTGAGGACGAACAGGGCGACAATGGCCACCATCATCACTTTGGTGACCCGGTTCCAGCCGCTCTCTTCAACGCCTTTGCCGATCAGAATACCCAGCACCAGCCCCGGTACGGCGTTGCCCATAATCAGCTGCGCTGCGCCGCCGAAGATGGTCGCCCAGAAGCCTGATTTTTTACCGGCGTCGATCGCCGCCAGCCAGAAGATCACCGGCATCACGGTGTTCACCAGCAGGTTTGCCGCCGGTACCAGTACCTTAACCGCGGTCACCTGCAGCGCTTCCGGTACGGACGAGGCGGTAAGGTTGAGGAAGGCGACGACAATCATGCCGATGATGCCGCAGGAGATGGCCATTTTTTTCGGATCGTGCAGCGTTTCGCCGACGTTACGATTTTTCAGCATCAGCGCCGCCGCGCCCCAGTTGGGGATAATGCGGTGGTCAACATCCTGGGTGAAGGAGCCTGCTGCAACGGAAGAGGCCCAGGCGTTAAAGAAGAAACCGAGGCCAAAGGAGAAGTGGGAAGCCGGATCGCCCTCACAGGAGTTCAGCTCGCCCAGGGTTCGAAACGCCCCCATCCCCTGGGTGGTAGGGGCATGAAACATGCGTGCCGCTCCGGCGCCCACGCCGACGCCGACCAGGCCGCCGATGATAAGCGATTTTATTAAAATTATCAGGAACATAGTCAGACCCTTTGCTAACAATCAGGTTTGCGTGACGAAATCCACTTTATCGAGATCGATGGCGGTCACGTTGACGGTGACGTCCAGCTCCACGCTGTAGGTCCGTCGTTCACGGCGCAAAAAGAAAAACAGGAAGGCCTCTTTTCGTACCGCTTCGCGCGCATGAACAACCGTCACGTCCTGTGGCTCAATACGCAGCAGAATGTGCGATGAGGTTTTCATCACCGCAGCCTGCACATGGTTCAGGGCATCGGCGAAGGCCCGTGATTTGCTTTCGCCTTTGCCGGCAACCCTCACCGTGGTGGTGAATTGCTCTTTCATACTTATGCGCCGTATTTCTTTTTCCAGGCTTCTACCAGGCGCTCACCCAGCTCTTCTTTATCCATAAAGCCGAAGCCCAGCACGTTGCAGCCTTCGTTGATGGCGGTGACGCCCTCTTCAACAGAACGCATGCCGTATTTCGCTTTGTAGCCGTATTTGGTCTGGGCGGTGATGGCGCCGGCGCCGCCGCTGCCGCAGAAGGAGATGCCGAAGGTGGCGTTTTCCGCTTTCATCATGTCGCCAAGCTTCATGTCGGCAGCAACGCCAGGGACGACCACTGCGCGTGCGCCGGCTTTCTCTGCGCCTGCGGCGACCTTTTGGCCTTTACCCAGACGGTCGCCAATAACTACGGTGATTTGTTCCATGTTTTGCTCCTTACAGGTTTTCTTTTGCGACTTCGAAGTGGACGGAGAGCAGCCAGGCCTCTTCATCGGGCAGGTTGCCGAACTGCGCGACCACTTCGCGGGCCAACGTCATTGAATCTGGTGAAATCTCTTCGAACAGGCTGGCATCCACTTCCGGCAGCGGTTCGCCGCTGATTGACCGGTGGGCCATCGCCCGCACGTGGGAAGTCAGCATTTGCTCCTGAACGTCGTTAGGGACGATGCCGTGACGGCTTAACAGGGCAAAAACCTGCTGCAGCATCTTGTCAGCCAGGCGTTCGGTCTGCGCTGCCTGCTCCCCTACGTCGTGTATTACCGCTCCGTTATTCACTTCTGATACCCCGCTGATGTCTCTGGGAATCAAAGTAGCGCCGGGAGATGGGAGTTTGTAGCGAGTTGTTTTCCACTTCGAAGTGGAAAGGGAGACGGCAGGCGTGATCGACACCACATATTCACTGGAAAAATGAAAAAACAGCAATTATGGCGTGAGACGTATCACAACAATGCGCGCGAATGAGCCGCCCGCGGCTGCGGAAAGGCCGGAAAAAGAAAAGGGAAAAATGTGATACAGGTAGGTTTTCAGGCAGGAGACATCGGCTGATGCCTCCCGAAAAGAACAGTTAGCGGTACTTCTTATGGTAGGTGTTGCGGGTGGTTTTAAACTCCTCCGCGGCGGCCTGCGCCTCTTTCACCTTGCCTTCATTCGCCAGCTTCAGCGCGCCGTCGATCTGGCCGATCAGAATATCCAGACCGTGACGGTAATCTTTCATCTCAGCGCTGTCGGCCGCTTTGCCTTCCAGCTTCGGCGGGGTCTCTTTCTGGGCATCAACCGCGGCGGTACGCATCTTATTCAGCGCCGCTTTCAGCTCGCCGGCGTCGGAGGTTTTCTGTACCACTTGCAGGTTTTCTGCCAGAGTGTCCATGTCTTCGCCCAGGTCGGCGAAGGCCGACGCTGAACCGAGCGCAAAAGCAGAGACAGCCAGCATCGCTAACAGTTTTTTACGCATTGCTCACTTCCTTTTTATTATTTAAGCAAACAGGTGTTATTGTCCGGCGATTTTCATCTCCGGCAGCAGCACAGAACCACACTGAATGTTGCTGCGCGTTTCAATATCATCGCCAATGGTCACGATATTACGCCACATTTCTTTCAGATTTCCTGCAATGGTGATCTCACTGACAGGATATTGAATTTCGCCATTTTCTACCCAGAAGCCGGATGCGCCGCGTGAGTAGTCTCCGGTGACGCCACTGACACCCTGCCCCATCAGTTCGGTAACCACAAGACCGGTGCCCATCTCTTTAAGCATCTTTGCAAAACTCAGGCCGCGGCCGTTAATGCGCCAGTTATGGATGCCCCCGGCGTGGCCGGTGCTTTTCATCCCCAGCTTGCGGGCGGAGTAGTTGGTCAGCAGCCACTGGGTCAGTACGCCATCTTTGACGATATCGCGACGCTCGGTGCGCACGCCTTCGCTGTCGAAAGGCGTGGAGGCCAGCCCTTTCAGCAGGTGCGGATGCTCTTCAATGGTCAGCCACTCCGGCAAAATTTGTTTGCCCAGCGAATCGAGCAGGAAGGTGGATTTGCGGTATACCGAACCACCGGCAATCGCTCCGACCAGGTGGCCAAACAGCCCGGTCGCCACTTCGTTGGCGAAAATCACCGGCGCCTTCATGGTCGACAGCTTACGCGGCGCCAGGCGCGACAGGGTGCGGCGGGCGCACTCTTCCCCGACCCATTCCGGGGATTGCAGATCCTCGATTGCCCGGCCAATGGTGTAGGCGTAGTCGCGTTCCATATCGCCGTCATCTTCCGCAATGACGCAGCTGGAGAGCGAATGGCGAGTCGAGCAGTAGCTTTGCAGCATGCCATGGCTGTTGCCGAACACTTTGATGCCATAGTGGCTGTTAAAGCTGCCGCCTTCGGTGTTGGTGATGCGTTTATCGGCCTTCAGCGCCGCTTGCTCCGCGCGGGCGGCCAGTTCAATGGCGTCGTCCGGGGAGACCTCCGCCGGGTGGAACAGGTCCAGATCCGGAGCGTCAAAGGCCAGCAGCTCTTTATCGGCCACACCGGCAAACGGGTCCGGGGAGGTATAGCGTGCGATATCCAACGCCGCCTGCACGGTACGGGCGATGGCGTCCGGGCTGAGATCGGTGGAAGAGGCGCTGCCCTTGCGGTTCTGGTGGTAAACCGTGATGCCTAACGCCCCATCGCTATTGAATTCTACATTCTCCACTTCGCCATAGCGGGTGCTGACGCCGATGCCTGTCGTTTTGCTGACGGAGACTTCTGCGCCATCGGATTTACCTGCCGCCAGTTCCAGCGCCGTGGTCACGGCCTCTTCCAGCGTCTTACGTTGCTGGGCAACTTGAGAGATCACTTTCATTGCTAATGCCATAATGTAAGAAGGAGTTAACTGAAGTCTAACAGAGAACCGTTTTTCAGTGCGCGCCTTAACTGGTAACATTAGCCTCTTTTTTTAAGGAGCCTGAGATGACAAAGCAGCCCGAAGACTGGCTCGACGACGTTCCCGGTGATGATATCGAGGATGAAGACGATGAAATTATCTGGGTCAGTAAGAGTGAAATTAAGCGCGACGCGGAAGAACTGAAGCGTCTTGGCGCTGAACTCGTTGACCTGGGGAAAAACGCGCTGGATAAAATTCCGCTGGATACTGACCTGCGCGACGCCATCGAACTCGCCCAGCGAATCAAAAAAGAGGGTCGCCGCCGCCAGCTGCAGCTTATCGGTAAGATGCTGCGCAATCGCGATGTCGATCCGATTCGTCAGGCGCTGGATAAGCTAAAAAACCGCCACAACCAGCAGGTTGCGCTGTTCCACAAGCTGGAGCAGATTCGTGACCGACTGATTGACGACGGGGATGACGCCGTAGCTGAAGTGCTGAACCTGTGGCCAGATGCTGACCGTCAGCAGCTGCGTTCCCTGATCCGCAATGCGAAGAAAGAGAAAGAAGGCAACAAACCGCCGAAATCCGCGCGCCTGATCTTCCAGTATCTGCGCGAACTGGCGGAAAACGAAGGCTAATTCCCGCCGCTTTTGCCGCACAAGTCACCCGGATGGCGGCGCGCTGCGCCTTATCCGGGCTACTCCGCTGTTTCCGGCGTTGTGCCGGATGGCGGCTACGCCTTATCCGGCCTACGAAAGGCTGCTTAACCTGATTTATCAAACGCTTGCTCAACACCGTAGGCCCGCGCAAGCGCAGCGCCGCCGGGCAAACTGTATCCGGCGCCGTTTCCGGCGTTGTACCGGATGGCGGCTACGCCTTATCCGGCCTACCTTCCCCATCTTCAACGCCAACATCGCGCCAGCAGGGGGTTCCCGCTGCATCTCCTGAGTCCCCCTAATCCGCGCAACGATACTTTTGTTTATTGCTTCACCACGGCTGAATCGTTAAAGCTAAAAGCAATGTAGATCACATCTTGTAGTGATAATTAATCATGCCTTAGCACAATAATACGACACTTATCGCATTTAACATCTTCAAAACGGCCACTTTCTCACCAGGTGAGGCGCTTCACATTTTAATCACCCCCATGCCGGTAGATTTCACACGTCAATGACACAATCGATTCAGCAAAAAGGGAATAAAAATGAAAAAGACATTGGTTCTGACGGCTATCGCTCTGCTGGTTTCTGGCTCCGCCGCGGCAAAAACATGGGTGCTGACGAGTGCTGAAGAGGGCATGGATAAAGGAAACTGGCAGATCAGCAGCGATCAGCTGAAGGTGAAAGACCATACGTTCAGCATTGAGCAGAAAGTCCTGCACGGCGGCAAGCAGGAAGGCAGCAAAATCCTCACCATTCGCAGTAAAGACGGCCTGACTATCACCCTCAGCCCGACGCGGGGCATGAACTTGCTGCGAGTGGAAGGCTTCGGCAGCCGGATGGGCTGGGATTCGCCGGTCAAAGAGGTTGTTAACCCGGCGTTTATCAACCTGGAGAGCCGCAACGGACTCGGCTGGCTGGAAGGGTTCAACGAGATGATGGTCCGCTGCGGCTATGAGTGGACCGGCCATCCGGTCACCGCGGACGGGCAAATTTATACCCTGCACGGCAAAGCCGGCAACACGCCGGCCTCCCTGGTGGAGGTTGAGGTGGCCGACAGCGCGCCGTATGAAATTCGCGTCCGCGGGCTGGTGAAAGAGAGCACCTTCAAAAAAGCCGATCTGCAGACCATGACCGAGCTGCGCTATATCCCGGGCAGCAACAGCTTCAGCCTGCACGATGTCTTAACCAATCACGCCGACTATCCGCATGATTACCAGATCATCTACCACAGCAACTTCGGCACCCCGATCCTGGAAGAAGGCGCGCGTTTCCTCGCCCCGATGTCCAGCATCAGCCCGTTCAATGATTACGCCAAGAGCGGATTAAAAACCTGGCAAACCTATCAGGGGCCGACCAAAGACTTTGACGAGATGGTGTTTAATATTCAGCCGCTGGCCGATGAAAATCACCAGACGCTGGCCGCCGTGGTCAACAAAGCGGGCGATAAAGGAGCCTCCATTCAGTTCGACACCCGCCAGCTGCCGGTCCTGACACTGTGGAAAAACACCGACACCGTCAAACAGGGCTATGTCACCGGTATCGAGCCGGGGACCAGCTACGCCTATCCGGTGACCATTGAACGCGAGCAAAAACGCGTGAAGCAGCTGCAGCCGGGCGCCAGCGCGCAGTTTGATCTGACCTACACCCTGCTGCACGACAGCGCTCAGGTGGCCGCCGTTGAGCAGAAAATCGCGCAGATTCAGGGCGACAATAAAGTCGCGGAGAACGAGACGCCGATCGCCAAAGAGTAAGGTTGTAACCAGTCAATTCCCGGAGCGGGGCGACGCCCCGTTCCGGGCTACTCCCGCCCCATCACCTCGTGCCCGAGATCCCGGGCAAACTGCTGGTACTGTCGCTCATCGATTGGCTGCGGGTAGCTCAGCACCAGCAGCTCATGATCCACGATGCCCTGATGATAGGTGGGATGACGATGCGCCCAGGGGTTAGCGTGAAATCCCATCGACTGATAAAAGCGCAGTCGTTTATGGGCGATCTCGCTGGTGAGCGGATCGATTTCCAGAATAGTCAGCGGGGCGCGCGTCAGGATCTGCGCCAGCAGCTGTTTACCATAGCCACGGGAGCGCAGCGTATCGTCGATCGCCAGATGTTCGACATAACCGTAGCCGGCAAACAGCCAGCAGCCGCTGAGGCCGATAAATACGTTCTCATCGAACCACGCCTCCAGCGCGTAGTGCGGGTGGCTCAGCGCCTGAAGTTTGGCCTCGCTTTCGCGCTGCTCGTGCCACGGAAAGGCGCGTGCGTAGAGCGCGTCCAGCATGGCGAAATGGGGCGAGTCGGTAGTTAGTACGCTTTCGCAGGTCAGCATCACACCCTCCCTGTTGGTAAAAACAAAACTGCCCTCACGCGGAGGGCAGTGACCGGAGGCGCTCGGGCTTACTCTGCCGCGGCCGCTTTTTGCGCCAGCTTATCCAGCAGCTTTTGATGAATGCCGCCGAAGCCGCCGTTGCTCATCACCAGGATATGGTCGCCAGGATGGGCGGTTTTGACCACCATCTCCGCCAGGGTATCGACGTCGGCGCTCCAGTGGGCCGGCTGGACGCAGGCTTCCGCCACTTCCGCTACCTGCCATGGAATATGCTGCGGCTGCAGGAGGAACACTTCATCGGCGCGGCCAAGGGACGGCGCCAGATCGTCCTTGCAGACGCCCATTTTCATGGTATTAGAGCGCGGCTCCAGCACGGCGAGAATGCGCGCGGTGCCGCCCACTTTGCCGCGCAGCGCCTGCAGCGTGGCGAGGATCGCCGTCGGATGATGAGCGAAATCGTCATACACGGTGACGCCGTTGGCTTCGCCGCGCAGCTCCAGACGACGGCGGGCGTTGATAAAGCTGCCCAGCGCGTTCGCGGCATCCGCCGGCAGTACCCCGACGTGACGCGCCGCGGCAATGGCCATCAGGCCGTTATGCATATTATGTTCGCCGACCAGCGCCCACTTCACCTCGCCGACCTTTTCACCGTCGAACAGCACTTCCCACTGCGAGGCGTCGGCGTTCAGCTTCTTCGCCTGCCAGTGGCCCTGCTCGCCCACCAGCTCCTGCTCGCTCCAGCAGCCCATCGCCATCACCTGCTTCAGGTTGATGTCGTTCTCCGGCAGGATAATTTTGCCTTTGCCCGGCACGATGCGCACCAGATGGTGGAACTGCTTCTGAATCGCCTTCAGGTCGTCAAAGATATCCGCGTGGTCGAACTCAAGGTTGTTAAGGATCAGCGTCCGCGGGCAGTAGTGAACAAATTTGGAGCGCTTGTCGAAGAAGGCGCAGTCGTATTCATCCGCTTCAATGACGAAGAACGGGCTGTCGCCCAGGCGCGCAGAGACGTCGAAATTGCCCGGAACGCCGCCAATAACGAAGCCCGGCTGGTAACCGCAGGCTTCAAGGATCCAGGTCGCCATGCCGGCGGTGGTGGTTTTGCCGTGGGTCCCGGCGACGGCCAGCACCCAGCGATCGCGCAGCACGAAGTCGTGCAGCCACTGCGGGCCGGACATATAGGGAATATTGTTTTCCAGCACCGCTTCAACGCACGGGTTGCCGCGAGTCATGGCGTTACCGATGATCACCAGGTCCGGCCGGGGCTCCAGCTGGCTGGGGTCATAGCCCTGAATTAAATCAATCCCCTGGTTTTCCAGCAGGGTGCTCATCGGCGGATAGACGTTAGCATCCGACCCCGTTACCTCATGACCGAGGGAGCGCGCCAGCATGGCCAGGCCCCCCATAAACGTGCCACAGATTCCTAAAATATGAATGCGCATTCGTCATTTCCTTCTCTTATCCGGGGCACATTTTACCCATATCCCGGGCCCTGGCGAAATGCATTTCAGGCGAATCTGTATTTTGCTGGCGCGATTCACCAGTGCGCACTTTTTTGATTCTTTGTTAAGATTGTTGCGTTCGTTTTACTCAACATAAAAATGCAGGGAACGAGTTATGAAAACGTTAGGTGAGTTTATTGTTGAAAAGCAGCACGAGTTCTCCCACGCCACCGGTGAGCTGACTGCTTTGTTGTCAGCAATAAAGCTGGGCGCCAAGATCATCCACCGCGATATCAACAAGGCCGGTCTGGTCGATATCCTGGGTGCCAGCGGTGCTGAAAACGTTCAGGGCGAGGTTCAGCAAAAACTCGATCTGTTCGCTAATGAAAAATTAAAAGCCGCACTGCGAGCACGCGATATTGTTGCCGGGATCGCCTCTGAAGAAGAAGATGAGATTGTCGTCTTCGAAGGGTGTGAACACGCCAAATACGTGGTGCTGATGGACCCTCTGGATGGCTCCTCTAACATCGACGTTAACGTCTCTGTCGGTACGATCTTCTCTATCTATCGCCGCGTGACGCCTGTTGGCACGCCGGTGACAGAAGAAGATTTCCTGCAGCCGGGAAACAAGCAGGTGGCAGCGGGCTATGTGGTCTATGGCTCTTCGACAATGCTGGTGTATACCACCGGCTGCGGCGTCCACGCCTTCACCTATGACCCGTCCCTCGGCGTCTTCTGTCTGTGCCAGGAGCGCATGCGCTTCCCGGAGAAGGGCAATACCTACTCCATTAACGAAGGCAACTACATCAAATTCCCGCAGGGCGTGAAGAAGTACATTAAGTACTGCCAGGAAGAAGACAAAGCGACGCAGCGTCCTTATACCTCACGCTATATCGGCTCTCTGGTGGCGGACTTCCACCGCAACCTGCTGAAAGGCGGCATCTACCTCTATCCAAGCACCGCCAGCCACCCGGATGGTAAGCTGCGCCTGCTGTATGAATGCAACCCGATGGCCTTCCTTGCCGAACAGGCGGGCGGTAAGGCCAGCGATGGTAAAGAGCGTATTCTGGATATTGTTCCGGAAAGCCTGCACCAGCGCCGCTCCTTCTTCGTCGGCAACAACCACATGGTGGAAGACGTCGAGAACTTTATTAAGTCGTTCCCGGACGCCTAAACGCCCTGCCCGCTCCTCCCGCGCCTGCGGGAGGAGCCTCTCGCTTAGCGACTCCCCGCCCCGCTCACCCGCGTCACCGCCGCATTCTGCCGGTTTTCCCACAGCACGGTCAGCCCACGCTGCAGCGCGATAAAGATAAACAGCAAAATGCCGATGGCGATTTTCGTCCACCATGAGCTGAGGGTGCCGTCGAAGTTGATGTAGGTCTGAATCAGCCCCTGGATCGCCACCCCGAACAGGGTTCCCAGCACGGTGCCAACGCCGCCGCTGAGCAGCGTGCCGCCGATCACCACCGAGGCAATGGCGTCCAGCTCCACGCCGACGCCCGCCAGCGCATAGCCCGCCTGGGTATAAATGGAAAAGACGATCCCGGCCAGCGTCGCCAGCCCGGTGGAGAGCATATAGATACGGATTGTGGCGCTGCGGGTGGAAATCCCCATCAGATTCGCCGACGTCGCGTTGCCGCCGATGGCATACACCTGATTGCCGAAGCGGGTGCGGTGGGCGACAAAAATACCGGCCACCACCACCAGCAGCATCAGCAGCCCCATGGCGCTGAGGCGTCCGCCGCCGGGAATGGTCCATGCCAGCCCGGACAGGGTGTCATACACCGGGTGGTTAATCGGAATCGACTCCTCTGATACCAGATAGCTCACGCCGCGCAGGAAGAACATGCCGGCGAGGGTGATGATAAAGGCCGGGATCTTCAGGGCGTCAATCAGCAGCCCCATAAACGCGCCGAAGGCGCAGCCCATCACCAGCACCAGCGGAAACGCCACCAGCGGTGATATTCCCCAAAAGCCAATCGCTTTGGCGAGAAAGACGCCGGTAAAGGCGATCACCGACCCGACAGACAGATCGATCCCGCCGGAGAGGATCACGAAGGTCATGCCCACGGCGATGATCCCGAGGAAGGCGTTATCCGTCAGGATATTGCAGATCACCCGCGTCGAGGCAAAGCCGGGGAATTGCGTCAGGCAGTAGAGATAGCCCAGCACAAACACCGCGAGGGTGATCATCAACGGTAAATTACGTTTTATCATGGCCGCGTACCCCTTTCAGTAAACCGATAAAGCGCGGCGACTGGACAATCAGTACGCACAGCACCACCACCGCTTTCACCACCTGGTTGAGCTCCGGCGGGAAGCCGGAGAGCAAAATCCCGGTGTTCATGCCCTGGATAATCAGCGCCCCCACCACCGACAGCAGCAGGTTGAATCGCCCGCCCATCAGCGAAGCGCCGCCGATGACCACCGCCAGAATGGCGTCCAGCTCCAGCCATAGCCCGGCGTTATTGGCATCCGCGCCGCGAATGTCCGCCGCCACGATGATCCCGGCGATCGCCGCGCAGACGCCGCTCAGGACATAGGCCAGCATCACCACGATGCGGGTATTAACGCCGGCGTTTTTCGCCGCGCGGATATTGATCCCCACCGCTTCGATAAACATGCCCAGCGCCGTTTTACGGGTAAACAGCCAGAACAGCAGCAGCGTAGCAGCGGCGACGATCACTGGCGTCGGAAACAGCAGAAACGATCCGCTGCCAAGCCACGCCAGCGCAGGGGAATCAAAGGTGACGATCTGCCCGGCGGTGATCAACTGCGCTACCCCGCGTCCGGCCACCATCAGGATCAACGTCGCCACAAAGGGCTGGATCTTAAGGACCGCCACGAGGATGCCGTTCCACAGCCCGGCCAGCGCGCCCGCCGCCAGCGAGGCCAGCAGCACCACCGCCAGGCTGTGTCCGGCGACGGTCATCGAGGCGGCCGTCGCGCCGGCAATCGCCATCACCGCCCCCACCGACAGGTCGATGCCGCCGGTGGCGATCACCAGCGTCATGCCGATGGCCAGCAGCGCCACCGGAGCGGCGCGGTTGAGAATATCGATTGGGCTGCCAAACAGGCGGCCATCCTGGAGCACTACCTGATAAAAATGGGGCGCCACCAGGCTGTCGACCAGCAGAACCAGCAGCAGAGCAATGATCTGCGGGGTGCCCTTCGGCCAGGTGAAGCGTCGCTTCTCCGGGCCGGTTTGCGAAAGAGATCGAGGCATCATGAGTTACTCCTTATGCCGCAATAGCGTTCATGATCGCCGGTACAGAGAGCTCGGCGAGCGGGATCTCGGCCACCTGCCGGCGATCGCGCATGATAATGACCCGATCGGCGTAACCCACCAGCTCCTCCAGTTCAGAGGAGATGACCAGCAGCGCCAGACCATCGGCGCAGAGGGTTTCAATCAGGCGAATAATTTCCGCGTGGGCGCCGACGTCAATGCCGCGGGTCGGTTCATCGAGGATCAGGAACTGCGGTTTGGTCAGCAGCCAGCGGGAAAGTAATACCTTCTGCTGGTTGCCGCCGGAGAGAAACTCGATCGGCTGCTCCGCGCTGGGGGTACGGATCCCCAGCTGGCGAATAAAGCGCTCGGCGATCTCGTTCTGTTCACGCCGGGGTATCGGCCGCAGCCAGCCGCGCTGCGCCTGCAGGGCAAGGACGATATTTTCCCGCACCGAAGCGGCGGCGATAATGCCGTCGGTTTTGCGATCCTCCGGACAGAAGCCGATCCCGAGGCAGGAGGCCTGATGCGGAGAGCGCAGGGTTTGCGGTTTGCCTTTGATCCATGCCTTCCCGCTGTCCGCCGTTTTAATGCCGAAGATCACCTCGGCGGTTTCAGTGCGTCCGGAACCCAACAGGCCGGCGAGGCCGACAATTTCGCCCGGACGGACCTGCAGGTCGAACGGGGCGATGGTGCCTTTCTTGCCGTAGCCTTCGAACGCCGCCACCGGCTTATCGCTCAGCAGGGTTCGGCCCGCCCGCTGCAGGGCGTTGTGGTCCAGTTCGCGGCCCAGCATCATTTTCACCAGCTCAATCTGCGGCAGCTCGCGGGTTTCGCGGCAGCCGACGAAGCTGCCGTTGCGCAGCACGGTAATGCGGTCGCTGACCGCATAGACCTGGTCGAGAAAATGGGTGACGAAGATCAGGCTGACGCCGTTATCCCTGAGCTGGCGCATCAGGGTAAACAGCATCTCCACCTCCTGAGTATCGAGGCTGGCGGTGGGCTCGTCGAGGATCAGCACCTTGGCCGACAGGTCGATAGCCCGACAGATAGCAACGATCTGCTGCATCGCTACTGAAAAGCGGTTCAGCGGCTCGCGCACATCGAGGGAAAAGCCATAGGAGGCCATCAGCGCCGTCGCCCTGGCCTCCATCTCTTTACGCCGCAGCAGGCCAAACCGCCGCGGCTCACGGCCGATAAACAGGTTGTCCGCCACCGACATATTCGGCAGCAGGTTCACTTCCTGATAAACGGTGCCGATCCCCAGCTGCTGGGCATGGGCGGTATTTTTCGGGGAAATGGCCTGGCCTTCCAGCCAGATGGTGCCGCGATCGGCATGGTAAACGCCGGTAAGCGCTTTGATCAGCGTCGATTTTCCGGCGCCGTTTTCGCCCAACAGGGCCATGATTTCGCCGCGCCGCAGGCTAAAGTTGACGTTATCCAGCGCCTTAACGCCGGGGAAGAATTTACTGAGTCCTTCGGTGCGAAGGATCTCCTGGTGTGCCTCGGCGCTCATAATCGATATCACCTTCAAATGATGTCAGGTTGCCCCGGTTCGCGCTCTGCTTGCCGGGGTTACTGGAACGCTGCCTGTTACCCTCTCCGCTTGCGGAGAGGGCCGGGATGAGGGGCTAGCCACTCAGTAGCCCATATTTTTCTTCTTCTCTAACTCTTCTTTCGCCGTATCCGGCAGATACAGCGTCGATTTGGTAATGGTCAGCTTCTCCGGCAGGGTGCCGTCTTTTTTGTATTTCTCCAGCGCATCAAACGCCGGGCCGGCCATATTCGGCGTCAGCTCGACGCTGGCGTTGGCTTCGCCGGCGATCATCGCTTTATAGATATCCGGCACGCCGTCGATGGAGCCGGTCAGAATATCTTTGCCCGGCTTCAGACCGGCTTCTTTAATGGCCTGGATGGCGCCGATGGCCATATCGTCGTTATGAGCGAATACCATGCAGATGTTTTTGCCGTTATTCTCCGCCTTGATAAAGCTCTCCATGACCTCTTTCCCTTTGCTGCGGGTGAAGTCGCCGGACTGAGAGCGGATAATTTTGATATTCGACGCTTTGGCGATAGCGTCGGCGAAGCCTTTCTTACGGTCGATGGCCACGCTGGCCCCGACGGTGCCCTGCAGTTCAACGACGTTACACGGCTTACCGTCGACGGTTTTCACCAGCCAGTCGCCAATCAGCTGGCCTTCCAGCACGTTGTTGGCGGTCACGGTGGTCATGTAGAGATCTTTATCTTTCACATCAATGGAACGGTCGAGGAGGAAGACCGGTATCTTGGCCTCTTTCGCCTCTTTCAGCACCGGCTCCCAGCCGGTGGCCACCACCGGCGCAATGAAGATCGCGTCAACCCCCTGGGCGATAAAGGAGCGCACCGCTTTGATCTGGTTTTCCTGTTTTTGCTGACCATCAGCGATCTTCAGCGTAATACCGCGCTTGGCGGCTTCCTCTTTCGCGACGCTGGTTTCCGCCGCACGCCAGCCGGATTCAGAACCGACCTGCGAAAAACCTACGGTTAGCGGGGCAGCTATCGCCATAGACGACATAGCTGCGGAAACTGCTGTGACAAGAAGTAAGCGCTTCCACATAAGGGTATCCTCGTAGGGTTATTGTTGGTTAAAGTCTCACCTGCGGACAAACTATAGACAATCGGTGATGTAACTGAATGCGTTACATCACACTTCAAAAAAGTAAATGAGATGTTAATTACAGCCCAATAGCCCAGCGGAGAGCGGATAAGGCTTCGCGGGGAGCGCGGCAGCGGCGGTTTGTGACGTTTTTTTAAGCAGTTTGATAAATCAATCACATGCAATGAAAACGGTTACATAAATTTATTCATGATGTGGCTATGTTTATGGATTTTCATGTCATTATGGCGTGCAAAATTCAGAGCACTCCGCGGCGAGATCGGGAAAAAGAAGCGAAGACATTCGATGTGAGTTGGCTATAATACCGAGCACTTGTTTGCCATACATTTTAAAGGAAACAGACATGAGCTTACTCAACGTACCTGCGGGCAAAGATCTGCCGGAAGACATCTACGTCGTGATCGAGATCCCGGCGAACGCAGACCCTATCAAATACGAAGTCGACAAAGAGAGCGGTGCACTGTTCGTTGACCGTTTCATGTCCACAGCGATGTTCTATCCGTGCAACTACGGCTACATCAACCACACCCTCTCCCTGGACGGCGACCCGGTTGACGTGCTGGTCCCGACTCCGTACCCGCTGCAGCCGGGCTCCGTGATCCGCTGCCGTCCGGTTGGCGTTCTGAAGATGACCGACGAATCCGGTGAAGACGCGAAACTGGTTGCCGTACCGCACACCAAGCTGAGCAAAGAATACGATCACATCAATGATGTGAACGACCTGCCGGAACTGCTGAAAGCCCAGATCACTCACTTCTTTGAGCACTACAAAGATCTGGAAAAAGGCAAGTGGGTTAAAGTCGACGGTTGGGACAACGCGGAAGCGGCGAAAGCCGAAATCGTTGCCTCTTTCGAGCGCGCTAAGCAGAAGTAATTCTGTCTCAGGCAGGGTCATCCCCTGCCTGATTGCGGCACGGATTGCCGCGATAACACCATGGAGGGTGTCCCGTGAAAAGCGTTCGCTATTTCACTCTTAACTTTTCTGGCTTCACGACCGCCGTCTCTGAAAAACAGGGGTATCTGCGCCTTATCGCCGGCGAGCATGTCTTTTATACCGATAAACGCTATTTTAACGACCCCGCACTTTTTGACCGTCTGAAGATCAATCAGCTCCTGCATCTTGGCGCCCGCCGCCTGGACAACGGCAGTTACTGGATCCACTGGCTCAGCGATGGCGAAACGCTCCTTGAGCCCAGTCAACGCGTAAAGCGCTGGGCCCGCCCGCTGCTGTTTATCAGCCTGCTGACGCTCATCGTCACCCTTATCCCGCTCCTGGTGAGCGCCTCGGAATGGGGTAGGTTCGGCTGCGGCATTATCGCGATACTGGCCTTCATCGCGCTGTTAACCGGGCTCTACGAGCGACTGTTCCACCCGGCGCTAAAACGGCACCCCGCCATGCGCGATCTGCTGGCGAAGATGGCAATGGCTCGCCGCCGCGACGTCTCCTTTTGCCAGCCGCTACCCGCCACGACGCAAGCCCTCCGCCAGTCGGCAATGCCTTTTACGCAAGCCCTGCCGGAACGCTATGCCACTCAGGCAGACATCATCACCGACACCCACTTTAAGAAGTGGTATGCAGGCAATCCAACCCGCGAATATCACGGCCTCGGGATACAATGCGGTTCCCTGCCGCTGGCCTTCTGGTGGCAGGCAGGCTGCGCTAATTTCGCGCTGCATCCGGTGTTTTACCGTCGTCAGCCGCCGTTTCTTGCCACCGGCGATCGCATCCTCGCCGTATACGAGCGCGACAGCCGGGCGATCCATGCGCTATACAATGCCAGCGACGGCGCGGCTTATATAAAAAACCATCCGCTCTATCCTGGACGCCGACAGCTGTCGCTGCTCTATTACCTGTTTTACGGCCTCGCGCTGGTGATGTATCTGTTATTTCTCGGGGTAGAACTCGTCAGCGCCCTTCAGTCAGGCCGGCGCGTCTGGTGGCAGGTTCAGGATTCACTGGACATGCTGTCCTTATTGTTACTCTGTTTTGGCGGGGTACTGGCGGTGCTGGAGCTGATAGGCCCAACGGCCTGGTTATTGTCACACCGGGTGGCTGACTGGCTGAAGCTGCGATCGGCGATGCGGCGTTACCTGCGGGGGGCTGCCCCTCCTACCACGCTAGAGGAGGTCATGTAATGTTCAGCACCCCAACACGACGATTAGTATTCCTCGCGCTGACGACGCTGGCTTCCACAGCGTGGCTGGCGAAGGATTATCTTCCGCTCTGGTAAGAGGTAGGCGCAGAAAAAAACAACGCCACCCGAAGGTGGCGCTGTCATGGTTAATACTGGTCGCGATCCAACCAGTTGCCGTTCGCTATCAACGTACAACCCTCAACGGAACGTTGATAGACATACATCCATGCGCTGCCGTAAGGCGTCTGAATCAGGTGGCGCGCATACTCGCCCCCCTTGGTGCGGAGCGCATCCAGTTCGGCCAGCGTCGATGCATCAATACGATAAACTTCACCATGTACTGTGCCTTCGCCGGGCACCGCGCCTGGATAGTGGCCCAGGCTGTACAGCTGATAATCGTCGACACTATGAGCGCCCAGCCACTGGGCGTTGGTCATCCAGTGGCTGTTGCCTTGTTTGCGTCGTAAACTGCCGTAAACAAATATTCGCATTGCTAAAACTCAAACTGATAGAGCAAATCGAGCGCCTGGTCGATGCCAGACACCGCTTCCACATATAGCTTAGGCATCAGGCGATAACGTAAAGTCAGCGTCGCCAGGGAATCGAAGATACCGACCCCGTATTTTACCTGCAGACCCGGCAGTACATAGCCGCTGACCACCACCTGGGAAGAGTCGCCTACCCCTTCGGTGTCCAACGCCAAATTGCTTACGCCAAACGTCTCGCCGATTTTACCCACAACCTGACCACTTTGTGCAACCCCCATACCAATAAGCATTGAGGTCATCGCGGCGCTATCGCTCTGTCCGCTGCTCAAACCCTGGCCGCGCAGCAGATAAGACAGCGCTTCCTGCTGGGACATAACCGGGTCAGAGAAGATCTCCGCTTTCGGCTGATCGGCGGAGCCGGTGACGCGAACGCCGGCGATCACGTCGTCTTCGGTGGCATCCGGGTTACGAATTGCTTCGATATTCAGTAATGGCTGATCCGGCGGACCGGAGAACAGCAGTTCCCCTTTGCGCACAATCAAATCCTGGCCATAGGCGTGGAAGCGGCCGTCCGGAATATTGATCTGCCCGTTGAGTCCCAGCCCCTGCTTGTCCTGCGCCACTTTCAGATCGCCGGTCAGACGCGCTTTCAGACCGAAGGCTTCCAGACGAACGTTGTTGCCGACGTGGATCGTCAGGTTGCTGTTGATCGGGATCCCGGCGCTCTGCTGATTAATCGGCTTGAGGTTTTTGTCGAGCATCACTTCATCAGAAGACACGCCAACCGCGCTCTCCGGCACCTCATTGACCACGATCCGCGCCCAGGGCACATCCACCTTGCCATCGAGGTTGAACAGGCTTGGCGTGGCGGTAAACACCACGTCCGGCGATACATCGAGACGGACCATTGGCGGCACCGTGATCCGCACCCGGCTGCCTTTCGCCGCAATTTGCGCCCGCCAGTTATCGATCTGCGTCCAGTCGGCGTTGCCGCTGAGGGCGATTTGCCCCTGACGGGTGTTCACCGTCCCCTGCAGGGTCGAGCGCGTGCCGTTGAAGTTCATCGCCAGCTGGCTCGGCTGCATATCAAACGGCATAAAGTTGCCGTCGATATCCACCCCGCTTAACTGCATCTGGCCGAACAGCTGCGGACTTTTCACGTTGCCGCCCAGGCGCAGACGGGCGTTGAGCCTTCCCTCCGCCTTTTCACCGCGGGCGAAAATCGGGTTGATCATCGCCAGCGAGAAGTTGCTGATATTGACGTTGCCGCCGAGGTTACGCCGCCCCTGCGGGTCGGTGACCTGCACCTGCCCATCCAGCTGGCCATTGTTGGTCAGGCGGATAAGCCAGCCCAGCTCCGCGCGATTGTTGTGCAGATCGGCGCTGAGGTTCAGCGTATCGAACGCCACCGGCAGCGGGGCGTCATTGACCACCTGGGTCACTTTGACGTTGCGCCCGCTGAGGGTCACTTTACCCTGCGGCAGCCCCTCTTTGGTGGTGTCCCAGCTGACATCGGCATTACCGGTAAAGACGCCGCTGGCCTGGGTCGCCTCCGGCATAAACGGCTTGAGCATCGCCAGGTCGAAGCGGTTGAGATTCACCCGCGCCCTCCCGCTGGCGCCTGCGTCAATGGTCTCAGGCACGCAGAGCTCGGCGTTCGGGTTGGTCCAGCAGTGTGGCCCGATGCTGATTTTCTGCTCCTGGTTGCGATAGTCCAGCGCGATACTGCGCGTCAGCGCCACCGGCCCCACCGGCGTCTGGAAGCGGGTATCGCTTAGCGCGCCTCTCCAGCGCTCGGCCTGACGATCGAAGCTGCCCGCCAGCGCCAGCTGGCCGGAAACCGGATCGCCTTGCACCCGCAGCCGCAGCTCATGCTGCTTCTCAGTGCCTTTGGCATTGAGCTGCACCAGGCTGATATTCACCCCCGGCTGGCTGATGCGATCCACCCGTACGTCCAGGTTGCCGCCAATCTGATCGGTGGATTTCACATCCCCTTTGACGTTGACCTGGGCGATGGTCAGCTCCTGCCAGCGCAGCGCCCGGGCGGTGATGTCCGCCAGCAGCTGCGGCGCATCGACAGTGCCGCGCACTTTCACCAGCCCCTTCGCCGTCCCGCCGAGCCCCGGCAGCGCATTATCCAGGTGCGGCGCATCGATGGTGGCGTCGAGATTCAGATCCTTCACCCCCAGCTCGCCTTTGATATCGGCGCTGTTCGGGCCTAACGCCAGATGCAGCCCCGGGATTTTCCACTGCAGATAGCTGTTGCCCTGCAGCGAGCCCGAAACATCCACCTTGTTCTGTTTCACGTTGCCGGTAATTTTCAGCTCCGGCACCGACATCTGCCAGCTGCCGCCGTACAGGCTGCCCTGGGTCTTGATCCTGCCATTGAGCTTCGATGGCCAGTCCGGCACCTCTTTGGCGGTGTTGATGCCGTCGAGGGTCAGCTCGCCGCGCCAGCTGATCGCCTGCTGCCAGTCGAGGAGCGCCTTCAGCTCGGTTTTCCCTTCCAGGGCATTGACCGTCAGCTTGTCGAGATTGATCTGCCGCTCATTGCCTTTGGCGTTGAGGGCGATTTTCGCCGGCGGCAGCGACTGGCCTTTCACCGCGGTGGAGAAGGCCAGCGCGTAGTCGGTCATTTTGCCGCTGAACTTCAGCTGGACGTCGTCGGCCTGGAACTGCTTCTCGCCGCTGAACGGCCAGGCGAGCTGCTTGCTCTTCAGCTCCATATTGAGCGGCAGCCCGGCCTCCGCCAGCTGCGCGTCCGCCCGCAGCGTGGCCGCGACCGGCCCGCTTAAGTCCACTCCGACCTTAAGCGTTTTACGTATCTCGCCGCCCACCTTCAGCTGCACCTTCTCCCCTTTCATCGGGTCGACGTTCAGCGTTCCGGCGAGGGTGATGTCTACCGGCCAGTTATCCTGTAGCTGGGCGCTGCCCGAAGCGCTGACCTTGCCCTGATCGGAGTCGATGTCGAGGGCGTCGAGCTTCATCTGCCCGTCGATACTGCTGACTTTCAGCAGCAGGTTGTACACGGTGATATCGGTATCGCCGGTGAGGCGCAGCTGCTCGCCGCGGAACGCCTGAATATTGAGGTTAAGCGGCAGATGGACATCGGTCATCGCCGGCAGCACCGGCTGCGAGAAGAGGTCGGTCATCGTCTCGCCGAGCGGTTTCTCCTGCGGCCGCGGGTTGTCGATTTTCGGCTCGACCACCTGCTCCTGCGCCACTTTCGCCACCTTCGGCAGAGCGATCAGCAGCCCCTGCAGCGAGGTCGGCGTCAGGGTCAGGTTTTTCTCCTGCCAGTTCAGGCCGGTGGAAAAATCGCGCACGGAGACCGCGGTATCGTCGATTTTGACGTTGACGTTATGCAGCGCGACGCGGCTGAGGGCGATCGGATAAGGGGTGGAGAGATTCAGCGGCCCGCTGTCCTCTTCCTCGACCGGCGCAGAGGGCGGCATCTTCTTCGTATCGACGGCGACGTAAATATCGCGCAGCGAGATGTCATTTACGCACAGACTGCTGTCCCACAGACAGCGCAGCCTGACGCTGAGATGAAACTGGCCGGCGGTCACCGCCACGCCGGGCTGCTCATAGCGGACATTATCGAGGGTTAAATCACGCCAGCCGCCGGTCACTTTGCCGATTTCCAGCCCCGGCACCCAGCGATCCGCCGCTTTGAACACCAGATGCAAGCCGGTGGTGGTGCCCACCAGGAACCCGACGGTGCCCAGCAGGAGAACCAACACGATTAATACGCCGAGGCTTATCTTCTTCCATAAACTCATAATTCAGGCCCCAGACCGATGTAAAACTGTAAACCATGCTCTTCTTTGTCGCCGATTGGCCGGGCGATATCCAGCTTGATCGGCCCCACCGGCGACTGCCAGCGCACGCCTACCCCGGCGCCGGTTTTGAAATCACTCTCGCGAATATCGCTGACCGCTTCGCCGCTATCGACAAACACGGCGCCCCACCACTTGCCACTGACGTTGTACTGATATTCCAGCGAGCCGGTGGCCAGCTTCGAGGCCCCGATCAGCTTGCCGTCATCGTCCTTCGGCGAGATGGATTTGTATTTATAGCCGCGAATACTGCGATCGCCCCCGGCGAAAAAACGCAGGTCCGGCGGCACCTTGTCAAAGTTGTCCGCTTCGATCCAGCCCAGGTTGCCACGCACCACAAAGCGGTGGCGGTCATAGAGGGTACGGATCCAGACGTCCTGAGCCTGCATCACGATAAAGTTGATGTCCGAGCCCCACATGGTGTTGGAGTAGTCCACCGAGTAGCGCTGCGAATCGCCCCAGGTAGGCATCAGGCCGCCGCGGGAGCGAGTGCGGTTCACCGAGACCCCCGGGTAAATCAGCATGGTGGTGTTGGTGACGTTCGCCTGGGTAAAGTGGTCCAGGCTCCAGCGCAGGTTAATCGCCCGCTGCCAGCCGCTCGACATCTCCCAGAAACGCGAGACCCCCAGGGTGGTGGAGTCGGCCTGGGTGTCATTGAGATCGGTACGCTTAAAGCCGCCCTGCATCAGATAGTACTGCTCGAGCGGGCTCTTGAGCAGCGGGACTTTATAGGTGAAGTCAAACTGCTGCTCCGGGGCGGAGAGGCTGACGCTGGAGGTCAGGCTGTGGCCATAGGAGTTCATCCACGGTTTTTTCCACGTGGCTTTCACCCGCGGACCGACGTCTGTGGAGTACCCTACCCCGGTTTCCACGGTGTTCTCTTTGCGTGGCGAGACAACGCCCTGCAGAGGCAGCACCTTGGTTTTCCGTGACTTAGCAAAATCAGGCGCCACCACCACCGAACTGAACCACCCGGTCGCCGCCAGGCGGCGGTTTAGCTCGGCCAGGTCCTGCGAGGTGTAGTAGTCGCCCTCTTTAAACGGCACGAGGTTTTGCAGGTATTCATCGCGAATTTGCGATCCGGAGAAGGTGACGTGGCCAAAGCGATAGCGTTCGCCGCTGTCGTAATCGATATCCCAGAACGCCTGATGGCGGTCGAGGGAGACCCCCAGCTGGCTTTTATTGAACTCGCTGTCAAAGTAGCCTTTGCGCAGGGCGACGCGGGTCAACGAGCTCTTGAAACCGTCGTAATCGCCGTGGTTGAGCACCGTCCCAATGGCCGGGCGGGTTTTCAACAGCGCCAGGTAATCGCTGTCGGTGCGGGCGCCGCCGCGCAGAATCACCTCGGTTCCGCCAATGCGCACCGGCTCACCCGGGGTCACTTTGGCGATCAGCACCTGACGGCCCCTTTTCGGCGGCGGACGCAGATCAAATTCAATCGTCGGCTCGTAATACCCCAGCGCTTTCAGACCTTCGCGAATGGCGTCATCGACGCGCGCGCGAAAGCGACGATCCGGCGTGACCTCATCACTCTGGATGGTGGAAAGCTGGGCGCGAACGTTTTTCTCCAGCTCTCCGGATAATCCCTCAACCTGCAAACGCACATTCGCTGCGCTGGCGACCCCGCTGACCAGCAAAAGGCTGGTGACACATAACTGGCGGATTTTTAGCACATTTTCTCCTGAATATCCCTGTTTCCCCCTACAGGAAACACTGGCGCCGCTCCACGGCTTAACAAAACCCTAACAACTTAGGGTTGAAAAAGTGGCAATAACCCAAATAATTCTTATGTATTAATCTAGACGTATTACGCGTATTTATTGTGTTAAAAGACACGCTTCGTTACAACCTTAACGACGATTTCTGTATTGAGAGGCCCACCGTGAGTCTATTTGATAAAACGCATCTTGTCGCCCAGGCGGATGCGCTGCCTGGACGCAATACCCCGATGCCAGTGGCGACGCTCCACGCAGTTAACGGCCACTCGATGACCAACGTCCCGGCGGGGATGGAAGTGGCACTGTTCGCCATGGGCTGCTTCTGGGGAGTTGAACGTCTGTTCTGGCAATTGCCGGGGGTTTACAGCACCGCCGCCGGCTACACTGGCGGCTATACGCCCAATCCGACCTATCGCGAAGTGTGCAGCGGCCAGACCGGTCACGCGGAAGCGGTGCGCGTGGTCTACGATCCGCAGGTCATCAGCTATGAGCAGTTATTGCAGGTGTTCTGGGAAAATCACGACCCCGCGCAGGGCATGCGACAGGGTAACGACCTCGGCACCCAGTACCGTTCGGCGATCTATCCGTTGACGCCGGAACAGACGGAAGCGGCAAAGGCCAGCCTCGCGCGCTTCCAGGCGGCGATGAACGACGCGCACGATACCCGTCACATCACCACCGAGATCGCCACCGCCAAACCGTTCTACTATGCCGAGGACGATCACCAGCAGTATCTGTATAAGAACCCGCATGGCTATTGCGGCATTGGCGGCATTGGCGTCTGCCTGCCGCCTCAGGCGTAATTCTGATTTCCGCCTCAACAGCGAGGCGGTTAATGAACGCTCTGGCGGCTTTACATTCCCTTACGCTATACTACCCAGTGTGACAGCCGGTCCAGCGCCTTCGGACCGGTTTTTTATGTATTCCACATTTAAGTTATCAACTTCCCTTCCGAGGATCTGACCTCAACGGTCAGAAAAGATATGTTAAACAGTATTTTAGTAATACTCTGTCTGATAGCCGTCAGTGCGTTTTTTTCGATATCGGAAATCTCACTGGCCGCCTCACGTAAAATCAAACTGAAACTGCTGGCCGATGAAGGCAACGTCAACGCACAGCGGGTGCTGAAGATGCAGGAGAACCCGGGCACCTTCTTTACCGTCGTGCAGATTGGCCTCAACGCCGTCGCCATTCTTGGCGGTATTGTGGGCGACGCGGCTTTCTCACCGGCGTTTCATAGCCTGCTCAGCGGGTATTTGTCACCGGAGCTCTCCGAGCAACTGAGCTTCATCATCTCTTTTACCCTGGTCACCAGCTTGTTCATCCTGTTTGCTGACCTGACTCCGAAACGCATCGGTATGATTGCGCCCGAAACTGTGGCCCTGCGCATCATCAACCCGATGCGCTTCTGCCTGTTAGTCTTCCGCCCGCTGGTGTGGTTGTTTAACGGCATGGCCAACATGATCTTCCGCATCTTTAAACTGCCGATGGTGCGGAAAGACGATATCACCTCCGACGATATCTATGCCGTGGTCGAAGCCGGCGCGCTGGCCGGGGTGCTGCGCAAGCAGGAGCATGAGCTGATTGAGAACGTGTTCGAGCTGGAGTCCCGCACCGTTCCTTCCTCCATGACCCCGCGTGAAAGCGTCATTTGGTTTGATTTGCATGAAGACGAGCAGAGCCTGAAGAATAAAGTGGCCGAACACCCGCACTCGAAGTTCCTCGTCTGTAATGAAGATATCGACCACATTATCGGCTACGTCGATTCAAAAGATCTGCTGAACCGCGTGCTGGCGAACCAGAGCCTGGTGCTGACCGGCGGCGTGCAGATCCGCAACACGTTGATCGTCCCGGATACCCTGACCCTGTCCGAAGCGCTGGAAAGCTTCAAAACCGCCGGGGAAGACTTTGCGGTGATCATGAATGAATATGCGCTGGTGGTCGGGATCATCACCCTTAACGACGTGATGACAACTCTGATGGGCGACCTCGTCGGCCAGGGGCTGGAAGAGCAGATCGTCGCCCGCGATGAAAACTCGTGGCTAATCGATGGCGGTACACCGATTGATGACGTGATGCGCGTGCTGGATATCGACGAGTTTCCGCAGTCCGGGAACTACGAGACCATCGGCGGCTTTATGATGTTTATGCTGCGTAAAATCCCCAAACGCACCGACGCGGTGAAGTTCTCCGGCTATAAGTTCGAGGTCGTGGATATCGATAACTACCGTATCGACCAGTTGCTGGTGACCCGCATCGATAACAAGCCCACGGTGCTGGTGCCCAAGCAGGCGGAAGCGGCGGAAAGCCAGAACGCCTGAGCGTAATCCTTTCTCTCTCTTAAGGGCGGATGATCATCCGCCCTTTTTATTGCCCGAATGTGAAGCGGCTCACGCCCCACTGCCGATAGCAGATTATTACTGCTCGATAGCGAAACGTTTATGACTCCCCCGTGCGCAAAAAGGTAACGTTGCTCGCGTCTACACGATCATATTCCTGAATAAAGGAAGCGAGGGTTACCATGATAACGTCGAATAAAAATTACTTTATCAGCTGTCTGTTTTTCCTGTTTTTCTTTATAGGCTGGGGATGCTGCTACCCCTATTTATCACTGTGGTTAACGGAAACCATCGGTATTAACTACACGGACGTCGGTCTGGTTTATTCTTTCACTGCCATTGTGGCCGTCTGCGTTCAGCCATTATTCGGTTTTATATCGGATAAGCTGGTGTATCGTAAGAATCTGATGTGGATGCTGGCGATCATTATCACCTTATTCGCTCCATACTGGATCTATGTCTTCGCGCCTCTGTTAAAAATAAATGTGTTCCTCGGCGCGCTGGCTGGCGGCCTCTATATTGGCATGGCCTACGGCGCAGGCTGCGGTATTTGCGAAGCCTACATCGATAAGGTCAGCCGCGCCTCCGGCTTCGAATTTGGTCGGGCGCGGATGTTCGGCGGCATCGGCGCCGCGATCGGCACCTTTGCGGCAGGAAAGCTCTACGGCATCGATCAGAACATGATTTTCTGGCTGGCCAGCGCAGCAGGCGTCTGCCTGCTGGTGATTGTCTGGAAAATGCAGATCAGCACCCATCAAAAGCAGGGGCTGCTGTCCGGCAAAACGTCGCCGGTTACCCTCCGCGATGCCGTCTCGTTGTTAAAAATTAAAAAATTCTGGTTCTTCGCCCTCTATGTCATTGGCGTCGGGGCGGTCTATGAAACCTATGACCAGCAGTTCGCTATCTACTACAGCCATTTCTTTGAGAGTAAAGCCCGGGGTGCAGAAGTCTTCGGTTATTTAACCACGGGTCAGATTTTCCTTGATGCCATCGTGATGTTCTTTGCACCATGGTTTGTGAATAAAATCGGCCCGAAAAATGCGCTGTTATACTGCGGGCTGATTATGAGCTTGCGCATTATCGGTTCCGCGTGGGCTATTGGCCCGGTATCCATCAGCCTGATTAAACTACTCCATGGATTTGAAAGCTCGGTGTTACTCGTCGCGGCGCTTAAATATATTACCGCTAACTTTAACCCCCTGCTTTCCGCGACGGTTTACTTAATTGGCTTCCAGTTTTCAAAAAGCTTTAGCTCTATTTTTCTCTCCACCGGCATCGGCCATATGTACCAGAGCATGGGCTTTACCAGCAGCTATATCGTGCTCGGTAGTATCGCCCTGTGCTTCACGCTCATTTCGTTTATCACGCTGGATAAAGCACGCGTGTTCTCTTCACAACCTGTGCCCGCGAATTAATGTCAGGAGGTAGTCTGCATGTCTCAGTTATTTTATGGCGTGGCGTATTACGATGAATATATGCCGGAAGATCGGCTGGCCAGCGATATCGCCTTAATGCGCGAAACCGGCATTAACGTGGTGCGTATCGCCGAGTCCACATGGAGTACACTGGAGCCCGAAGAGGGCCAGTACAATTTCTACCATATCGACCGGGTGCTCGAGGCGATGCATGAGGCCGGCATTGCGGTCATCGTCGGGACGCCCACCTACGCGGTCCCGGCCTGGCTGGCGGCGAAACATCCCGATATTCTGGTCACCACCGTCGCGGGGCAGCAAAAATATGGTCCGCGGCAGATCATGGATATCGTCAACCCGACCTTTCGCCGCTATGCCGAAAAAATTATCCGCACGCTGATGGCCCATGTGCAACACCATCCGGCGATTATCGGCTGGCAACTGGATAACGAAACCAAGCATTACGACAATATTGGCCGCTTTATGCAGGAGGGCTTCGTGCGCAGCCTGCAGGAGAAATATCCAGACCTCCGACAACTGAATCACGATTTCGGTCTGGATTACTGGAGCAACCGCATTGACCGCTGGCAGGATTTTCCGCCGGTGGAAAACACCATCAACGCCAGCCTCGCCTGCGCCTTCTCCCGCTATCAGCGCCAGCAGGTCACCGAGTATCTGGCCTGGCAGGCGGAGATTGTGCGCGAGTACGCCCAACCGCACCAGTTCGTCACCCACAACTTCGATTTTGAATGGCGCGGTTACTCTTACGGCGTGCAGCCGCGGGTCGACCATTTTGCGGCGGCGCAGGCGCTGGATATCGCCGGCGTCGATATCTATCACCCGAGCCAGGCACACCTGACCGGGCGGGAAATCGCCTTTGGCGGCGCCATCACCCGCTCGCTTAAGCCGGGCCAGAACTACTTCGTGCTGGAAACCCAGGCGCAGGGCTTCGCCCAGTGGACTCCCTACCCGGGCCAGCTGCGCCTGCAGGCGTTCAGCCATATCGCCTCCGGCGCCGCCATGGTCTCCTACTGGCACTGGCATTCGATTCATAACGCCTTCGAAACCTACTGGAAGGGGCTGCTCAGCCACGACTTCTCGCGTAACCCGACCTGGCAGGAGGCCACCACTATCGGGGCTGACTTTGCCCGCCTGTCGCCGCAGCTGGCGGAGCTGAAGGCCGAAAACGACGTTGCGCTGCTGATAAGCAATGAGGCAATGGACGCCCTCAATCACTTCCGTCCTGGCGATGCCGAGGGCAACATTTATAACGATATCTTTCGCCGCTTCCACGATGCGCTGTATGACCACAATATCAGCCTCGACATCATCCACGATGTAAACGAGGAAACCTCGCGCTACCGAGTGCTGATCGTTCCCGGCCTGTACGCTGCCGATGATGGCCTGCTGGCGCGTATCAATCACTATATCGCCGAGGGCGGCAGAGCGCTTATCGGCTTTAAATCGGGCTTTAGCGATGAAAACGTCAAGGTACGCCGCAGCGCGCAGCCTGGGATCCTGCGGCAGAGCTGCGGCGTCAGCTACAGCCAGTTCACCCTGCCGGAAGGGACGACGGTAAGCTCTTGCTGTGCAGAGATTGATTGCCGCAATGACAATCAGGCTGAGCTGTGGATGGAATTGCTGACGCCCGATGATGGGACCCGCACCTTGCTGCGCTATCAGCATCCGGCATGGGGCGAATACGCCGCCGCCACCGAAGCGGATTATGGCCGGGGACGAGCGATGTATGTTGGCTTCCTGCCGCAGAAGGGATTGATTAGCCAGCTGTTTGATGTACTAACCGCCGATATCGCATTGCGCTCGCGCACTTCCGCCTATCGCTTCCCATTAGTGGTCAAAAAAATGCGTAATCGCGCCGGGAAAACCATCCACTTCCTGTTCAATTACTCCGGCGAGACGCTGGAATTTGTCAGCGAGACCGCGGGTAGCGCGCTGCTGAACGGGGAGACAGTATACGTCGGCCAGCCGTTGCGCCTCAGGGCCTGGGAATTTACTATCATCGAAAGCTAACGACGCGGCGGCGCTCAGGTGGGAGAGAGAATGGAACTGGATATCAATGAGCTACTCAATTTCTCTCCATTGATGAAGACCTTTACCTTCAATGCCTGGGTCGTCGCAGGCTTCACGCCGATTACCCGCGGCTCCACGCTGGACTACTACATTAACCGCCCGCAGGGGATGAAAGGTTACATCATTAATCTGACCCTGCGCGGCCAGGCGCGGGCGAAGGCGGGCGATGGCTTCCTTCTGTGCCGGGAAAACGATCTGCTGCTGTTTCCTCCCGGGGTGCCCCATCACTACGGCAGGGACGAGCACAGCGAGTATTGGGACCATCTGTGGATCTACTTTATCCCCCGCCCCTACTGGATAGACTGGCTAAAGTGGGACCAAACTACTCACGGTATCGGCAAAACAACCATTAACGATCCCGAACAGCTCCAGCAGCTGCGCGATCTGTTCTACGAAGTGATACGCCATCACTCGGCATCCGCGCCGCTGTCGGAAGCGCTGGCGATGAACGCCCTGGAAAGATTGATCCTTCACTGTTTTCAGCGACAGCCCATCAGCAACCGTCACGCCCACGACCCACGGATTAACGCCGTCTGCGACTACCTCAACGCCCATATTGCGCAGGAGGTAAAAATCGAGACCCTGGCGGCGATGGTATTTATCTCCCCTTCACGTCTGGCGCACCTTTTCAAAAATGAACTGGGGCAAACGGTTTATGCATGGCGGGAAACGCAACGCATCAACCGCGCCAGGTGGCTTATTCAGAGCACCTCGCTCCCGCTTAACAAAATTGCTTTATCGGTAGGCTACAGCGATCCGGTCTATTTCACCCGCTTGTTTCGTAAACATAACGGTATTCCACCGGGCGAATATCGCAAACGCTATGCGGAAATGAAGGGCTAAAAACATCAACGGCTCCCATCGGGAGCCGTCTTTTACCTACTACGTACTGCTACGTTTCAGGTTATGCCATCTCAGTTTGCAGACGCAACACCTGACGATTGACTTCGGACATCACTGACAGATGCAGCTTGTCCTTGACCTTCGGGATAAGGATTTTGCCCTTATCAAATTCAAATGCGCCAACGTCCTTGATGTACAACCGTCCACGAAACAGGATCTTCACGTACTTCGCCACTTGCAGCGGATTGTAGCGTTGGAAAATTTTCATTCTTCTCTCCTGCCAGGGTTACGCTCCTGTGGTGCCACAGTTAGCCCACGTATCGGGAGCGCAAATTTTAATGCCCTAAAACTATAGTCCAGAATCTCAGAGGGACCCAGTATGTATAAGTTTATTTACCCTTTGATGACAATAATTCAGAATTTTCGTTTCAGACATACGATGAAGTAAGTATAAGTCGCCGTTTTTCGACTAATTTGTGCGTCAACACGCAAACTGGCATCCTCATTGCGGGTAATCACCACCAATCGCACTTATGATTAAACGAGACCAAGTGGTCGGATCACCTGCACAAAAAATGATTAAGGAAACCGTATGACCCTACGTAGCATACTGGCCGCCTCGTTACTCCTCGTGCCGCTGCTGGCCTCAGCGCATAACTTTGTCGATGGCCAGCGCGTGGCGCCGGTCGGCGTCGCGGATCGGGGCGAATTAATTCTGGATAATGATAAGTTTAGCTATAAAAACTGGAATAGCTCGCAGCTGGCGGGAAAAGTGCGCGTCGTCCAGCACATCGCCGGACGCTCGTCAGCAAAAGAGAAAAATGCCAATCTGATCGAGGCGATTAAAGCGGCGGGCTTCCCGCACGATCGCTATCAGACCACCACCATCGTCAATACCGACGATGCCATCCCGGGCACCGGTATGTTTGTGCGCAACAGTATCGAAAGCAATAAAAAGCTCTTCCCATGGTCGCAATTTATCGTCGACAGCAATGGATTGGTGCGAAAAGCCTGGCAGCTGGACGAGAAGAGCTCGGCGATTGTGGTGCTGGATAAGAGCGGGCGCATCCAGTGGGCCAAAGACGGCGCGCTCACTCAGCAAGAGGTGCAGCAGGTGATCGACCTGCTGCATAAATTGCTTAATAAATAGAGACCCGGAAGCCGGGATTGAGGAAGGATTCACGCGGCGTGTAGTCGAGGGTTTTGCCCTGCCAGTCGTGAACATGCGCCCCGGCGGCGACCGCGACGGCATGGCCGGCGGCGGTGTCCCAGGTGCTGGTCGGCCCGAAGCGCGGATAGAGCTGGGCCTGGCCTTCCGCCACCAGGCAGAACTTCAGCGAGGAGCCGATGGAAGTGGTCTGGTGCTCGCCCAGCTGCTCAAGGTACTCCTGCAGCTCCGGATCGTTGCCATGGGAGCGGCTGATCACCACCAGCGGTGGACGGGCATCGCGGACCTGGATCTGCTTGCGCACGCCGCACTCTTCTTTCCAGGCTTTGCCTTTTTCCGCGCTGTACATCACCTTCATCACCGGCGCATAGACCACGCCCAGCGTCGGCTTGCCGTTTTCAATCAGCGCGATATTAACGGTGAACTCGCCGTTACGCTTAATAAATTCTTTGGTGCCGTCCAACGGGTCGACCAGCCAGTAGCGCTGCCAGTGCTGGCGCACTTCCCAGGCCGGCGGGTCCTCTTCCGACAGAATGGGAATGGTGGCATCCAGCGCCTGCAGGCCGCTGACAATGACTTTATGCGCCGCGATATCCGCCGCCGTGACCGGAGAATCATCTTTCTTGCTGGCGACGTTGATCGGCTGGTTTCCATCGTAAACTTCCATGATGGCATCGCCCGCGTTCCGTGCAAGCTGACATACTTGTTCTAACATTCTCCACCTCGTCTGGTTACAGTGGCGTTAACTTGTTGTTTTATTTATATCGCATCACCGCAAGTTCCGCTATCTGTGATAACGATGGCGGTTTCTCTGCCCGCTTTTCTGGCAAGATTCACATTTCTGTAAGCAACAGAATATAAATACATTTTCTTCTGTGCTATCGCTCATAAAAAAGGACGCCTCTGATGATTAAGTTTAGCGCAACGCTCCTGGCCACGCTGATCGCCGCCAGCGTCAACGCCGCAACGGTCGACCTGCGGATCATGGAAACCACCGATCTGCACAGCAATATGATGGACTTTGACTATTACAAAGATGCCGCCACGGAGAAATTCGGCCTGGTGCGTACCGCCACCCTGATTGAACAGGCGCGGGCAGAAGCGAAAAACAGCGTACTGGTGGATAACGGGGATGTCATCCAGGGGAGCCCGCTGGGCGACTACATGGCCGCCAAGGGACTGAAAGAGGGCGATGTTCATCCGGTGTATAAGGCGATGAATACCCTGAATTATGCCGTCGGCAACCTGGGCAACCATGAATTCAACTACGGCCTCGACTTCCTGCACAAGGCGCTAGCCGGGGCGAAATTCCCCTACGTGAACGCCAATATCATCGATGCCAAAACCGGCAAACCGCTGTTCACCCCGTACCTGATCAAGGATACCCCGGTTCAGGACAGCGCAGGTCAATCCCACACCCTGCGCATCGGCTATATCGGCTTTGTGCCGCCGCAGATCATGACCTGGGATAAAGCCAATCTTAGCGGCAAAGTGACGGTCAACGACATTACCGAAACCGCGCGCAAATATATCCCGGAGATGCGGGCGAAAGGGGCTGATGTGGTGGTAGTGGTCGCTCACTCCGGCCTCTCCGCCGACCCGTATCAGGCGATGGCCGAGAACTCAGTCTACTACTTAAGCCAGGTGCCCGGCGTTGACGCCATCATGTTCGGCCACACCCACGCGGTATTCCCAGGCAAAGACTTCGCCAACATTAAAGGCGCGGATATCGCCAGAGGGACGCTGAACGGCGTACCGGCGGTGATGCCGGGAATGTGGGGCGATCATCTCGGGGTGGTCGATCTGGTGCTGAACAACGACAGCGGCAAATGGCAGGTGACTCAGAGTAAAGCGGAAGCACGGCCAATCTACGACGCGGTGGCGAAGAAATCGCTGGCGGACGAAGACGGTAAGCTGGTGGCGGTGCTGAAAGCCGATCACGACGCTACTCGCGAGTTCGTCAGTAAGCCGATCGGCAAGTCCGCCGACAACATGTACAGCTATCTGGCGCTGGTGCAGGACGACCCGACGGTGCAGGTAGTCAACATGGCGCAGAAAGCCTACGTTGAACACTACATTCAGGGCGACCCGGATCTGGCGAAACTACCGGTACTCTCCGCTGCCGCGCCGTTTAAAGTCGGCGGGCGTAAAAACGATCCGGCGAGCTTCGTGGAAGTGGAAAAAGGCCAGCTTACCTTCCGCAACGCCGCCGACCTCTATCTCTACCCGAACACCCTGGTGGTGATGAAGGTCAACGGGAAGGAGGTCAAGGAGTGGCTGGAGTGCTCTGCCGGGCAGTTTAACCAGATTGACCCGACCAGCAGCAAGCCGCAGTCGCTGATCAACTGGGACGGCTTCCGCACCTATAATTTCGACGTGATTGACGGGGTGAACTACCAGATCGACGTCACTCAGCCGGCCCGCTACGACGGCGAATGTCAGATGATCCATCCGCAGGCAGAGCGTATTAAGCACCTGACCTTCAACGGCAAACCGGTCGATCCGCAGGCCACTTTCCTGGTCGCCACCAATAACTATCGCGCGTACGGCGGTAAATTCGCTGGCACCGGCGAAAGCCATATCGCCTTCGCCTCACCGGATGAAAACCGTTCAGTGCTGGCGGCATGGATTGGCGCGCAATCGAAGAAGGATGGCGCGATCCATCCGGCGGCGGATAACAACTGGCGTCTGGCGCCGATCCACAGTAAGACGCCGCTGGATATTCGTTTTGAGACCTCGCCTGGCGACAAAGCCGCGGCGTTTATCAAAGAGAAAGCCCAATATCCGATGCGCCAGGTGACCACCGATGATATCGGCTTCGCCATTTATCAGCTGGATTTGAGTCAGTAATCCCTGTTCCCCGGTGGCGCTGCGCTTACCGGGGCTACAAACCGGAGCTGACGGGGAGCCCGGATAAGGCGCCAGCCGCTATCCGGGAACATCTCCCCGGTGGCGCTGCGCTTACCGGGGCTACAAACCGGAGCTGAAGGATAGCCTGGATAAGGCGCCAGTCGCTATCCGGGAACATCTCCCCGGTGGCGCTGCGCTTACCGGGGCTACAGGGAGTAATACATTTTCACTCCTCGTGGCTAGCCAGCACCGCCGGCAGATTAACCTCGATCCAGTCCGCCAGGGCCGCCACCTTCTCGCTCACCTGCAGGCCGAGCGGCGTCAGGCTATATTCAACGTGCGGCGGCACCACCGGATAAGAGACGCGGTCGATAAAACCATCCTGCTCCAGGGCCTGCAGCGACTGCGCCAGCATCTTTTCGCTGACCCCGCCCATTTTGCGCCGCAGATCGCTGAAGCGATGGGTTCCTTCGCGCAGCGCCACCAGAATCAACACGCCCCAGCGGCTGGTGACATGTTTAAGCACATCGCGCGACGGGCACTGTTCCGCAAACAAATTGCCATTGCGCAGTTTCTCGCTCAGCGTCGGTTCGGCCATTTTCACACTTACCTTTTTGTACGTACTTACTAAAAGTTAGTTAAGGTGTTAGCTTACCACAACTGCCACTAAACACGAAGGAGAAGACTAATGATCGCTCTTACCGGTGCCACCGGCCAGCTTGGCCACTACGTTCTGCAAGACCTGCTTAAAACCGTCCCTGCCGGCCAGATTGTGGCGATTGTCCGCAACCCGGCCAAAGCCCAGACTCTCAGCCAGCAGGGCGTTGTCGTCCGCCAGGCCGACTATAGCGACGAAGCGGCGCTGACCGCCGCGCTGCAGGGCGTGGATAAACTGCTGTTAATCTCCTCCAGCGAAGTCGGCCAGCGCGCCGTACAGCACCGCAACGTCATCAACGCCGCCAAAGCCGCTGGGGTGAAGTTCATCGCCTACACCAGCCTGCTGCACGCCGACACTTCGCCGCTGGGCCTGGCCGCAGAGCATATTGCAACTGAGCAGATGCTGGCCGACTCGGGTATCGCTTACGCCCTGCTGCGTAACGGCTGGTATACTGAAAACTATCTGGCCAGCGCGCCGCCGGCGCTGGAGCACGGCGTGTTTATCGGCGCCGCCGGCGAAGGTAAAATTGCCTCCGCTACCCGCGCAGATTATGCCGCCGCGGCCGCCCGCGTTATCGCCGGTGAAGGCCATGCAGGGAAAGTTTATGAACTGGCGGGTGATAACGCCTGGACGCTGAGCGACCTGGCTGCTGAGCTGAGCAAGCAAAGCGGTAAAAACGTGGTCTACCAAAATCTCAGCGAAGCCGACTTCGCCGCCGCGCTGAAAAGCGTCGGCCTGCCGGCGGGTCTGGCCGATATGCTGGCAGACTCCGACGTCGGCGCCTCGAAAGGCGGGCTGTTTGACGACAGCCGCACCCTGAGTACGTTGATCGGCCGTCCGACCACCTCCCTTGCCGAAAGCGTGAAAGGCATTCTGTAACCGCCCCTCTCAGCTTTTGCGGTTGCGTCCCGGCGGTTCCTCTCTCATATTGAAGAGATTAATCGTCGGGAGGCAGGCATGCAGGGCGTACCACCCCAATTTAGTGATGAAAAAGATCGCGCGCGCTTTCGCCATCTCGAACAGCTGCCCGGGGTAGAGCTTTACCACGCCCATATCTCCCGCTACGCCTTTGAACCCCATACCCACGAAGCTTTCGGCATTGGCGTGATTGAGCAGGGCGCCGAGCGCTTTCGCTACCGCGGCAGTCAGCACATCGCCGCCGCCAACGCCATTGTCACCATGAATCCCGACGAGCTGCACACCGGCGAAGCGGAAACCGCCGACGGCTGGCGCTACCGGATGATTTATCTGGAGCCCGACCGTCTGGAAGCCATCACCGGGGTGCGCGACTGGTGGTTCAGCGAGGTGGTTCGCGAGGATCCCCTGCGGTCCCGGCGGATTGGCCAGCTGATTTACGGTCTGTGGCACAGCGAAGATGCGCTGGCCCAGCAGGGAATGCTGCTCGACCTCATCGACGCCTTCCGCCCTCTGGCCCACCATGCCTCGGCGCAGGGTGAGGCCGGGCATCGCTTCGACCGCGTGCGCGACTACCTGCATGATAACTATATGCGCCCCATCACCCTCGACGAGCTGGCGCAGGTGGCGGCGCTGAGCCCGTACCACTTTCAGCGCCAGTTTAAAGCCCACTATCACGTAACGCCCCATCAGATGCTGATGGCCATCCGCCTGTGGCGCGCCAAAGCGTTTCTCACCCACGGCATGCCCGCCGCCGAAGTGGCGATAGCCGTCGGCCTCACCGACCAGTCTCACCTGACCCGCACCTTCACCCAGCGTTACGGCATTACGCCGGTACGCTATCAGAAGCAGGTCGCCAGGCGCTGATGCGCAATCTCATACAATATTCCCGCCCGGCCTCCTTCTACACTGCAGACAACCGTGATGACAATGGATGCAATGATGATTAGTGGTGTGTTGTACGCCCTGCTGGCGGGGCTGATGTGGGGTTTAATTTTCGTCGGGCCTTTGCTGGTGCCAGAGTATCCGGCGATGCTGCAGTCGATGGGACGCTATCTGGCCCTGGGTCTGATCGCCCTGCCGCTGGCATGGCTCGGGCGCGCGCGTTTGCGCCAGCTGAGCCGGAACGACTGGTGGACCGCGCTGGGTCTGACGATGATGGGAAATCTTATCTATTACGTCTGCCTGGCCAGCGCCATTCAGCGTACCGGGGCGCCGGTCTCCACCATGATTATCGGCACGCTGCCGGTGGTATTGCCGGTCTTCGCCAATCTGCTTTACAGCCAGCGCGACGGAAAGCTGCCATGGCGGCGCTTGTTTCCGGCGCTGGTCTGCATCGCCGTCGGCCTGATCTGCGTTAACGTCGCGGAACTGCGCCAGGGGCTGCCTGATTTTAGCCCGTGGCGCTACGGCTCCGGCATTGCGCTGGCGCTGGGGTCGGTGGTCTGCTGGGCCTGGTATGCCCTGCGCAACGCCCGCTGGCTTCGGGAGAACCCGCATCAACCGCCGATGATGTGGGCTACCGCTCAGGCGCTGGTGACGCTTCCGGTTTCGCTGGCCGGCTATCTCGCCGCCTGCGCCTGGCTGCACGGTCAGCAGGCCGGGTTCCCCCTGCCCTTCGGCCCGCGCCCGGCGGTGTTTATTACGCTGATGCTGGCCATCGCGGTGCTCTGCTCATGGGTCGGCGCGCTGTGCTGGAATATTGCCAGTCAACGATTACCGACGGTGATCCTCGGGCCGCTTATCGTTTTCGAAACCCTGGCCGGGCTTCTGTATACCTTTCTGTTGCGGCAAAGTTTACCGCCGCTGCTGACCCTGAGCGGTATCCTGCTGCTGGTGCTCGGCGTGGTCTCCGCCGTCCGCGCCAGGCCGGAAAAACCAACGTTGCAACCGCTGACGAACGAAAAAAAGTAGCCGGGCCCTATTAAGGGGTATTCCCTCGCCAAAAAGATGTATTTAAAATACATCTTATATTCCTGATGACGAGGTAACTGCTATGGCTTTCCGTGACCAACCTTTAGGCGAGCTGGCGCTGACCATCCCGCGCGCCTCCGCCCTGTTCCGTCAATACGATATGGATTACTGCTGCGGCGGCAAACAGACGCTGGCGCGCGCCGCATCGCGCAAAGCGCTGGATGTCGCGGTGATTGAGGCCGAGCTGGAGAAACTGGCCGGGGAGCCTATCACCCGCGACTGGCGCGCGGCGCCTCTGGCGGAGATCATCGACCATATCATCGTTCGCTATCATGACCGGCACCGCGAACAGCTGCCGGAGCTGATCCTGCAAGCCACCAAGGTTGAACGGGTCCACGCCGATAAACCGAATGTGCCGAAAGGGCTGACGAAGTACCTGACCATGCTGCAGCAGGAGCTCTCCAGCCACATGATGAAAGAGGAGCAGATCCTGTTTCCGATGATCAAACAGGGGATGGGCGCCCAGGCCGGGGGCCCGATCGGCGTAATGGAAAGCGAGCATGATGAAGCGGGCGAACTACTCGAGGTAATCAAACATATCACCCATAACGTGACGCCGCCGCCGGAAGCCTGCACCACCTGGAAGGCAATGTATAACGGTATCAACGAGATGATCGACGATCTGATGGAGCATATCAGTCTGGAAAATAACGTGCTGTTCCCGCGTGCGCTCGCCGGTAAGTAAAGAAAAAGGCGCCCGCAGGCGCCCTCGACATTGTCCGTCTTATTTGGCCACGTTGAGTGGCCTTTTTTATGACGATCCGTTGCAAGCAACGTTAAAATTTTCGTTTATTTCGCCAGACGTTTTTTGCCGGCAAGCAGCCAGCCCGCACCCAGCAGAACAAACCACAGCGGGGTGACCATCAGCGCTTCACGGGTATCATCTTCGAGGGTCAACAGCACCAGTACGAAGACGAAGAAGGCCATGCACACCCAGCACATTAATTTGCCCAGCGGCATCTTATACTTGGACTTCTCGTGCAGCTGCGGACGCTTTTTACGATAGACCAGGTAAGAGCAAAGGATAATCGTCCAGACGAACATGAACAGGATCGCCGACACCGTGGTGATCATGGTGAACGCGGCGATCACGCTCGGGTTGACCATCAGCATCACCACACCGCCCAGCAGGCACATGCAGGAGAAGGTTAAGCCCTTCGCCGGCACCGCACGCTTCGACAGTTTGGCGAACATCTTCGGCGCCTGACCATCCTGCGCCAGACCGAACAGCATACGGCTGGTGGAGAAGACGCCGCTGTTGGCTGAGGAGGCTGCGGAAGTCAGCACCACGAAGTTAATCAGGCTCGCCGCCGCCGGCAGACCGACCAGCACGAACAGCTCAACGAACGGGCTCTTGCTCGGCACCACGGAGCTCCACGGCGTCACCGACATAATCACAATCAATGCGAAGACGTAGAACATAATGATACGCAGCGGGATGGAGTTAATCGCCCGCGGCAGGGATTTTTCCGGGTCTTTGGTTTCAGCCGCAGTGGTACCGACCAGCTCAATCCCCACGAAGGCGAATACCGCAATCTGGAAGCCGGCGAAGAAGCCGCTCAGCCCTTTAGGGAACCAGCCGCCGTCATTCCACAGATGCGCGAAAGAGGCTTCGACGCCGGTCGGCGATTTAAAATGCATCATGACCATCACCAGGCCGACCACGATCAGCGCCACGATGGCGACGATTTTGATCATCGCGAACCAGAACTCCATTTCGCCAAACATTTTGACGGTGGCAAGGTTCAGGCCCAGCAGCAGCAGGATCACCGCCAGAGACGCGACCCAGTCGGAGAGTCCGGGAAACCAGAACTGCGCGTAGGCGGTGATCGCCACCACGTCCGCCATCCCCGTCACCACCCAGCAGAACCAATAGGTCCAGCCGGTAAAGTAGCCCGCCCAGGGGCCCAGCAGATCGGCCGCGAAGTCGCTGAAGGATTTATATTCGAGGTTCGACAGCAGTAATTCGCCCATGGCTCGCATAACGAAAAACAGCATAAAACCGATAATCATATAAACAAAAATAATGGATGGCCCGGCAAGGCTGATGGTTTTGCCAGAACCCATAAATAATCCTGTGCCGATCGCCCCGCCAATTGCAATCAGCTGAATATGTCGGTTTGTGAGATTTCGCCGTAGCGATTGTTCAGTCGGCTCCTGCTCGATAGCAGCGACTTTAACCTGATCTACCATGTGATTTCTTCCTGTTGTACCTGTCTGTGTTGTTCAGGCTCTGATGGCCTGTCGTCTGTCATTAACCCCAGCAAGGGCTAGTCGATATTAGGTAAGAATCGGAGGGATGAATACTATGATTTAGATATAATGTTAATTTTATGTTTGAAGTGAGTGTTATATCACTCATCTAACGCGAAATAGCTCACAAAAATACACCCATATGCGATGAATGCAAAACATAATTCCAATTAATTTTTAACTTAAGGATTTTACGCTATTTTTGTGGCTTCCCCCGCCGCTGGGGAAGAGGAAGCCTCTGCTGTTTAGATAATATCCAGCAGTTCAACTTCGAAGATCAGGGTGCTGAACGGAGGGATCGACGCGCCAGCGCCGCGCTCGCCGTAGGCCAGGTTGTGCGGGATGGTCAGTTCCCATTTGGAACCTACCGGCATCAGGGTCAGCGCTTCAATCCAGCCGCCGATTACGCCGGTCACCGGGAACTCTGCCGGTTCGCCGCGGGCGACGGAGCTGTCGAAGACGGTGCCGTCGATCAGTTTGCCGGTGTAGTGCACGCGTACGCGGTCGGTACGGGCCGGGATCGGGCCTTCGCCCTGGGTCAGGACGCGGAACTGCAGGCCGGACTCGGTGCTGTTCACACCCTCTTTCTCGCGGTTTTCATCAAGGTACTTCTGGCCGTCAGCGGCCATCGCCTGGAAACGCTCGCGACGCACGGCGTCGGCGCGCTCGTGGATTTCACGCAGCGCACGGTGGACGGCTTCTACCGGCACCTGCGGCTGGTTACCTTCCAGCGCATCGGCGATACCCGCCACCAACGCTTCCGGCAGCAGCCCCTGCAGGCCGGATTCGCTCAGCTGTTGTCCAACCTGCAAGCCGATACCGTAACTTGCCTGCGCTTCGATAGTGTCAAAAGTTGGGGTTGCCATCTTTGTTCCTTTTTTGGGTGATAAACATCAAGAGAAAAGCGTCCGGAAGCATAACAGCCATAGCGAAATGGGTAAAACTTTGTCGGCGGATGATGACAAATCTCAGCGAAAAAGAAACAATAGGCGGCATCAGGTTAACTTCACTTTGTTCCGGTCATCAGGACGTTAGCCATCTATACTCATATGCAGGATAAAAATATGCGGAGCAGGAGGAAAGCCATGCCCGGGCGCTTTGAACTGACATCTACCCTGGCGAAAATCTGGCACGCCCCGGATCATTTTCGCCTCCTGGACCCACTGCCCCCGATGCACCGCCGGGGAATTATCGCTGGCTTCCTGTTGGTTATCATCGGCATTCTGCTTCCCTCTGACGATAGCCAAAACCCGGCGACCACCAGCCGTGAAGCAAACCTGAATCTGCAGTCGCAGTCCCAGCCGCAAGCTGGCGGCAATCAGGCTGTTCCCCTGCCGCCGATCACCAATACGCCTACCGTGAGCGATGCCGACCAGATGGCACCGGTCGCCCCGGAGCCGATTCAGGATGAGCAACCGGACCAGGCGCAAACGCAGCAGCCCGCCGCCTCCCAGCCCTATCAATCTTCATCGCAGCAGTCCGCGCCGGGCATTGAGCAACAGTGGCGAACCTATCGCATCGAGTCGGGCAAAACCCTGGCCCAGCTGTTCCGCGATCATGGGCTGCCGGCCACCGACGTCTACGCCATGGCGCAGGTTGAAGGCGCAGGTAAACCATTAAGCACGTTGCAGAGCGGACAGACGGTGCAGATTCGGCAGAACGCCAACGGCGTGGTCACCGGGCTCACTATTGATACCGGCAATGGTCAGCAGGTGCTGTTTACCCGCCAGTCGAATGGCAGTTTTGTGCGTGCGCGCTAGCAGAGAAGACGACAGCGAGCGTTACGCCGCCGCAAAATGAAGGGCTCTGGAAAGCAAAACGCCGGCACAATGCCGGCGGTTTGTTGTTACCAGAACGTCAGATGCCGATTACTCAGCAACCACGTTGATGATAACTTTAGCGAATACTTCGCTGTGAACCTGGAAGTCCACTTCGTGCTCGCCAACGTTACGCAGAACGCCGTTCGGCAGGCGAACTTCGCTCTTAGCAACTTTAACGCCTGCTGCAGTGACAGCGTCAGCGATGTCGCGAGTACCGATGGAACCGAACAGTTTACCTTCGTCGCCAGCTTTAGACGCGATGGTTACGGATTCCAGGGCGTTGATCTGCGCAGCACGAGCTTCAGCAGCTGCCAGAACGTCAGCCAGTTTGGCTTCCAGTTCAGCGCGACGCGCTTCGAAGAATTCAACGTTTTTCTTGGTAGCAGGAACAGCTTTACCCTGCGGGACCAGGAAGTTACGAGCATAGCCCGCTTTAACGTTAACCTGATCACCCAGGCTACCCAGGTTTGCTACTTTATCAAGCAGAATAACTTGCATTACCTTATCCTCTCAAAGTCGTATTAATGGACCGTGACCGATTACTGATGACGATCAGTGTACGGCAGCAGGGACAGGTAGCGAGCGCGTTTGATAGCGCGTGCCAGCTGACGCTGATATTTTGCACGGGTACCGGTGATACGGCTCGGGACAATCTTACCGCTTTCGGTGATGTAGTTTTTCAGCGTAGCGATATCTTTATAGTCGATCTCTTGAACGCCTTCCGCGGTGAAACGGCAGAACTTGCGACGACGGAAATAACGTGCCATATGGCTAGTCTCCAGAATCTATCAATTCAATCTGCTCGGCATGCAGAACCATTTTGCTCAAGCCGTTCTTTGCCTTATGGCAAGAGATGAACCCTCGAACGGTTACTGCGCTACCGACCGTTATACTGTGAGTAATGGCCTGGTTCTCGTGACCGCTAATAATAACGGGCATCTGACACCATGCCTGCCGGTGAAAACCGGCTTCCTCCTGCACTGAACGATGCTCAAGCACGAACTGGCAGTGAGGAATTCCTGACGGGCTGACCTTACGAAGTGGAGTCCTGCAAATAATGCCGGACAGCTCCAGACGGTTGGTCATCAGGATTACTCTTCAGAATCCCCAGCTTCAGAATCATCTGCGGTTTCGTTGGCGAAATCTTCGCGACGCTCACGGCGCTCGTCTTTCGCTTTAACCATCGGAGATGCTTCGGTAACAGCGTGCTTAGTACGCATTACCATGCTGCGGATAACGGCGTCGTTGAAGCGGAAGTTAGTTTCCAGCTCATCGATCGCTTCCTGCGGCGCTTCAACGTTCATCAGAACGTAGTGAGCTTTGTGCAGTTTGTTGATCGGATAAGCCAGCTGACGGCGGCCCCAGTCTTCCAGACGGTGGATCGTACCTGCTGCTGCAGTGATTGCACCAGTGTAACGTTCGATCATGCCCGGAACCTGTTCGCTCTGGTCAGGATGGACCATAAAAACGATTTCGTAATGACGCATCGAATTGCTCCTTACGGATTATTCAGCCTCCTGTCTGGGTCAGCCGCGGCCCATGGAGGCAAGGAACGTGTTAAAGGGCGGCTGAAAAATTGACGCGTCATTCTAATGGCGGCCCCCCAGGAACACAAGCGCATTTGCACAAATAATTCGCACTATGCGTCAAGTTGCGCTAAGTGGGTGATTTAAAATTAACCAGCAAAGGAAGCGGCATTTTTTTGAACAACTGCATCAGAAAAGGTCGCCATGCGACGAACGCGCAGCGATTACACTTATATCAAAGCCCAACGACCACAGGAGAGCCCCCGAGTCAGCGTCAGGACTGTCAGTCAGGAGCGTAGTATATGAAACTGAAAATCATCGCCATGATGGCTGCGCTTTTCTTCAGCGCCAACGCGCTGGCAGCTATCCAAATCACCGAACGACAGGCCCGCAACATGGACGACGTGCAGAGCCTCGGCGTTATCTATATCAATCATAATATGGCCACTGAGCACGAGGCTGAACAGGCCCTTAGCCAGCTGAGCGATGCGCAGGGGGCGAAATACTTCCAGCCCATCCTGATGCATGAACCAGAAACCAACGGCCCGCTTCGCGCCAGCGCGGTGATATACCGCTAACGCCGGGCCCATTCTTCGCCTCTCCTCGCGAGGGGCGAAGCGAAACCCTCACCTAAACGCAATTGAGAATTATTTTATAAATCGACTTATCAGCGTCATTGCAACCTGATTTAATCATCAGTCTGTTTTTTGATAATCAGGAGTAATGGATGGTTCCGCGTTTCGCCACCTTAGGCCGCATCCCCAAAGGCGTTTGGGTGCTCGGCGGCGTCAGCCTGCTGATGGATGTGTCGTCCGAGATGATCCACAGTCTCTTACCGCTGTTTATGGCCACCACCCTCGGCGCCAGCGTGATCATTATCGGTCTTATCGAGGGGCTGGCGGAAGCCACCGCCCTGATCCTGAAAGTCTTCTCCGGCGCGATCAGCGACTACGTCGGCAAGCGCAAAGGGCTGGCGCTGCTGGGCTACGGCCTGGGCGCGCTCAGCAAGCCGCTGTTTGCCATCGCCCCGACCGCCGGCGTGGTGTTTAGCGCCCGCATGATAGACCGCGTAGGCAAAGGCATTCGCGGCGCGCCGCGAGACGCGCTGGTCGCCGACGTCACCCCACCGGAGATCCGCGGCGCTGCCTACGGGCTGCGTCAGGCGCTGGATACCATTGGCGCCTTTCTCGGCCCGCTGCTGGCTGTGCTGCTGATGTTTCTCTGGGCCAACGATTTTCACGCCATATTCTGGGTGGCGGTTATTCCCGCCGTGCTCTCCATTCTCCTGCTGGGTTTTGGTCTGCAGGAGCCAAAATCCGCCATCGGTCATAAACGCAGTAATCCGCTGAAGCGCGAAAATCTGCAAAAGCTCTCCGCCGCCTACTGGTGGGTGGTCGCCATCGGTAGCATCTTCACCCTTGCCCGCTTCAGCGAAGCCTTTCTGGTGCTGCGCGCCCAGCAGATGGAGATCCCGCTGTTTACTATTCCGCTGGTGATGGTGGCGATGAACCTCGTCTACAGCGTTACGGCCTACCCGTTCGGCAAGCTCTCTGACAGCATGAGCCACAGCAAACTGCTGCAGTGGGGACTGCTGGTGCTGATCCTCGCCGATATCGTGCTGGCCCTCAGCGGCCACTGGAGCACGCTGCTGGTCGGGGTCGCGCTATGGGGAATTCACATGGGGATGACCCAAGGGCTGTTGGCGGCGATGGTCGCCCATACGGCGCCGCCGGAGCTACGCGGCACGGCGTTCGGTATGTTCAACCTGATGAGCGGCCTGGCGCTGTTGCTGGCCAGTACCTGCGCCGGAGTGCTGTGGGAAACCTTCGGCGCCGCTTCGACGTTTTACGCTGGCGCGATAATTTGCGTGGTCACGCTCATCGGCATGCGCGCTATGCCCTCAGCTTATCGTCAGGGCTAAAAAACAGCTCCGGGGCCAGACCAGTTGTTTCACCGTGACGGTGAAAGCCCCGGAGCGCGTCGTTTACTTCTGCCCGTAGTAGGCGTTCGGCCCGTGTTTACGCAGAAAATGTTTTTCCATCAGCCAGCTATCAATCGGCTGCAGCTGCGGATTAATGCCGCGGGCAATCCACGCCATGCGCGCCACCTCTTCCATCACTACCGCGTTGTGCACCGCCTCGTGGGCGTCTTTCCCCCAGGAGAACGGCCCGTGCTGATAGACGACGATCCCCGGCGTATGCAACGGGTTTGCCTCGCCCAGCGTTTCGATAATCACCTTCCCGGTGTTCAGCTCGTAGGCCTCATCCACCTCCTGCGCGCTAAGCGCCCGGGTGCAAGGGATATCGCCGAAGAAATAGTCCGCATGAGTGGTGCCGAGCGCCGGGATCGCCAGCCCCGCCTGCGCCCAGGCGGTAGCGTGCGTCGAGTGGGTATGCACCACCCCGCCAAGGCCGGGATAACGGCGATAGAGCGCCAGATGGGTAGCGGTATCAGAGGAGGGACGCCAGCGTCCTTCCACCACGTTGCCCTGCAGATCGACCACCGTCATGTCATCGACGGCCATGGCGTCGTAGGTCACGCCGCTGGGTTTGATCGCCACCAGCCCGCGCTGCCGGTCAATCGCGCTGACATTGCCCCAGGTGAAGGTCACCAGGCCGTAGCGCGGCAGATCCATATTGGCCTCGAACACCTGCTGTTTCAGTTGTTGCATTACGCCGCCTCCATCAGCCCGGCGCGGGCCATCCGCGCTTTCACCCAGTCGCGCGCCTTCGCCACTTCCGCTAGCGGATCCGCGCTGCTTTCACTCCACATCTCAATCAGATACGGGCCGCAGTAGCCGGTCTGTTTGAGGGTTGCGAAGCAGCGTTCAAAATCGACGACCCCTTCTCCGAACGGCACGTTTTTAAAGACGCCGGGCCGGGTATCTTTGACGTGCACCGCCACGATGTGCCCCATGCCGGCCTGCAGCTCCATCTGGACGTCGTTATCCCACGCCGACAGATTGCCGATATCGGGATAAAGCTGGAACCACGGATTATTCAGGTAATGGGCGTAGCCCAGCGCTTTGCTGATCGAGTTCATCAACGGGTAGTCCATAATCTCCATCGCCAGGGTTACCTGGGCCCGGCTGGCCATCTCGACGCTCTCTTTCAGGCCATCGCGAAAGCGGCGCCGCGTCTCATCGTTCGCCTGCTGGTAATAGACGTCGTAACCTGCCAGCTGGATCACCCGGATCCCGACATCCTGCGCCAGCTGGATGGCTTTGCGCATGATTTCCAGCCCCTGAAGACGCACCGCGTCATCTTCGCTGCCCAGTGGAAAACGGCGATGGGCGCTCAGGCACATCGATGGCACCCTGACGCCGGTTTCGGCCACCGCCTTGACCAGCGCCAGACGCTGCTCCGGGCTCCAGTCCAGCCGCGCAAGGCGAGCGTCCGTTTCATCGAGGGACATTTCCACAAAATCAAAGCCCAGCGCTTTCGCCAGCTTTAGCCGCTCCAGCCAGCACTCCCCGGCGGGGAGCGCTTTTTCATAGATGCCGAGCGGAATTTGTTTCGCCAACATAGCCGCTCCTTAACCCCACAGCTGGGCGATAGAGCGTTTAAACTGGCGCGCCGCTTCCACCGGCGAAGCGGCATCGCGGATGCTGCGCCCGGCAATAAAGACGTGGATGGGGATGCCAGCGAACAGCGGCAGGTCCTCCAGCGCCAGGCCGCCGGTGACGGTCACTTTGAAGCCCATATCGGACAGACGCTTAATTGCGCTGATATCCGCCTCGCTCCACGCCACGCCCGCCGCCTGCGCGTCGCGGCTGCGGTGATAGACCACCTGCTGGATGCCCGCCTCGCACCATGCCTGCGCCTGCTCCCAGGTCCAGAAGCCGGTTAGCTCGATCTGAACGTCGCCGTTGAACTCTTTGGCGACATCCAGCGCCCCTTTGGCGGTATTGATATCGGCGCAGCAGATCACCGTGACCCAGTCGGCGTTGGCTTCAAAGCACATCCGCGACAGAATCTTGCCGGCGTCGGCGATTTTGGCGTCCGCCAGCACAATTTTATGCGGGTACAGCGCTTTCAGATCGCGCACCGCACGCACCCCTTCCCCGACGCAAAGGATGGTGCCGACTTCAATGATATCCACCTCTTCGGCGATCAGGCGGGTGGTCTCGTAGGCGCTGGCCAGCGTTTGGTTGTCCAGTGCGACCTGTAACATAGGTAATGACATGATAGTGTTCCTTTTAAACAGCCGCCGCGGTGGCGTTTTTAATTAAATCCAGCACTTCCTGCTCGCTGCGACAGGCGCGTAAACGGTCGAAATTGGCTTCATCATCAAACAGGTTAACGATCTGCATAATCCCCACCTCCTGGTGAGTGGTGGCGTCAACCGCCGCCATAGTGATCAGAATGTCGACCGGGTCGTTATCTTCGTGGTTGAAAATCAGCGGTTTTTTCAGGGTCACCAGCGCAAACCCGGTTTTCCTGACGCCCTCTTCCGGCCGCCCGTGCGGCATCGCCAGCCCGGGGGCGATCACAAAATAGGGGCCATGCTCGGCCACGCCGTCGAGAATGGCCTGGTAATAGCGCGGTTCCACGACGTCGGCGGCCACCAGCAGATCGACGCCGATTTTTACCGCCTCCTGCCAGGTTTCCGCTTCCGCCTGCAGGCGGATGGAGTGGTTCTGCGCCAGCGATTCATGAAGTTTCATGGCCGCTCCTTATTTCACGTCCTGCGGGAAGTGAGCTTTAATCACCTCCAGCAGCTTGGGACCGAAATCCGCTGGCGAAAGCATGTTACGCACGCCCACCACATGTTTATTACCGGAGACGGTAATCTCCCCCGCGATATGGGTTGAAGCGATGATGATATCCGCGCCGTTCAGCTCGCTTTTGTATTCACCTACCGCGCAGCTGTTTACCGTGTGGTCGATGTTGGATTGCGTCAGAAACTGGTCCACCTTCATTTTCATGATCATGGAACTGCCTTGCCCGTTACCACACACAGCCAGAATACGTACGGTCATAATCAGAACTCCTTATTGGGCAGAGGCCTCTGCCAGTTGTTTTTCCGCGTCCTCCTCGGCGCGCAGCGCGCGGCCGGCGAAGAACATATAAGCCAGTGCAATCAGGATGATGACGGCCATAAACGCCAGCCCGACGGAGGCGAAGCCCTGCATCATCGGCGGCGCCAGAATCGACCAGTCCGCCATCCCCATCCAGGCGCTCATGCCGGTGAGTTTCACCGCCCATACGCAACCGAATATTTCAATCATGCCCATCACCAGGCAGATTTTGAGCGCCGCGCGCCAGCCGCCAAAGTGGTTGGCAAAAACGCCAATCGTCGCGTTGGAGAAGAACATAGGGATAAAGCCTGGAATAATCAGAATCGGGGAGCCGACGCCGACCAGAATGCCGACGGCAATCAGCTGACCGATGGTGCCCCACATAAAGCCCCAGACCACCGCATTCGGCGCGAAGCTATAGATAGCGGCGCAGTCGATCGCCAGCACCGCCCCGGGGATCAGACGCAGCGAGATACCGTTGAAGGCTTCGGACAGCTCGGCGACGAACATCCGCACGCCCTGAGTGATGATGAAAATCGCCACCGCGAAGGAGAAACCGGTCTGCAGGATATAGACCGTCCAGTGGGTTTTACCCGCCATCGCCTGCACCACGTCAATGCCGAAAGAGAGCAGGATCGCACCGAAGAAGATAGTCATCACAATCGCGGTGGAAACAATGTTGTCGTGGAAGATGTTCAGCCAGCCAGGCAGCTTGAGGTCTTCGACGCTCTCCTCTTTTTTCCCCAGCCAGGGCGCCACTTTGTAGGCAATCCACGAGGCGAACTGCTGCTGGTGCCCGATAGAAAAACCGCAGCCGTCGGTGACCAGCTGAGTAGGCTTGTACATCATATTGGAGGTAATGCCCCAGTAGAGTGACACCAACACCGCGGTGCAGATGATGGTGGTCCACATGGAGTAGCCGAAAATAAAGAACGAGACCGCGATCAGCCCCGCCTGCTGAAACATGATATGGCCCGTCAGCATGATGGTGCGGATGCCGGTAATCCGGCGCAGCAGGACGTAACCGATATTCAGCGCCAGCGCCAGCAGCACCGCGTAACCCACCCAGCTATACGCCTCGCCCATCCGGTCGATGGTCGCCATCATCGAGGCATAGGTGTCAGAGATGGCGCCGTTAATGCCGTACACCTCTGACATTTTCGCCACCACCGGCTTAAAGGTGCTGGTGAGGATACCGGAGCCGGCTTGTAACAGCATGAAACCGATAATGGTTTTGATGGTGCCTTTGATAATCACGCTGACGCTTTTACGCAGCAGGATATAGCCCAGGCAGGTCACGATACCCAGCAGCAGCGGGGCATTAGTCATCACCTGATTAAAGAAAACGGTAAAGATGTTGTAGAGGATTGCCATAACACACTCCCGATGGTGAAGGCGCTGAACGCGCCTTACGCTCAGCATTTCTCGTTGCTCACTCTAATAATCAAAAATAATCACAACAAGATTAAATTTGATTAAATGTGACGCACACCGCAATAATCCTTTCCTTCATTCAGGTTATTTCCATTCATTTATAATGCAACAAAAATAAACATTTTAAATCATATAGATAAAACAAAAACCAAGGCACGTAAGCTGTGAAAAAGACGGGAGATCATACGTATCAGATCGCAAAAGGGATGGAAAACATGATTGCAATCCTGGAAGCACAGTGACAACATAAATCAAAACCAATCAAATAATGATTACTTTTGAAAATACACGAGGAAGACCGCGATGAGTAAAGTACAGACCATCACCCGTGAATCATGGATCCTGAACACCTTTCCGGAATGGGGTAGCTGGCTGAATGAAGAGATTGAGCAGGAGCAGGTTGCGCCCGGCACCTTCGCCATGTGGTGGCTGGGCTGTACCGGCATCTGGTTGAAATCCGAAGGCGGCGCCAACGTCTGCGTCGATTTCTGGTGCGGCACCGGCAAGCAGAGCCACGGCAATCCATTGATGAAAACCGGCCATCAGATGCAGCGGATGGCAGGGGTGAAGAAGCTCCAGCCCAATCTGCGCACCACCCCGTTCGTGCTCGATCCATTCGCCATTCGCCAGATTGACGCGGTCCTCGCGACACACGATCACAACGATCATATTGACGTCAACGTCGCCGCCGCCGTCATGCAGAACTGCCCGGCCGATGTGCCGTTTATCGGCCCGAAAACCTGCGTCGATATGTGGATCGGCTGGGGCGTGCCGAAAGCGCGCTGTATCGTCATGAAGCCCGGCGATGTCGTGAAGATTAAGGACATTGAGATCCACGCGCTCGACGCGTTCGACCGTACCGCGCTGATCACCCTCCCGGCGGATCAAATAGCCGCCGGCGTGCTGCCGGACGGGATGGACCAGCGCGCGGTCAACTATCTGTTTAAAACACCGGGCGGCAACCTGTACCACAGCGGCGATTCCCACTACTCCAACTATTACGCGAAGCATGGCAACGAGCATCAGATTGACGTCGCCCTCGGCTCGTATGGCGAGAACCCGCGCGGGATCACCGACAAAATGACCAGCGCCGATATCCTGCGCATGGCAGAGTCGCTCAACGCGAAGGTGGTGATCCCGTTCCACCATGATATTTGGTCGAACTTTCAGGCCGATCCGCAGGAGATCCGCGTCCTGTGGGAGATGAAAAAAGATCGTCTGAAGTACGGCTTCAAGCCGTTTATCTGGCAGGTCGGCGGCAAATTTACCTGGCCGCTGGATAAAGACAATTTCGAATATCACTACCCGCGCGGCTTCGACGACTGCTTCACCATCGAGCCAGATCTGCCGTTCAAATCCTTCCTGTAAACCGCCTCCGGCAGGCCCTGCCTGCCGGAAATACCCCGCCTGAGGGTTAGTATTTTCACATGATTTCAAATATCATCTTTGCCGTTCACTTTTAATCGGATTCGCTCATGACGGAAGCGCAAAGGCACCAAATTCTGCTGGATCTGCTCGCCCAAACGGGGTTTGTTACCGTAGAGCAGGTGATGTCGCGGCTCGGGATCTCACCCGCAACGGCCCGACGTGATATCAACAAGCTGGATGAAAGCGGCAAACTGAAAAAGGTACGCAATGGCGCGGAAGCCATTAGCGAGCAGCGCCCCCGCTGGACGCCGATGAATATCCACCAGGCGCAGAATCTGGATGAAAAAGTGCGTATTGCGCGCGCCGCTTCGCAACTGATCGCGCCGGGTGAGAGCATCGTCATCAACTGCGGCTCCACCGCCTTTCTGCTGGGGCGTGAACTGTGCGGCAAACCGGTGCAGATCATCACTAACTATCTGCCGCTGGCCAACTACCTGATCGACCAGGAACACGACAGCGTGATTATCATGGGCGGGCAGTACAACCGCAGCCACGCCATCACCCTCAGCCCCCACGGCAGTGAAAACAGCCTCTATGCCGGGCACTGGATGTTCACCAGCGGCAAAGGGTTAACCGCCGAGGGGTTATACAAAACAGATATGTTGACCGCCATGGCCGAGCAGAAAATGCTCAGCGTGGTCGGCAAGCTGGCGGTGCTGGTCGACAGCAGCAAGATCGGCGAGCGCGCCGGAATGCTATTCAGCCAGGCCGGGCAAATTGACGTGGTGATCACCGGCAAACAGGCCGATGCCGCGATCCTCAAGCAGCTTGAGGACCAGGGCGTCAGCGTGATCCGCGTTTAAAGATGCTGCTGAAAAAAGGCGACCGTCGTGGCCAGCGCCTCCGGGGTGATGCGATGGCGGACGCCTTTCTGCCAGACGCAGGTCAGCCTGGCTGCAAGGTCGCTCTGCCTGAGCGCTTGCTCAAGACGGAAGGTCTCTTCCGGCGGCACCACGTCGTCGGCATCGCCATGCCAGAGCAACAGCGGCCGCCGGGCGAGCGACGCCAGCTGATGGCTGACATCCCATTCGCTGAGGCTGTCGCCATCAAAGCCAGGCGAGGGAAACAGGGTTTGCGACAGCGAACGAAAATAGCCTGATCCCATCAGGCAGGCGACGCTGTTCAGCTCGGGATGGTGCGTCATGATACCCAGGGCCGTCATTCCCCCCATCGACGCCCCCGCCACCGCCAGTCGCTCTCCTTCCAGCCAGCCTTCGGCGATAATCGCCTCGCGCAGCGCGGGAAACTCGCTGAAATTCTGCTGCAGGATCGGCCAGAAGCGCTGCATCCGCCCGGTCTCATCACCGTGATAGCGCGCGCCATGCTCCGGCGCGTCCGGCATAATCACCCGGAAACCCGCCTGGGCCAGCGCCACCGCAAAGTAGCTGTAAACCAGTTTCGACGAGGTAAAGCCATGATAAAAGACGATACAGGGCAGTGGCTTGTCCAGACTCTCCTGCGGGCAGGCATGCAAAATTTCGCCACCGCCGAGGTTGCGCATTTCTAGTGCAATCATTTATCGTCTCCCTTCTCTATTGTGGTTAGGCGGCATGGGAAAATGCATTCACCAGGCAACCCAGTTTGCTACGATTCATAATGTTGAGAACCCGGTTACGCTTTCACAACATTTTCATTCGAAAATCGCGTCAGAGATAACAGTTCGGGAACATTCCCCGGAAATCCTGTTAAGGCTACCACTACACTATCACTATCAGGAAACGAGATATGGTTATGCGCAGGTTGTCTCCGTGGTTACTGGCTATCGTTCTCAGCGGGTGTAGTGCTTTGCAGGGAACGCCGGAAGCCCCGCCGCCCGCCACCGACCATCCGCAGGAGATCCAGCGCAACCAGACGGCTGGCCTGCAGAAAATGGCTACGGTGAGCGTACTGATGTACGGTTCGCCGATGGATGTCGAAGCGGCGCTGAAGGCCAAAGCAGAAGCGGCCAAAGCCGATTACTACGTCATCATCATGATCGATGACACCATGGTACCCGGCCAGTGGTATTCGCAGGCGATCCTCTATCGTCGATGACGAGGCGGTGTCTTTAAATCTGCTTTACATAGCTTTGCGTCCATTCACGTTCTCCTGTGCATAATAACGTTCGGCCAGCCACCTGGCAGGACGTTAGCAACGGACTGCCCTTGGGACTACGTGAAATGGAGCTGACGATGAAACGATCTTTTACCCTATCCAGCCTGCTGTTAACCACTGCGACGGCCAACACGTCCGCGCAGTCAGCCGAATTCGCCAGCGCGGATTGCGTTACCGGCCTGAATGAAATCGGTCTGATCTCCGTCGCTAATCTTTCCGGCAGCCAACAGGATGTGGAGCACGCCATTGCCCGCAAAGCGGACGAGCAAGGCGCCTCCTGGTATCGCATTATTCAGATGTACGAGGAGCAACAGCCGGACAGCTGGCGCGTGCAGGCCATTCTCTACGCCTGAGGCGCCTGGCGCCCCCGCCCCATGGCCCGCAGCAGCAGGTCGTCGAGGGTCGGCGCGTCAAGACGTATGCCGCCGCGCGTGTCGAGCATCATCCGGCACCAGGCTTCGGCCAGCGGCGGCGAAGCGAAACGCAGCATCTGCGCCCCCGCCCCCAGACGATAGACCAGCCGGGCAATCTCTCTGCCCTGCTCTTCGGCGGGTCGTTTCAGCAATTGCTGCAGCTGACGCCATGCGCGGTCGAGATGGCGGTTCTGTCCTTTCACCTCCGCACACTCCGCGGCCAGCAGCTCCATCGCCGCCGGCTGCTTGCTCAGTACCCGCATCACATCGAGGCACATAATATTGCCGGAGCCTTCCCAGATGCTATTGACCGGCATCTCGCGATACAACCGCGGCAACTCACTCTCCTCGCAATAGCCGATCCCTCCCAGGACTTCCATCGCCTCAGCGACAAACGGGATACCGGCCTTGCAGATGGCAAACTTGGCCGCAGGCGTAAACAGACGCGCCCAGGCACTTTCCCGGGCATCATCCCGACGGTCCCAGGCTCGCGCCAGACGAAACAGAAACGCGGTCTGTCCTTCAAGACGGAGCGCCATTTGCCCCAGCAGCTGGCGCATCATCGGCTGATCGACCAGATTTTTACCGAACGCCTGACGCTGTAGCGCATGATACAGCGCTACGGAGAAGGCCCGGCGCATCAGGGCATGGCTGCCCAGCGCGCAGTCAAAGCGGGTGAGACCGCCCATCCTGAGGATCTGCCGCACGCCATCGCCCTCGTCACCCACCAGCCAGCCGCAGGCGTCATAAAACTCCACTTCGCTACTGGCGTTGGAGCGGTTGCCGAGCTTCTCTTTTAAGCGCTCCAGACGCACCCCGTTGCGCTGCCCGTCGGGCAGCAGGCGCGGCACAAAGAAGCACGACAGACCCGCAGGCGCCTGGGCCAGCACCAGGTGCGCATCGCTCTGCGGCACCGAAAAAAACCATTTGTGTCCCACCAGCCGGTAAAACCCTTCCGCTGTTTTCTCCGCGCGGGTGGTATTGCTCAGCACATCGGAGCCCCCTTGCTTCTCGGTCATCCCCATGCCAATCAGCAGACCGCGCTTCTGGTCGCCCGGGGCGAGGTGGGGATCGTAACGGTCGCTCAGCAGCGGCGACAGCCAGTCGCCAAAAGGCGCGGGCAGGGCGCGCTGCAGCAGGGGCGTCGCGGCGAAAGTCATGGTAATCGGGCACAGCGTTCCGGCCTCTACCTGGGCGTGAAGCAGAAAGCGAGCGGCGCGCGCGACAAACGCGCCTTCACGGGCATCCTCCTGCCAGGCGAGATTATGCACCCGGTTCGCGCACAGCCCCTGCATCAGCAGGTGCCAGGCGGGGTGGAAGCGAACGTCGTCCAGTCGGGCGCCGGTGGCGTCATAGCGCAGCAGCTCCGGCGGGTTGCTGTTGGCCAGGCGTCCCAGCTCCAGCGATTCTGCGGTCCCCAGCTGCTGGCCAATGCTGGCGAGCAGATCGCCATCCCAGCCGGCGCCTTCGCGGACCACCGCTTCACGTAGGGCGGTATCGGACAGGAACAGATTGCTGTTATTCAGCGGGGTCGGTTGATTAAAAACGGTGTGGGTTTGCCAGTGCATCGTGTCTCCCTCCATCAATGGCGATAAGCCTAAGTATGGTTATCCGGGGGGATACTCGCCCGCGAGAGCGGTCACAAAAAAGCCATCCCGAAGGATGGCTTTTCAGTTTCGTCAGCGGGTCAGCTTAGCTGCGCTGGCGTACCGCCTCAAACAGGCAGATGCCGGTGGCCACCGAGACGTTCAGCGAGGAGACGCTGCCCGCCATCGGAATGCTGATCAGCTCATCGCAGTGCTCGCGGGTCAGGCGGCGCATGCCTTCGCCTTCCGCGCCCATCACCAGCGCCATCGGCCCGGTCATTTTGCTCTGGAACAGCGTATGGTCGGCTTCACCTGCGGTTCCAACGATCCAGACGTTCTCCTCCTGCAACAGACGCATGGTGCGCGCCAGGTTGGTGACACGGATCAGCGGGACGTTCTCCGCCGCGCCGCAGGCCACTTTCTTCGCCGTCGCATTCAGCTGCGCGGAACGATCTTTTGGCACAATCACCGCGTGCACGCCGGCAGCATCGGCGCTGCGCAGGCAGGCGCCGAGGTTATGCGGATCGGTCACACCGTCAAGGATCAACAGGAACGGCTGATCGAGCTGCGCCAGCAGATCCGGCAGATCATTCTCCTGATACTGACGCCCCGGCTTCACGCGGGCAATGATCCCCTGGTGTACCGCGCCTTCGCTCTTCTCATCGAGAAACTGGCGGTTGGCCAGCTGAATCACCACGCCCTGCGCTTCCAGAGCGTGGATCAGCGGCAGCAGGCGCTTATCCTCACGGCCTTTCAGAATATAAACTTCCTGAAAACGCTCAGGTGCGCGCTCCAGCAGTGCCTGCACCGCATGGATGCCGTAAATCATTTCACTCATTGATGTACTCGTTTTAGGTTCTGTTATCCGCCCTTCACCCCGTCCTGCGTCAGCAGACTTCAGAATGAAGGGTGGTCAATCACTCGGCGCTCTTCTTCTTTGCCGCGCGCTTGGCTTTGGTGGCGGCGGCGATTTTCTGCGTTTTCGCCGACGGTTTTTTCGCTTTCTTCTCGCCTTTCGGCTTCGCTTTCGCCTGGTCTTTTTCTTTGCGGAACGCGCTGTCCGGCTCGAAGTTCACCTGCTTACCGACCTGACGACGACGGCCGCCCGGTTTGCCGGAGGTGCTCTTTTTCGCTTTCTCACGGGCGGTTTTGCCGACATTACGCGGCGCGCGCTCGCTGGAGATTAGGGTAAAGTCGATTTTACGCTCGTCCATGTTGACCGCTTCCACACGGACTTCCACGCGGTCGCCCAGGCGATAAGTCTGCCCGCCGGACTCGCCGATCAGACGCTGCCCCACCTGGTCGAAACGATAGTAGTCGTTATCCAGAGAGGAAACATGCACCAGGCCGTCGATAAACAGATCGTTGAGACGGACGAAGAAGCCAAAGCCGGTCACGCTGGCGATAACCCCGGAGAAGATGTTGCCTACCTGATCCTGCATGAAGTCGCACTTCAGCCAGTCGGAGACTTCGCGCGTCGCTTCATCAGCGCGGCGTTCGGTCATCGAGCAGTGCTCGCCCAGCTGCAGCATCTCTTCCATGCTGTAGTGCCAGCCGCCGGTCTCCGTGCTGTTGCCTTTATGCCCCTGCTCTTTGGCCAGCAGATATTTGATGGCGCGGTGCAGCGACAGATCCGGGTAACGACGGATCGGCGAGGTGAAGTGGGCATAGGACTGCAGCGCGAGGCCAAAGTGGCCGCGGTTTTCCGGATCGTAGACCGCCTGCTTCATCGACCGCAGGAGCATCGTCTGAAGCATCTCCGCATCCGGGCGATCGGCGATGGAGGTCAGCAGTTCGGCGTAATCGCGCGGCTCCGGCTTGTTGCCGCCAGGCAGTTCCAGCCCCAGCTCCGCCAGCACGCTGCGGAACGCGGTAATCGCCTCGGTGCTCGGCTTATCGTGAATACGGAACAGCGCCGGCTCCTGCGCCTTCTCAACGAAGCGCGCGGCGGAGATGTTCGCCAGGATCATGCACTCTTCAATCAGCTTGTGCGCATCGTTCCGCTGGGTCTGTTCGATACGCTCGATACGGCGCTCGGCGTTGAAGATGAATTTAGCTTCTTCACTTTCAAATGAGATACCGCCGCGCTCTTCGCGGGCGCCATCCAGCACCTTGTAGAGGTTATGCAGTTCTTCAATATGCTTCACCAGCGGCGCGTAGTGCTCGCGCAGCTCCTGGTCGCCCTGCAGTATATGCCACACCTTGGTATAGGTCAGGCGAGCATGTGAACTCATCACCGCTTCATAGAATTTATAACCGGTCAGACGGCCTTTTGACGAAATCGTCATCTCGCACACCATGCACAGGCGATCGACCTGCGGGTTCAGCGAGCACAGACCGTTAGACAACACTTCCGGCAGCATCGGTACCACCTGCGACGGGAAGTAGACCGAGGTTCCACGGCTGCGCGCTTCCGCGTCCAGCGGCGTCCCCGGACGCACGTAGTAGCTGACGTCGGCAATGGCTACCCACAGGCGCCAGCCGCCGCCGCGTTTCTTCTCGCAGTACACTGCGTCATCGAAGTCGCGGGCATCTTCACCGTCAATAGTGACCAGCGGCAGGGAGCGCAGATCGACGCGCCCGGCTTTCGCCTCTTCCGGCACCTGCTCTTTCAGGCCGGAAACCTGATTTTCTACCGCCGGCGGCCAGACGTACGGAATTTCATGGGTGCGCAGCGCCATATCGACAGCCATGCCGGTACCCATGTTGTCGCCCAGCACTTCGACGATTTTCCCCACGGCTTTGGTGCGGCGGGTCGGGCGCTGGGTCAGCTCGACCACCACCACGTAGCCCATCCGCGCGCCCATAATCTCTTCCGGCGGGATCAGGATATCGAAGCTGAGGCGACTGTCGTCCGGGACGACGAAACCGACGCCAGCGTCGGTAAAGTAGCGGCCAACAATCTGGCTGGTTTTCGGCACCAGGACGCGGACGATGCGCGCTTCGCGGCGGCCCTTGCGGTCCGCGCCCAGCGGTTGGGCCAGCACCTGGTCGCCATGAATACAGGTTTTCATCTGCTCTGACGACAGGTACAGATCGTCTTTGCGCCCTTCAACACGCAGGAAACCATAGCCATCACGGTGACCAATAACGGTTCCTTTGAGGAGATCAAGGCGCTCCGGCAGCGCATAGCACTGACGGCGGGTGAAGACCAGCTGACCGTCGCGTTCCATCGCGCGCAGGCGGCGGCGCAGCGCTTCGGTTTGCTCTTCGCCCTCGATATTTAACTCGATGGCCAGCTCATCGCGGCTGGCGGGCTTTTCCCGTTTGGTTAAATGTTCGAGGATAAATTCCCGGCTCGGGATTGGGTTCGCGTACTTCTCAGCTTCGCGTTCCTGGAATGGATCTTGTGACATATCGGTTCCTCCGTTGTCATCTCCGGCAGAGTGGCGTCACTCCACCAGCAATAATTTATAAAGCGGTTGATTCTTCTCAACCAAATCAGCCAGCGTATAGTTATCCAGTTCCTTGAGAAAACTCTGCGCGGCTTCAGCTAGTGCCTGTTTCAGACGACAGGCTGGTGTAATGTGGCAAAACTCGCTGCTGCAGTTGACCAGCGATAAGGGTTCCAGGTCGCGTACCACGTCACCGACGCGGATCTGTCCAGCTGGTTTGCCGAGGCGAATGCCCCCGTTCTTCCCCCGCACGGCAGTCACATAGCCCATGCGACTTAACTGATTGATTATTTTAACCATATGATTACGGGAGACGCCATAGACCTCGGTTACTTCCGAGATACTGGTCATCCGTCCTTCCGGCAGCGACGCCATATAAATCAGCGCCCGTAGTCCGTAATCGGTGAAACTCGTTAACTGCACATAAACCTCAGGGAAAAGAAAACAGGGTATGTCGAGCGACATCATTATTATTGATGATAAACCAGCCAGCGCTCAGGCCGCTAATTTATTTAAAATGGGGCGGGCGAACAGCAAAAACAAGGGCGCCTGAACGGCGCCCCTTGCGAGTGATTATGCGTCGAACGGGTCGCGCAGAATCATGGTCTCGGAACGGTCTGGACCAGTAGAGATGATATCAACCGGTACGCCGGTCAGCTCTTCAATACGCTGGATGTAGTTCAGCGCTGCCTGCGGCAGGCCGCTGCGCTCTTTCACGCCGAAGGTGGTTTCAGACCAGCCCGGCATGGTTTCGTAGATAGGCTCGATACCTTCCCAGTTGTCGGCTGCCAGCGGAGTGGTGGTCACTTCGCGGCCATCCGGCATACGGTAGCCGACGCAGATTTTCACTTCTTTCAGGCCGTCGAGGACGTCCAGTTTAGTCAGGCAGAAGCCGGACAGGGAGTTAATCTGCACCGCGCGACGAACCGCGACGGCGTCCAGCCAGCCGGTACGACGACGACGACCGGTGGTGGCGCCGAATTCGTTACCCTGCTTGCAGAGGAACTCGCCGGTCTCATCAAACAGCTCGGTCGGGAACGGACCCGCGCCTACGCGAGTCGAGTAAGCTTTGATGATACCCAGAACGTAATCCACATAACGCGGGCCCAGGCCGGAGCCGGTCGCCACGCCACCCGCGGTGGTGTTGGAAGAGGTTACGTACGGATAAGTACCATGGTCGATATCCAGCAGCGTGCCCTGCGCGCCTTCGAACATCACGAAGTCGCCGCGTTTACGCGCCTGATCCAGCAGGTCGGAAACGTCCACCACCATGCCGGTCAGGATGTCGGCAATCGCCATTACATCGTCCAGCACTTTCTGGTAGTCAACGGCTTCTGCTTTGTAGAAGTTCACCAGCTGGAAGTTGTGATATTCCATCACTTCTTTCAGTTTATCGGCGAAGGTTGCTTTATCGAACAGATCGCCAACGCGCAGACCGCGACGAGCGACTTTATCTTCGTAAGCCGGGCCGATGCCGCGACCGGTGGTGCCGATAGCCTTCGCGCCGCGCGCTTTTTCACGCGCCACGTCCAGCGCCACGTGATAGTCAAGGATAAGCGGGCAGGCTTCAGAGAGCAGCAGACGCTCGCGAACCGGGATACCACGGTCTTCCAGGCCCTTCATCTCTTTCATCAGCGCAGCCGGAGACAGCACGACGCCGTTACCGATGATGCTGGTGACGTTTTCACGCAGAATGCCTGATGGAATAAGATGGAGAACGGTTTTTTCACCGTTGATTACGAGAGTATGGCCGGCGTTGTGACCACCCTGGTAGCGCACAACATATTTAGCCCGTTCTGTCAGGAGATCGACGATCTTCCCTTTACCTTCGTCACCCCATTGGGTGCCCAGTACGACGACGTTGTTACCCATTTTTCAAAATCACCGTTTGCTTAAAAATGGATTCTACCATCGCTTTTTCAGAGTTACAGCACTTTTGCATCCAAAATAAGGCAAATCCGACCACTTTTTGATCAGCCAATCGATTTCCTCAACATGTAGTAGATCACAATCCCGGCTACCACAAGTCCGCCGCCAAAGCGCCGCAATAAATTATCCGGGAGCTGGCTCAGGCTGGCGACCATCTTGCGCCAGGCGCGCGGATAAAGTAGCGGGCCAAGCCCTTCGAGTACTAAAACCAGCGCCAGCGCCAGCCAAATGGTGGAGTTCATCGTCAACCCTAATTGAAAAGTATCATCGCCGCCTTCGCAGGCGTCATCGGCCAGCATAGTGAATGCATTCACTCAATTCACATTGTCCCGTATTTCCTCTTCATTATGAACCGGAAAGGTGAAACAAAATTCATAACCAGTTGTATTGCTGTCTATTTTTTAAATTGCAACTATGCCGTCGCGTACTACAACCCGGTACGTCTACATAATCAGGAAGATTATCATGAGAGAATTAACCGCATTTGAAATCGAAAATGTGAGCGGCGCAGGCTGGTTACAGGATGGCCTGGCCTCCTTAGGTAGTAAGGTCGGCGCCGCCGTATGGACGATGGGCACCGATGCCCTGAGCATCAACCTGCCGCTGCTTGGCACCATTAATCTGGCCGATCTGGCGCCGGACCTGGGCAAAACCCTGGGCGAAAGCGTTGGCTCATCTATCGGCGGCACCATCGAGAGTACGCTGGCGAGCCTGCCGGTGATCGGTGGCCTGCTAAACAAGCTGCTCGGCAACTAATTCACGCCGTCGTAGCATAAAAAAAGGCGCCTGTCTCAGGCGCCTTTTTGCATTAACCACTGTAGGTTACTGTCATCTTCGACTTATTTACGCACCGAATCCGGTGAACGCATATAGCGGAAGAAATCGCTATCCGGGCTCAGGACCATGACATCCTGATTGCTCTGGAAGCTCTTCTCATAGGCGCGCAGGCTACGAATAAAGGAATAGAAGCCAGGATCCTGACTGAACGCGTCGGCAAACAGTTTTGCCGATTCCGCATCGCCTTCACCACGCAGGATACGGCCCTGGCGCTCGGCTTCCGCCAGCGTCTTGGTGACTTCATAGTCCGCGGTCGCGCGCAGTTTTTCCGCCTCTTCCTGACCCTGTGAACGGTGGCGACGAGCAACCGCTTCACGCTCCGCGCGCATACGGTTGTAGATCGCTTCCGACACTTCCGCCGGCAGGTTGATCTGCTTGATACGCACGTCGACGACTTCAATACCCAGCGCCGCCATACTGTTCGGGTTGATCACCTGCACTTTGCCGTTGGTTTCCGCTTCCACGCGCTCTGCCGCTTTGGCAATCGCGTCGTCAGCTGCCGGCGTGCTAACCTCGTCTTCCGTACCGGCCGACCCTGAGTTCAGCGCATCACGCACTTCCAGCGTCAGGCGGCCACGGGAGTCGGTGACGATGTCTTTCACATCCAGACGGCCGATTTCAGAACGCAGACGGTCCGAGAATTTACGCTTCAGCAGCACCTCTGCCTGGGAGACGTCGCCGCCGCCGGTGGCCAGGTAGTAACGGCTGAAGTCGCTGATGCGCCATTTAATATAGGAGTCGACGATCAGGTCTTTCTTCTCTTTGGTGACAAAACGGTCAGCCTGGTTATCCATGGTCTGAATACGCGCATCCAGCATTTTCACCGATTCGATAAACGGGATCTTGAAGTGCAGGCCTGGCGCGTATACCAGCGGCTTGTTTTCGTCGTCGCGCAGAACTTTACCGAAACGCAGCGTGATACCGCGCTCGCCCTCCTTCACGACAAAGACTGACATGTAGAGCACTACCAGCACGATGACAATGATCGCGATAACAGATTTACGCATCGTTATTCCCCCTGACGCTGGTAGTCGTTACGCTGCGCGTTAGCGCGGCGTTGGTCCATAATGCTACCCCCGGTTGAGCTCGAGGTTGATGAGGTGCTGGCGCTGCCAGTGCTGGATGCAGGCGGCAGACGCAGCAGATCGCTGGCGTCACTGCTATCGCTCTTTGCTGCCGGCGCAGCGGCGCCTTTCAGCATCTGGTCCAGCGGCAGAACCATCAGATTGCCGTTTTTGCTGTCATTAACCAGCACTTTACGGGTGTGGCTCAGCACTTTTTCCATGGTTTCGATGTACAGACGCTCGCGGGTAATCTCCGGCGCGGCTTTGTATTCCGGCAGGATCTTAGCAAAGCGAGCCACTTCACCCTGGGCTTCCAGGACGGTCTGGGTCTTATAGGCGCGTGCCTCTTCGAGGATACGCTGCGCCTGACCATTCGCCCGCGGCTGGACTTCGTTGGTATACGCTTCCGCTTCACGAATGTACTGCTGCTCGTTCTCACGCGCGGCAATGGCATCGTCAAACGCGGCCTTCACCTCTTCCGGCGGACGCGCCGTCTGGAAGTTGACGTCCAGCAGAGTGATGCCCATGTTGTACGGGCGAATCGTCTCTTCCAGCTCACGCTGAGTATCGCTACGGATCACGGTACGACCTTCGGTCAGAATGCGATCCATAGTGTATTTACCGATCACCCCGCGCAGCGCGCTGTCGGTAGCCTGACGCAGGCTGTCATCCGCGCTGGTGACGCTAAACAGGTAGCGCTCCGGATCGGTGACGCGGTACTGCACGTTCATCTCAACGCGTACCACGTTTTCGTCAGAGGTCAGCATGACGCCGGACGCCGCCAGTTCGCGTACTGACTCCACGTTCACCGCCTGCACGTTATCGATAAAGGTCGGCTTCCAGTTCAGGCCCGGCTCAACCAGATGGCTGAACTTACCAAAGCGGGTGACCACGCCACGTTCAGCTTCTTTAATGGTATAGAAACCGCTGGCCGCCCAGATAATCACGGCTGCCGCGGCAACGATGCCGACAATACGCCCGCCCATCGGTCCGCGAGGTCCCTGCGCGCTATTGCCGCCGCCCAGTCCGCCCTTGCCGCCGCCGAGCCCGCCAAGTTTTTTACTTAACTTGCGGAAGATATCATCCAGATCCGGCGGCCCCTGCTCGCGACCGCCTTTATTGCCATTTCCCTCAGAGTTGCCGCCAGGTTTGCTGCTCCCCCACGGGTCGCGGTCCTGTCCGTTATTACCGGGCTGATTCCACGCCATGTATATGCTCCATATTTGTTTTTGATATCCCCACAGGGGTCAATATCTTCAGGCAAGCTGCAAGGTCAAACCACATAGTCAACAAGCGTTGGCTCTTGCTTACAGAGGCGCCGCCAGTCAACGATCGGCATGCGCACCTGCAGACTCACGCTGCCGTCATCCTCCATCCACTCTTTTTCTATCGCCTGAAGCTGATAGAAACGGCTTCTCAGTCGCCCTTCTTTCGGCGGTAAGCGCAGCGTATGCTGGGCCACTTCACCGGAAAGGCGCTCCGTTAACGCCTGGAAAAGCAGTGGTACGCCAACCCCGGTCTGAGCGGAAAGCCAGACCCGAATCGGTTTATTTTCATCGTCGCGATCGATGCGCGGTTCAAAATCGTCCAGCATGTCGATTTTGTTCATCACCAGCAGCGCCGGGATCTCATCGGCCTCAATTTCAGCGAGAACCGTATTTACCGCATCAATGTTTTCCTGCACGCGGACATCCGCTGCGTCAATCACATGCAGCAGCAGCGTCGCCTGACGCGTCTCCTGCAACGTCGCTTTAAACGCGGCCACCAGATCGTGCGGCAGGTGGCGAATAAAGCCCACGGTATCGGCCAGCACGGTTTCGCCGACGTCAGGGACGTCAATGCGGCGCAGCGTCGGGTCCAGAGTGGCGAACAGCTGGTTCGCGGCATAGACCTCGGCGGCGGTGATCTGGTTAAAGAGCGTTGATTTTCCGGCGTTGGTGTAGCCCACCAGCGACACGGTTGGAATATCGGCTTTCGCGCGCGACCGCCGCCCCTGCTCACGCTGTTTCTCGACTTTTTCCAGCCGCGACAGGATCTGCATGATGCGGTTACGCAATAAACGACGGTCAGTTTCGAGCTGGGTTTCACCCGGGCCACGCAAACCGATCCCGCCCTTTTGTCTTTCAAGGTGGGTCCAGCCGCGGACAAGGCGGGTCGCCATATGGCGCAGCTGCGCCAGCTCGACCTGCAGTTTCCCTTCATGGGTGCGCGCGCGCTGAGCGAAAATATCTAAAATAAGACCGGTACGATCGATAACCCGGCATTCGCACAGGCGTTCCAGGTTGCGTTCTTGCGCCGGACTCAGGGCATGATCGAAGAGCACGACCGAAGCGCCGGTCGCTTTAACGGCTTCCGCAATTTCGACTGCCTTACCTTCACCAACAAAATACTTCGGGTGCGGTGCTTTACGGCTACCGGTAATCACCTGCATTGCTTCGACACCGGCGGAAGAGGCCAGAGTTTCAAACTCCTGGAGATCTTCCATATCTTTGTCTTGCGAAAAATAGATGTGTACCAGTACCGCCTGCTCACCGGCGTCATAACGGTCAAACAAGCGTAAACCCCTTATAAAATACCAGCGGGGAACGCAGAAAACCTGGCTCCCCGGCGTGGAAAAACAGCACTAGCCTTATTCGGCGTCGTCGCTGTCTTGTTGCGGCGCAGAAGAGCTCTGCGCGCTACCACCGTGGTGATAGTTACTGGAACCGCCGCCAGCATTGTTGCTGTGGTGAGACACCGGGCGAGACGGGACAACAGTAGAAATTGCGTGCTTATAGACCATCTGGCTGACCGTGTTCTTCAACAGGATCACGAACTGATCGAAAGACTCAATTTGCCCTTGCAGCTTGATACCATTCACCAAATAAATAGAAACCGGAACGCGTTCCCGACGCAAAGCGTTCAGGAACGGATCTTGTAAAGATTGCCCCTTAGCCATTCTCTCTTTTCCTTATATGTATGCTTGTTTTGTACTCAGAACCTTACGATTCTCAAAAAAAATTACGCACGATACCGTTTAATTGTACACGTTCAGTTCTGGCTCGCACCAACAACCTGTAATACTTTGTTGAGCGCTTGTTCGGGTTGTTCACTGTCTAACCAGTGCACACCTTCCCAACCGCGCAGCCAGGTGACCTGACGTTTGGCTAACTGTCTCGTGGCGCAAACACCTCGATAAACCATCTCATCATACGGGATCTCGCCATTGAGATATGACCACATCTGGCGGTATCCGACACAACGGATGGAAGGCATATCCGTATGCAAATCTCCGCGGGCAAAAAGCGCCCGTACTTCTGCTTCAAAACCTGAAGCTAACATCTGATGAAAACGCTGTTCTATGCGTTGATGGAGCAGTTCACGGCTCGCCGGGGCGATGGCGAACTGATGCACCTGATATGGCAGAGCGTCTCCTGACGTTTGCGTCAGTTCCGTTAAAGTTTTACCCGAAATGAAAAAAACTTCCAGTGCCCGGGAAAGCCTTTGCGGATCATTTGGATGAATACGCGCAGCCGCTACGGGATCGATCTCCTGTAACTGCTGATGTAACGCGTTCCACCCCTGCTCTGCGGCCTGTTGCTCAATCCGCGCTCTGACCTCTGGGTCAGCGGACGGTAAGGGCGACAATCCTTCCAGCAACGCTTTGAAATACAACATCGTCCCGCCGACTAACAGCGGAATTCGCCCGGCGGCGACAATTTCCGCCATCGCCGCCAGCGCATCGCGGCGAAAATCCGCCGCGGAATAGGCCTCTGCCGGATCCAAAATATCCAGCAGCCGGTGCGGCGCGGCGCTCAGCTCTGCGGCATCCGGTTTGGCGGTGCCAATATCCATTCCCCGATAAATGAGGGCGGAATCAACACTAATCAACTCTACTGGCAAAACTTTACGTAAGGCTATCGCCAGCGCGGTTTTGCCGGAGGCCGTCGGGCCCATTAAAAAAATTGCCTTGGGCAGGCTCGCCTCGGTTACATCATTCATCTTTCAGGGCATTCATCGCCGAATGGAGATCTACAGGTTGTAACAGGCCACCCGGCGGCGTTCTCACCAGCTGCGGGCAAAGACGCTCAACGTCCGCCAGCAGCGCAATCGCCTGCGCCATATTCCATGACGTCTGTTCGCTCGTCAGATTACGCGCCATCCATTGGGCGATATTGCCGACGTCGAATGCGTTTTGCTGCGCCAGGTAGCCTATCAGTTCAGGAATCAAGATTTGTAAATTTTGTTGTCTTAAGGGTAAAGGGACCGCGCGCACCGTCACGTGCAGGGCATCGGTATGCATATCGATCCCCAACTGCGTCAGCGCCGACTGCGCGGCGACCAGCGCCTGCTTTTCCCCTTCCGTCACTTTTAACCGCAGGGGGATCAACAGCGGCTGGGCACAGACGGCCTCTGCTCCCGGGGTCAACTGCGCCTGGCGCAGCCAGCGCTCGGCAACGGTCAACGACAGCAGCGCCAGGCCGCCCTCGCGCTCCAGCAGCGCGCAGTCGCGGCTCACAATCGTCAGCACTCTGCCAAAGCTCTGACTGTGCCCGGCCAGTTCCGCCGCGCCCGGGGTCTGTAACGCGGGCTTTGGCGCCGTCGGCGTGTCGAGCAACTGACGATAAAGCGCCCCTTGCTGCTTCTGGTAACCCGGCTGCGCGTGCGGCCAGCTCGCGCCGCCCGGCCTGCCGCTGGAGGCCGCAGACTCACGCGATGGCGTGATGCTGAAACGGGTTGCCGGTTCACGCGCTTCCGACGGCCGCGCAAACTGGTTGCCGCCCGCCGCGATCCGGTTCTCCGGCATCGCACGGGGCGCCGGCGGGTCGTCTTTTTCCGCCAGCGGCGCGTCAAGTTGCTGCTGCAGCACGCTCAGTACGCCCTGGTAGATAAAGTCATGCACCAGGCGCGACTGATGGAAACGCACCTCATGCTTGGCCGGGTGGACGTTCACATCCACCTGATGGGGATCGATCTCCAGATACAGCACAAACGCCGGCTGCTGATCGGCCCCCAGTTTGTCTTCACAGGCCTGGCGGATAGCGTGGTTGATCAGCCGGTCCCGCATCATCCGCCCGTTAACGTAGCAATACTGAATTTCCGCCAGCGCAGGGGTGGTATGCAGCGGATCGGCGACCCAGCCGCGCAGGGTCAGATCGCCATGCTGCCACTCAATCGCCAGGGCATGTTCAAGAAAGGCGGCGCCACAGATGGTTCCCAGCCGCCGCTCCCGTTGGCCATCCTGAGCGACTGCCCGATACTGGCGCATCACCTTGCCGTTATGGCTGAGGTTGATGGTGACGTCGAAGCGCGCCAGCGCAATGCGGCGGACCACCTCGTCAATGTGGCCGAACTCAGTCTTTTCGGTACGCATAAATTTGCGCCGCGCCGGGGTATTGTAGAACAGATCGAGGACTTCCAGGGTGGTGCCGACCGGGTGCGCCGCCGGCTTCACCGTCACCGCCTGATCGCGGCCTTCGGCATACGCCTGCCAGGCTTCCTGCTGTTCCGCCGTGCGCGAGGTGAGCGTCAGACGCGCCACCGAGCTAATACTGGCCAGCGCTTCGCCGCGAAAGCCGAGGCTGATAATGGCTTCGAGATCGTCGAGCGAGGCGATTTTGCTGGTCGCGTGGCGAGCCAGGGCCAGCGCCAGCTCGTCTTTTTTGATGCCGCAGCCGTTATCGCGAATGCGAATGAGCTTCGCGCCGCCGCGTTCGATATCAATATCAATTCGCGTGGCGCCCGCATCAAGGCTGTTTTCAACCAGCTCTTTCACCACCGACGCGGGCCGTTCCACCACTTCGCCGGCGGCAATCTGGTTGGCGAGCTGCGGCGGCAGAACCTGAATCGGCATCCCCTGCTCCTTAGTTAATCAACATCCCGCCTGGCGCTGCGGCGCTGGCGGTCTGCGCCGCCTCGCCGCGAGGCGCAGACTGCAGCGGATGCTGCATAAAGTAGTTGCGCAGACCGTTGTAAATCGCCTCCGCAATCTGCTCCTGGTAATCATCGCTCCCCAGCAGCCGTTCTTCCCCGTTGTTACTGATAAAGCCTGTTTCCACGAGGATCGACGGAATGTCCGGCGAGCGCAGTACGCCGAGGCTGGCATGCTCCGGACGGCGTTTATGCAGATTGCCAATCCGCTGCAGCTGGCTGAGCACGTTGGTCGCGACATCGTAGCCGACGCGTTGGGAGTGACCGAACTGCAGATCCAACACCGCCTGGCTCAGGTAGGGATCGGCCTGGCTGTTCGCCAGCACATCGCCCGCGCCGCCGAGCAGTTCAGACTGTTTCTCATGCTGTTCCAGCCAGCCGGCCATTTCACTGTTGGCGCGACGGTTAGAGAGCACCCATACCGAGGCGCCGGTGGCGTCGCGGTTTGGCGCGGCGTCAGCATGGATTGAGACGAGGAAGTTGGCATTTTGCTTACGCGCCACATCCGAGCGTCCCATTACCGAAATAAAGTAATCCCCGTCACGGGTCAGCACCGGTTTAAACTGCGGATCGGCGTTCAGCAGCGCCCGCAGCTTGCGCGCGATGGCGATAGTCACGTTCTTCTCTTTGGTGCCATTCGGGCCAATCGCGCCAGGATCCTGGCCGCCGTGCCCGGCATCAATGGCGATAATGACTTTATCATCCGCCGACACCGTGCGGGCCGCCGGACGGGTCACGGTCTGATTGTTGGTCATCGCCGGCTGAGAGGAGGTCATCACCGTCTGCCGTTCATGACCCGACGAGCTGAACGGATTGCGTCCCGCCGTCACCGTCCGGGAAGGCATCACCGGCGACGGGTCGGCCCGTTTCACCACCACAGGAGGTGGCGGCGGCGGCGGCGGCGCGTCGGCGTTGATGGTAAAGACCACCGTGTAATTCGCCCCGTTCTGTTGCTTCACCGCCCGGGTTTTGCCATCTTCCGTCAGATCCACCAACAGACGCAGCGTCTGCGAATCCTGCGGCGTACCGGCACGAATGCTCTTCACCAGGTTGCTGCCGCTAAATTTCAGCGGCAGTCCCTGCAATACGCCGGTCTGTTTGATATCCAGCGCCACCAGTCGTTTGCCCTGGGGGGTAAAAGAGTACTCCGGTTCACCGACAAAGCTAAGAGTAATACGGGCCTGCTGGTCTCCGTTGGAGACCTGGATATCGGATAAACTCGCCGCAGTGGCGTGAAGACTCGACAGCATCAGCGCAGCGGCAAGCCAGGTGGTTATGCGATACTTCATCCCGTCATCCTTCAGGCTAAATGGCTAAACGTGCCAGTAAAGACTCACCCCGTGAGGAGATCGCGGTAATGCGCGCCTCACGCCCTTGTGCCTGGTAATCAAGGTGAATTTCAACGTCCGGGTCAGGCAGGACACCTGCGCCTTGCTGCGGCCATTCCACCAGGCAGATGGCATCGTCGGCAAAATAATCGCGGATCCCCATAAATTCCAGCTCCTCAGGATCCGCCAGGCGGTAGAGATCGAAGTGATACACCATCAGCTTGTCGAGGGTATACGGTTCCACCAGGGTATAAGTTGGGCTTTTGACATTGCCGCGGTGACCGAGCGCCTGTAAAAAGCCGCGGCTAAAGGTGGTTTTTCCCGCGCCTAAGTCACCATAAAGGTAAATCACGGTGGCGCCGGTACAGGCCTGCGCAATACGGTCGCCCAGGGCCAGCGTGGCCTGCTCATCGGGTAAAGGAATCACTCGGTTAATCATGGTCTACGTCAATCACATCCGGGTTAACAACACGCTTGAGCGTGGAAAAGAGATCGGTCGCCAGCATGCCGCGGGTGCCCTCGCGGGCGGCCAGTCGGTCGGCGGCATCGCCATGCGCGACGCACCCGGCACAGGCAGCATCATACGGCGTCAGGTGCTGTCCTAACAATGCGGCGATGATGCCAGTGAGCACATCGCCCATGCCGCCGCTGGCCATCCCGGCATTGCCGGCGTCGATAATGCCCATCGCCCCGCTTTCACTGGCCACCACCGTGCCCGCGCCTTTCAGCACGACCACGCCGCCATACCGTTTTACCAGACGCTGCGCAGAAAGTAAGCGATCGCTTTCAATTTCTGCCACGCTGATATTCAGCAGACGGGCCGCTTCGCCGGGGTGCGGCGTCAGCACGCGATTGTGACGTTTATCGGGATTGAATGCCAGCAGGTTCAGCGCATCGGCGTCCCAGACCATCGGTTTGTTAACCCTTTCCACCATGCGCAGGGCGCTGCGTCCCCACTCGTTCTGCCCCAGACCTGGGCCAATCGCCACCACCTCCGCCCACTCCAGCGCGGCTTTCAGGGTCTGCGGCGTCAGCTCATCCACCATTAATTCCGGCCGGGCGGTGATAATAGGCGCCACGTTCTCCGGGTGAGTAAGTACTCGCACCAGCCCTGCGCCGGCGCGTAAAGCCGCTTCACCGCACATGCGAATCGCGCCTGCCGTGCCGCGATCGCCGCCGACGATCGCCAGCTTGCCGTGATCGCCCTTATGGGAGGTGGCCCGGCGCGGCGGCAGCCAGTCGGCAAGGTGGGCGGCGCAAAACCGCGTCAGGGGGGTACTTTGCCCGGCGAGCCAGCGCTCAAGCCCCAGCGCATGATGGTGGAGCTGCCCGACGACATCCCGCGCCTTGCCGGTCAGCAGCCCCGGTTTGAGCGCGATAAACGTCAGCGTATGGTCGGCCTGAATGACCGCCCCCGGCGTCGCGCCGGTCTGCGCGTTCAGGCCGGAAGGGATATCCAGAGCCAGCACCGGCGCAGGATGGTGGTTCGCCTGGTGAATGAGCACCGCGACGGATTCACGCGGCGCACTGCGCAACCCGGTGCCGAGCAGGCCATCAATAATCAGTGAGATATCGTCTGGCCAGGGGACAGTGGCCGCATGGATCACGCCGCCGGCGTTAAGCCATGCCTCCCGCGCCGCCTGCGCCTCTTCCGGCAGCGGGCTGTCACTCTCTAGCGCCAGCAGCGTCACCCTCCGCCCGGCGGCCTGGGCCAGACGCGCGACGACATATCCGTCACCGCCGTTGTTGCCATGCCCGCAGAGGATCAGCCAGTGCGCGCTGTCAGGAAAAGCGCGGCTGGCCAGTTGGAACGCCGCCTCGCCCGCGCGCTGCATCAGTTCAAACAGCGTCAGTCCCAGGCTGTCCGCCGCCTCTCGTTCGGCCAGGCGCAGCGCCTCCGCAGGCCAAATGTTGTATGGTATACTGTCAGGGTTATTCGTCATTGTATGGTCCATCATGTCACAGCCCCTCGATCTCGTTCAGTTAGCGCAACAAATCAAACAATGGGGCACAGAGCTCGGGTTCCAGCAGGTCGGTATCGCCGATACCGACCTCAGCGCCAGTGAACCCAAACTGCAGGCATGGCTGGATAAACAATACCACGGCGAAATGGAGTGGATGGCCCGTCACGGTATGATGCGCGCCCGCCCCCACGAACTGCTGCCCGGTACGTTACGCGTCATCAGCGTGCGGATGAATTATCTGCCCGCCAACGCCGCCTTTGCCCGCACCCTGAAAGATCCCGCGCTGGGTTACGTCAGCCGTTATGCCCTCGGGCGTGATTATCATAAGCTGCTACGTAATCGCCTGAAAAAACTGGGTGAGAAGATTCAGGAACAGTGTGCTTCGCTCAATTTTAGACCTTTTGTCGATTCCGCGCCTATCCTGGAACGGCCCATTGCAGAAAAAGCGGGCCTTGGCTGGACAGGTAAGCACTCACTTATCTTAAGCCGCGACGCCGGATCATTCTTTTTTCTCGGCGAACTGCTGATTGACCTGCCCCTGCCGGTCGACAGCCCGGTCGCGGAGGAGTGTGGACGCTGTGTCGCCTGCATGACTATCTGCCCCACCGGGGCCATCGTTGAGCCCTATACCGTCGACGCCCGCCGCTGCATCTCCTATCTCACCATCGAACTGGAAGGCGCTATTCCGGAGGAGTTCCGTCCGCTCATCGGCAACCGGATCTATGGCTGCGACGACTGCCAGCTTATCTGCCCGTGGAACCGTTTCTCACAGCTCACCGATGAAGAGGATTTCAGCCCGCGCCAGGCGCTGCATGCCCCGCCGCTGGTGGAGCTGTTCGCCTGGAGCGAAGCGTGGTTTCTGAAGGTGACCGAAGGGTCGGCGATTCGTCGCATTGGTCATCTGCGCTGGCTGCGTAATATCGCCGTCGCGCTGGGCAATGCGCCCTGGGATGAAGCCCATCTTCGCGCACTGGAGAGTCGCCTGGGCGAGCACCCGCTTCTCGACGAGCACATTGATTGGGCGATTGCCCAGCAACTGAAAAAGCGCAGCGTCGACGCCGTCGAAGTACAGCTGCCGAAAAAATTACGTCTGGTCAGGGTGGTAGAGAAAGGCCTGCCGCGCGACGCCTGATTCATTCACAGGCTGTGAATAAAATCTAAAACACATTGAGTTTCAAGGCGCAGACCGAGGTCAAGTGATCGGATTAACATTTCGAAATGAAATTTAATTGTTAAATTTCAATTAGATATAAAGATATTATTTACAAAGCGAAGCATTTACGCCGTCAGAAGCGAAACGACAACCTGTGGATAACTCTGTTTACAGTATTTCTGCAGACCAAACGAAAATCATCCCCGGCGCTGGATTGCACTGTGGATAAATAAGAGATGGAAGAAAATTTGGAGCGGGAAACGAGACTCGAACTCGCGACCCCGACCTTGGCAAGGTCGT
>NZ_JBEAJG010000003.1:0-121000 GCF_040065235.1 Klebsiella sp. GB_Kp047 | reverse complement strand
AGTACTCGGCTACGAACCGAGCGGTCGGAGGTTCGAATCCTCCCGGATGCACCATATTCTCCTTAATAACAGCGACGATGTTGTTTTATGGTCTGCGAAATCATCGCCAGCACCAGGGAGGATAACGTTGCGTAAGCAACGGCCCGAAGGGTGAGGCGAAGCCGAATCATCCTCCCGGATGCACCATATTCTCCTTAATAACAGCGATGATGTTGTTACATAGGCTGCGAAATTATCGCAGCACCCGTTCTGAATGCATCATCTTCACTCTTCTCTCACCATCCCGATAACCGCGTTTCCCATCGCCAGTTTCATCCTGACTTTTTTATTGGCAAGCCGCGCTTTCCACTATAATTTATCCTTGTATATCAGCGTTATCAGGCTGAGATAAATGCAAGGAGAGAAATCCATGAAATGGTTCAAAGCAATACCTGCTTTTTGCGCAACGCTGCTGGTGGCGACGGCCCTCGCTGGCTGTGCGGGATCGGCTACAAAGGAGAGTACGGGCGGCTATATTGACGATACCGTGGTGACCACCAAGGTGAAAACGGCGCTCTTTAACGATAAAGACATCAAGTCCTCTGAAATCAGCGTCCAGACCTTTAAAGGCCGCGTCCAACTGAGTGGATTTGTCTCCTCCGCGGAAAGCGCTAAACGGGCGGTGGAGGTCACCCGTCGGGTGCAGGGCGTGCGAATGGTCGAAAACGATCTGCGTATTAAATAAGGCCGCCTATCCGGTCTGATGCCTGAAGGCGCCTGTGGGCGCCTTTGTCGTCTGCGCCGCTGGCCGCGACAACGACCGGCTTTTGCGTTACAGTAACCATTCATTAACCGGTTGGTGAGAAGACGATGTACGAAGGTTACGCAGGACTGATCTTTGATATGGATGGCACTATCCTCGATACCGAGCCGACCCATCGTCAGGCATGGAATGAGGTGCTGGGCCGCTACGGTATGCGTTTCGACGAACAGGCGATGGTTGCCCTCAATGGCTCACCGACCTGGCGGATTGCCCAGGCGATTATTGAACTCAACCAGGCGGATCTCGATCCACATCGCCTGGCGCAGGAAAAAACCCTGGCCGTTAAGGCGATGCTGCTGGACAGCGTACGTCCATTGCCGCTGATCGAGGTGGTCAAGGCGTGGCACGGCCGTCGCCCGATGTCGGTCGGCACCGGTAGCGAAAGCGCCGTCGCCGAAGCGCTGCTGGCGCACCTGGGCCTGCGTCATTACTTCTCCGCGGTGGTGGCGGCCGATCATGTGGTCAACCATAAACCCGCGCCCGATACCTTCCTGCTGTGCGCCGAGCGCATGGGCGTCGCGCCGGAAAAATGCGTGGTCTTCGAAGATGCCGACTTTGGTCTGCAGGCGGCGAAGCGCGCGGGAATGGACGCTGTAGACGTGCGTTTGCTGTGAGCGACGCGCTGTCACTCCTCTCGCTGTTTGCCAGTAGCTTTTTAAGCGCCACGCTGCTTCCCGGCAATTCGGAGGTTGTGCTGGTGGCTATGCTACTTGCGGGGGTCAGTCATCCGTGGTGGTTAGTATTAATAGCAACAATCGGCAATAGCCTTGGAGGGGTAACTAACGTTATTCTGGGGCGCCTGTTTCCGCTGCGCAAAACCTCGCGCTGGCAGGAGCGGGCGGCCGGCTGGCTTAAGCGCTACGGCGCGGTCACGCTGTTACTGAGCTGGGCGCCGGTTGTCGGCGATTTACTGTGTTTGCTGGCGGGATGGATGCGCATTTCCTGGGGACCGGTACTCTTTTTCTTATGCCTTGGAAAGGCGCTGCGCTATATCGTCATTGCAGCAGCGACGCTTCAGGGCATGACGTGGTGGCACTAATTGGACTGATAGTTCATCCATTACAATTATGCTTATTCAAACGATTTCGACAGGCGGGAGGTCAAATTGATCCCGGACGTATCACAGGCGCTGGCCTGGCTGGAAAAACATCCGCAGGCCCTGCAGGGTATTCAACGTGGTCTGGAGCGGGAGACGCTGCGCGTGAACGCAGACGGCACCCTTGCAACGACCGGTCACCCTCCGGCGTTAGGCTCAGCGCTGACGCATAAATGGATTACCACCGATTTTGCCGAAGCTTTACTTGAGTTCATTACGCCAGTAGATGGCGATATTGAGCATATGCTGACCTTTATGCGCGATGTCCATCGCTATACCGCGCGTCAGCTTGGCGACGAGCGGATGTGGCCGCTGAGTATGCCATGCTATATCGCCCCCGGTCAGGATATTGAGCTGGCGCAGTACGGCACCTCTAACGTGGGGCGCCTGAAAACGCTATATCGCGAGGGGCTGAAGAACCGCTATGGCGCGCTGATGCAGACTATCTCCGGCGTGCACTATAACTTCTCCCTACCGATGGCCTTCTGGCAGGCTAAATGTGGTGTGGAAGACGCTGAGAGTGGTAAAGAGGCCATTTCGGCGGGCTATTTCCGCTCAATTCGTAACTACTATCGCTTTGGCTGGGTGATCCCGTATCTGTTCGGCGCCTCGCCGGCGATTTGCGCTTCGTTCCTGCAAGGAAAGCCGACGACGCTGCCCTTTGAGGAGACGGGCAACGGCATGTATTACTTGCCGTACGCCACCTCGCTGCGCCTCAGCGACCTTGGTTATACCAATAAGTCGCAAAGCAATCTCGGAATTACGTTTAACGATCTGCACGAGTATGTGGCAGGATTGAAGCGCGCGATTAAAACGCCGTCGGAAGAGTACGCCAAAATCGGGCTGGAAAAAGACGGTAAGTATCTGCAGATCAACAGCAATATCCTGCAGATTGAAAACGAACTCTATGCGCCGATCCGCCCGAAACGCGTCACCCGTCGGGGCGAAACCCCGTCTGATGCGCTGTTGCGCGGTGGTATTGAGTATATCGAAGTGCGTTCGCTGGATATCAATCCCTTCTCGCCGATCGGCGTAGACGCCCAGCAGGTGCGTTTCCTCGACCTGTTTATGGTCTGGTGCGCGCTGGCCGACGCGCCGGAGATGAGCAGCGATGAGCTGCTGTGCACCCGCACCAACTGGAATCGGGTGATTCTGGAAGGGCGTAAGCCGGGCTTAACGTTGGGCATCGGCTGCGAAAGCGCGCAGTTCCCGCTGGCGCAGGTGGGTAAAGATCTGTTCCGCGATTTACGCCGTGTAGCGCAGACGCTGGACAGCATTCACGGCGGCGAGGCCTATCAACAGGTCTGCGATGAGCTGCTGGCCTGTTTTGACGATCCGGAATTAACCTTCTCAGCCCGCATTCTGCGTTCTATGATTGAAGAAGGGATTGGTGGAACCGGCCGTGCGCTGGCCGATCGTTACCGGACCCAGCTGCGTGAAGAGCCGCTGGAGATCCTGAGCGAAGAAGATTTCATCGCCGAGCGTGACGCGTCGGTGGCGCGACAGAAGAAAATAGAAGCGGAAGACAGCGAGCCGTTTGAGGCGCTGTTGGCGCGGCACGCGTAGCGGTCGAAGCGCTGGAAAAGAAAAAGGCCACATCACTGTGGCCAAACTTTCATCTCTGATTCAGGGATGATGATGATAATAAATGCGCGTCTTTCATATACTGAGACTCGCGGCTGAACAAAGAGTTCATTTTATTTTAAAAAATTCACTCCCGGAGGTGACGAATGCCGTTGTTAGATAGTTTCACAGTCGACCATACCCGAATGGAAGCCCCAGCGGTGCGTGTCGCGAAGAAAATGAACACGCCGCATGGCGATGAAATCACCGTATTCGATCTGCGCTTCTGCGTGCCGAACCAGGAAGTGATGCCGGAGCGCGGTATCCACACCCTCGAGCACCTGTTCGCCGGCTTTATGCGCGATCACCTGAACGGGAATGGCGTGGAAATTATCGACATTTCGCCGATGGGCTGCCGCACCGGGTTCTATATGAGCCTGATTGGTACGCCGGACGAGCAGCGCGTCGCCGACGCCTGGAAAGCGGCGATGGCCGACGTGCTGAAGGTGAAAGATCAGAACCAGATCCCGGAGCTGAACGTCTACCAGTGCGGGACCTACACCATGCACTCGCTGGAAGAGGCGCAGGAGATCGCTCGTCATATCATCGAGCGCGATGTGCGCATCAACAGCAACGACGAACTGGCGTTGCCGAAAGAAAAACTGCAGGAACTGCACATCTAGTGCTTCCGCCGCGGCCCGACGCCTGTCGCCGGGCCGCTTTCCCGACGCCGCCATGACGACGACCACCACCTTCTCCTTTCAGCACCGCCCGCTGGTGCCCTTTGCCCATGATTATGCTCACGGTGACCAGGAAGACTGGCATCAGCATGACTGCGCCCAGCTGCTGCATATTTTAAGCGGCGTGGTGCGGGTGGCGACGCCGGCAGGCTACTGGGTGGTGCCGCCCGGACGCGGCGTCTGGCTGCCGGCGGGAACGCCCCACGCGCTGCGCATGACCGGCAACGTGGCGGCGCGAACGCTGTTTATCGATCCGCTGGCGCGCGCCGATCTTCCGGCGGGCTGTCAGATCGTACAGATCACGCCCCTGCTGCGGGAACTGATTGTCTCCTCCCTGGCGCTGGCCGAGCGTTATGCCCCCGCCAGCCGCGACGAACGGATTTATGAGCTGATCCTCGATGAGATCCGCGGGATGGCGATCCTGCCGTTTGGCCTGCCGGAGCCGCAAAGCGAAACGCTGCGCCGGCTGTGCCAGCAGGTGCGCGAGGCGCCGGGCGACGTCTGGAGCAGCAGCCAGGCGGCGAAGGCGTGCAGCATGAGCGAGCGAACCCTGAACCGCCATTTTCAGCAGCAGACTAGCCTGACGTGGCGCGAGTGGGTGCGCCGGGCGAAGCTAATGGAAGCGCTGATTCGCCTGGCGCAGGGCCACTCCGTGCTGCGGGTGGCGCTGGAGCTGGGCTACGGCAGCCACAGCGCCTTCAGCGCCATGTTTCGTCGGGTGATGGGCGTCGCCCCCAGCGACTATTTTCGTCCCCCGGCCTGATCGGCGGCGCTGAGCGCATTGCACAGCGCCTGCAGCGAGGCGCGCGCCACGTCATTATCGATACCCACGCCCCAGTAGCTTTCTCCTTGCGGAAAAACGCAGCGGATATAGGCCACCGACCGGCTGTCGCTGCGCGCGCCGAGGGTATGCTCATGATAGTCCTTGATCATAAACGGTTGCCGAAACAGCGCGCTGAGGCCGCTGGCTGCGGCGGAGAGCAGGCCGTTGCCCTGGCCCTGCAGGCGTCGGGTTTCGCCGTGGTGACGCAGCGTTGCCTGCAGGGAAAGCTGGCCATTCTGCTGGCTGGCGCTCTGATAATCGACCAGCGTCAGCGCAGACTGCGTCTGCAGCCCGTAGCGCGTGCGGAACAGCTGCCACAGCGCATGGTGGGTCATCTCTTTGCCGTCGCTATCGGTGACCTGCTGAACGTGCTGGCTGAAGTCCTGCTGCAGCCCGCGGGGCAGCTTCAGGCCATGATTTTGTTCGATAAGCCAGGCGCTGCCGCTTTTCCCCGACTGGCTGTTGACGCGGATCACCGCCTCATAGCTGCAGCCAATATCCTGCGGGTCAATCGGCAGATAGGGCATCCGCCACGGGTCGCCAGGCTGACGGGCATCAAATCCTTTTTTGATCGCATCCTGATGGGAGCCGGAGAAGGCGGTGTAAGCCAGACTTCCCGCCCACGGGTGGCGCGGGTGAACGGGGATCTGATTGCAGTTTTCCACCACTTCCACCACCCGGTTCATCTGCTCGAAGCGAAGCTCAGGGTCGATGCCCTGGCTGTAGAGATTCATCGCCAGCGTCACCAGACAGACATTGCCGGTGCGTTCGCCGTTGCCAAACAGGCAGCCTTCCACCCGGTCGGCACCGGCCATCACCGCCAGCTCGGCGCTGGCGACGCCGGTGCCGCGGTCATTGTGCGGATGCACGCTGATGCAGACTTCGCCGCGGCGGGAGAAGTGGCGGCAAAAATATTCGATCTGATCGGCATAGACATTCGGGGTGTTGACTTCCACCGTCGCCGGCAGATTGACGATCATCGGTCGCTCGGCGCAGGGCTGCCAGACATCCGCCACCGCTTCGCAAATCTCAAGCGCAAACTCGGGCTCGGTGAAGCAGAAGGTTTCAGGCGAATATTCATATTGCCAGCGGGTCTCTGGCTGCTGTTCGCACTGCTGACGGATAAGCCGGGTGGCGCGGGTCGCGAGGGCGATCACCTCGGCCTTGTCCATGCCGAAAACCAGCTCGCGGAACAGCGGCGCGGTGGCATTGTAGAGGTGGACGGTGGCCCGGCGGGCGCCGCGCAGCGCCTCAAAGGTGCGCAGGATCAGCGGGTCTCGCGCCTGGGTCAGCACCTGGATAGTGACATCCTCCGGGATGCGCTGTTCGTCAATCAGCTGGCGGACAAAGTTGAAGTCGGTTTGTGAAGCGGAAGGGAAGGCGACCTCAATCTCTTTAAAGCCGCACTCCAGCAGCAGATCCCAGAACTGCAGTTTGCGGGCGCTGTCCATGGGCTCGGCCAGCGCCTGGTTGCCGTCGCGCAGGTCAGTCGACAGCCAGCGTGGGGCGTGGCTGATTTGCCGGTCAGGCCAGCGGCGGTCGGGAAGAGCGATCGGCGGATAGGGACGGTACTTTTCAGCAGGATGGCTCAGCATAGTGTTCTCCTTAATAGTCTGCCTTTATCCTGCCCGAGCGCCGGCGGGCGGGCTTTCGCAAACGAGACAGAAACTAGCGAGAACTGGACAACCTGAAGGCGTAAAAAAGGGACCCGCCGGTCCCTTAATGTGAGGCTTAGTGCGCGCCGCCGCCGCCGCCGCCGGCGCTGAACGGGGGTCTGGCGAACCATACCAGTCCCAACAGCAGGATGAAAATGGCCGCTGAGATCCAGAAGATTTCGTTGGCAGAGATAATCAGCCCCTGGTTGGTTATCTGCTGTGCTATCCAGCCGGACGCCTGTTGCTGCGTCATTCCCATCCCCTGCAGCTGATCGTAGATCTGCTGCGCGTTGGGGTTGAACGGCGTCACCGATTCGGTGAGCTGCGCATGGTGCAGCGCCTCGCGGTTGGTCCACAGGGTGGTGGTGATCGAGGTCCCGATGGAGCCAGCAAGGGTACGGGTGAAGTTCGACAAGCTCGACGCCGCCGCCAGCCGCTCCGGCGGCAGGCCGGAAAGGGTGATGGTGGTCAACGGCATGAAGAAGCAGGCCACCGCGAAGCCCTGGATAAACTGCGGCCACGCCGAGGCGCCAAAGTCCATCCCCGGTTCGAAGGTCCAGGCGCGCCAGTAGAAGCAGACGGCGTACATGATAAAGCTGAAGGTGACCAGCCGCCGCATATCGAGCTTATGCGCAAAGCGGCCGATAATCGGCGACAGAATGACCGGGATCACCCCCACCGGCGCTGACGCCAGGCCGGCCCAGGTCGCAGTGTAGCCGTAGACCTCCTGCAACAGCTGCGGCAGCAGCACGATGGCCCCGAAGTAGAGCATGTAGGCCAGGCTGATGCAGAGGCAGCCGATGGTGAAGTTGCGCGACTTAAACAGCGACAGATCGACAATCGGGTTATCGTCGGTCAGCTCCCAGACGATCAGGAAGCTTATCGCCACCACCGCCACGATGGTCAGAATGATAATTTCATTGGAGGAGAACCAGTCCAGCTCTTTGCCCCGGTCCAGCATCACCTGCAGACTACCGATACCGATGATCAGCAGCGCCAGGCCGACGCCGTCGATACGCCGCTGTTCGGTTTTGGTTTCCCGGTTGCGCAGGGTCTGCAGGGTCATCAGCACCACCGCCACGCCAATGGGCACGTTGATAAAGAAGATCCATCCCCAGTGGTAGTTATCGCTGATATAGCCGCCGAGGATCGGGCCGCAGATGGGAGCGACGATCACCGTCATCGACCACAGCGCCAGGGCGATAGAGCGTTTCGCCGGCGGATAGTTGCTGAGCAACAGACTTTGCGACAGCGGGATCAGCGGCCCGGCAACAATCCCCTGAATGACGCGGAAGAAGATCAGCATCGTCAGGCTGTTGGAGACGCCGCAGGCCCAGGAGGCGATGGCGAAAGCGGTGGTGGACCACAGGAACAGCTTCACCTCGCCCACGCGCTTGGCCAGCCATCCGGTGATCGGAATGGAGATGGCGTTAGCGACCCCGAACGAAGTGATGACCCAGGTCCCCTGGCTCAGCGATGAGCCAAGGTTACCGGCGATGGTCGGGATCGCCACGTTGGCGATAGTGGAATCCAGCACCTGCATGAACGTCGCGAGCGACAGCGCAATGGTCATGATGACCAGCTGCGCGCCTTCCAGCGGTTTTTGCTGTTGCATTACACTCACCCCGAATTATCCGGCGTTGGCCTGAATGATCTCGTCTATCAGCTTATTGACCGGATCGAGAGCGATTTCGCGGGCGTTGCTCTCGTAGACCGGGGAGCTCCGCACCTGGCTTGCCAGCATTTCGCCATCGCGATCGGTGGTGTTAACTTCTACCAACGTCGAGAGGCCGATGCGCAGCGGGTGTTCCGCCAGCTGTTTTTCATCCAGTTCTATGCGGACCGGCAGACGCTGTACCACTTTGATCCAGTTACCGGTGGCGTTCTGCGCCGGCAGCAGGGAGAAGGCGCTCCCGGTCCCCATATCCAGACCAACCACCTTGCCGGTGTATTTCACGTCATCGCCATAGATGTCGCTGATCACCGTGGCCGGCTGGCCAATGCGCATATGCGCCAGCTGGGTCTCTTTAAAGTTAGCGTCGATCCACAGGTTAGTTGCCGGAACCACCGCCATCAGCGGCGTGGTGGTGCCGATCTGCGCGCCAGGCTGTACCGAGCGACGGGAAACGTAGCCGCTAATCGGGCTGACGATCTGCGTACGCTGCAGGGCCAGCCAGGCGTTACGCACTTCGGTCGCCGCCTGCAGCACCGCCGGCTGCTGTTCGAGTTTGGTACCCAGCACGATCGCCTGGTTGGCGTTGTACTGCTGGATGGCCACGTCAAGCTCGGCCTGCGCGCTGGCGACGGTGTCGCGGGCGTGCTGCAGCTCTTCGCGGCCGATGAGGTTCGCCGCGCCCAGCGGGATGCGGCGGTTCAGGTCAGCCTGCGCCTGGGCGAGGGCGGTCTTTTTGACGTCAATATTCGCCTGCAGCTGCTTGCTGTTGATCATCTGCTGACGGGTTTGACGCACGCTGGCGGCCAGCTGCGTCTTGGCTTTCTCAAACGCCTGTTGGGCATCGGTCTGATCGAGGGTGACCAGCGGATCGCCTTTCTGCACGTAGTCCGTGTTGTCAGCCCAGACTTTGGTCACGCTGCCCGAGACCTGGGCCATAATTTGTACCTGGTTCCCTGCCACGTAGGCATCGTCGGTCTCTTCGTAGTGACGCAGTACCAGAAACCAGTAAATCCCATATGCCACGGCAATAATAATGAAGAGCAATGTCAGCAACAGAAGGGCGCCTTTACGCTTCCCTTTTTTGCTGCCTGGTTGCTGCGGGGTTTGGCTCTCCGCATTTGCGCTCATGTTATTCTCCACGATCTTATTATTTCACATCGGCTGAGCCGACCTGTTTATCAGAAAGGCCAGCAGAGATCTGCTGGCCTGGCTGTTTTCCTTGCAACGTAAAAATGGGCTGAGCGACGCCGCCCTTAGCGTAGAGAGTCCGCCAGCACGCCTTCTTCTTCCATCTGGTCAAGGCGGCTCAGGAGTTTGCGGGTAATATGTTCGAGCTGATCTTTTTCGCTGGTGCTGAGTGAAGACCACAGCTGATGCAGGCAGTTATGCTGCGGCGGCAGGACTTCACGCAAAAACTGATGGCCCTTTTCGGTCAGCTGCAGATGCAGACAGCGACGATCGTTATCGCTCTCGCGGCGTTCAATCCAGCCGCGTTTTTCCAGTTCATCAGCGATACGGGTGGCGTTGGTACGCGACGAGCCCAGCGCACAGCTCAGCTCGGACGGCTGAATGCTGTGGTTTTCCTGCGACTCCAGCGTAATCAGCGCCATAAATAATGTCTCGTTAATTCCCTGCGCTTTGAGCATTTTATTGCGATTTTCCAGCAGCTTACCTTGCATATGCATGCAAAGACGAGTTAACAGAATCTCCTGGAACGGGAAATCTTCATGGCGGCTGGCGCGGAACTTGAGCATTTGCTCAATGGGAGTAAACGAACTATCCATTTGGGTATGACCTCATTAATTACAGCCGATATAATAACTATTGTGACAAATAAATCAAATGAATTATTGACCAAAATTGATACGTAAAGCTTAGAGCCCGCTGGCGATTTTCCAGGCCAGACCGTAGGCCAACGCCGACAGGAGGGTCGGGATAATAATGCTGCGGGTTTTCCAGAAGGCGCCCCCCAGCACCAGGAAGCCGATCAGCGTCGGCGCCAGACGATGGGCATCGGCGAGGATCTCCGGCACGCTGGAGACCACCAGCAGCGCGCAAATCGAGGCGATGCCGATGGTATCCAGCAGCACGCTGACCGGGCCACGGCGGGCAGGCCGGGCATGGCCCGCGCGCAGACGCAGGGGAAGATAGCGAAACAGATAGTTCACGCCGCCGACAATCACCCCGAGCAGAAGGACCTCACTGTTCATCCGGCATCCCCTTCAGCATGGCCTGGACCAGCGCCGTCAGACACCCGCAAACAATCCCGGCAAGGATCGCCGCCGGAATGGAAAATAACAGAATGCCGCCCAGGGCGCCCGCCAGCGCCGCGGTGACGCACAGGGATTGCTGGCGCTGGAAAGAGGCCAGCAGGAAGCTCATAAACAGCGCCGGCAGCATAAAGCCGAGCGCGGCTTCCACCGCCGGATAATCCACCAGCAGGCCGTTCCCGGACCAGGCGCCGGCCAGCGTGCCGCACACCCACGATGCCCACGAGGTGAACGCGAGACCGAGCATCCAGTTTTCGCTCCAGCGGCGGTGGTCGCGAACCAGCCTGGCGGTGGCGGCGGCGAAAACCTCATCGGTCAGGCCGAAGGCCCAGAGGGCGGTTTTCTTTTTGTTCAGCGCGGTATGAATGCGGCTGCGCAGCGAGGGGCCATACAGCACGTGGCGTACGTCCATCGCCATCACCGTCAGGGCGGCGACCCACAGCGAACTGCCGGCGGCCAGCATGGCGGTGATCACAAACTGGCTGGCGCCGGCGTAAATGATGCAGGAGAAAAACAGGCTTTCCAGCGGGGTGAAACCCAACCGGGTGGCATTGAGTCCGAAGGCGAATGCCACCGGAAGGTAGCTGATGACGATGGGGAGACTGTCTTTAATGCCTTCGCCGACGGTGGCGACGCGTTCAGATAAGGCACAGGTTAAGGGCGCGGGGTTTTCCATATGAATAACTTATCGCTGGATCCATGTGAAGGTGGCAAATTGACCGATGTCCCCACCTTAACAGAGCGCGACGCGCCTTAACACTATGAAAATGCCCGCAATCCGCTTTTCCCTGACCCAGACGGGATGAAAGGCGGGGAAGGGGGCCCGGATAAGGCGTCGGGCCTTATCCGGGAGCGGGTTACTGCTGCGCGGCGAGGGCGGCTTTCACCCAGCTGTCGAACAGCGGCTGGTGGGCCTTGATCCAGCCATCAACATGACCGTTAATGTCGGCTTCAGAAGCATGGCCTTCGTGCATCATCGCATTCTCGGCATTGATGTCGGCGATCGGCAGCTTCATGACGCTAAACAGAGTGGCGGCGGCCGGGTTTTTCTCCGCCCAGGCTTTGTTGGCGACAATGTGCATGGTGTTGACCGGGAATCCATAGTTGGCGCCATTGGCCAGTTTGGTATCGATGTTTTTCTGCTCGCCCGGCAGGGAGGAGAACGGCACCTGCAGCCAGACGACATCTTTACCAGGCTTCAGCACGTCGCTAACCCAGTACGGCGTCCAGGTGTAGTAGAGCACCGGTTTACCCTCTTTATAACGGGCGATGGTGTCGGCCATCATCGCCGCGTAGTTGCCCTGGTTATGGGTGACGGTTTTGCTCAGGCCATAGGCGTCAATCTGGTGGTTAATCACCGCTTCGCAGCCCCAGCCAGGGGTGCAGCCGGTGAGGTCCGCTTTACCGTCGTTGTTGGTATCAAACAGTTTGGCGATCTGCGGATCTTTGAGCTGATCGATGGAGGTGATGTGGTACTGCTCGGCGGTTTTTTTGTCGATCAGATAGCCCTGGGCGGCGCCTGAGACGTATACCCCCTTGCGGTAAAATTTGTTATCACCGCCCGCCGCGGCGTACATGTCATCGTGCAGCGGCTGCCAGTTGGTGGCGATGAAGGTGGTATCCCCAGCGGCAATCGAGGTATAGGCAACGTTATAGTCCACTTCGCTCGGTTTCTCGACGGTGTAGCCAAGCTTCTCCAGCGCGCGGCTGACCAGCAGGGTCTGGAAGCTCTCTTCGGAGATGGTGCTCTGGGCCGGCTTGACGGTAATGCCTTTGCCCGGCAGGTCGGCGGCGAAGGCGCTGGTGGCGATCAGGGTGGCAAAGGCGGCGGTGGCCATCATCGTGCTATGTCGCATGGTGGTTCCTCTTATTGTTTAACGGGAAGGGCGGCCCCCCGGCATCGGCTGGTGCCGGGGAGCGGCGCTGTTATCGACTTATCGACAGAAAGGGCGAGTGAGAAGCCCCAGCGGGCCGGTGGTGTACCAGCGGCGGTTGCCGCGACTGCGGGCGTCGCGGCCGACGGCCTGGGTAAGGCGGTCAAGAATAATCGCCAGGATCACGATCCCCACGCCGCCGACGGTGGCCAGGCCCATATCCAGGCGACCAATGCCGCGCAGCACCATCTGGCCAAGACCGCCGACGGCGATCATCGAGGCGATCACCACCATCGACAGGGCCAGCATCAGCGTCTGGTTAACCCCGGCCATAATGGTGGGCATCGCCAGAGGCAGCTGAACTTTAAACAGCAGCTGTCGCGGGCTGGCGCCAAATGAGCGCGACGCTTCGATCAGATCCGCAGGCACCTGGTTTATCCCGAGGATGGTCAGACGGACGATGGGCGGCAGGGCGAAGATAATCGTCACCACCACGCCGGGCACGTTGCCGATGCCGAACAGCATTACGATCGGCACCAGGTAGACGAAGGCCGGCGTGGTCTGCATGGCATCCAGCAGTGGGCGGATAATTTTCGCCGCCCGCGGACTGCGCGCCAGCCAGATCCCCAGCGGCAGGCCGATGATCATGCAGAACAGCAGGGCGGTGAGGACCAGCGCCAGGGTGACCATCGCCTGCGACCACGCGCCGATGGCGCCAATGGCAATCAGCGATACCAGGGTGGCGACCCCCATGCCGAGGCTGGAGATCTGCCAGGCGATCAGCGCGAAGACGATAATCGCCACTGGCGCCGGCATTCCCAACAGCAGCTGCTGAAAGGCGCTGAGAATGTAGTCGATCGGCACGCGGATCCCCTGGAACAGCGGGCGGAAGTGCAGCACGATCCAGTCGATGGCGTGGGTCACCCAACTGTCGAGCGGGATCAGGGTCTTATGGAACGGATCCATGATATTGAACTGTTCCGGCTGCGGCGCCGGGGCGCTGTGCAGCCAGTCGGCGCCGCCGCCATTGGTCGGCGCGGCAGTAGAAGCGCCACCCCAGGCGTCTGCAGCCTGGGCGGCGTTGTCGGTTGCCGGGGCGCTGTCCCACGGATTGGTTTGATCAGCCATGATTCACCCCCTCGCGATCTAAAGCCTGGAGCAACATTCGTTTGGAAATGATGCCAATATATTGTTGTTCTTCATCCACCACCGGGACGGCGCACGGGGCGTGGCCGACGTGGGAGAGCAGATCGCTGAGCGGCGTTTGCGCCTCCACCGCCAGCGGGGCGTCAATCAGCGCCGCCTCGATCCCCTGGCCGGCGCTGAGCGCGGTTTTCAAAGAATCGATCGACACAATCCCGACAAAGCGATTACCACGCTCGATGACATAGCCATATTCCCGGTCTTCATCCTGTAATAATTTCAGCGCTGAGCGGGGGCCAAAACCTGGCGTTTTACGAATCAGGCCGACCGGACTACGACGGGCAATATCTTTGGCGCTGAAGACCTGGCTAATATCGACGCCGCGGAAGAAGGTGCGGACATAATCATTGGCCGGATTATTCAATATTTCATCCGGAGTACCGACCTGGACCACTTCGCCATTTTGCATAATGGCGATACGATCGCCAATTCGCATGGCTTCATCAAGGTCATGGGAAATAAAGACAATGGTACGCTGATGCTTAGCCTGTAATTTGATCAGCTCATCCTGCATTTCGGTGCGAATGAGCGGATCGAGCGCGGAGAAGGCTTCATCCATTAACAGAATATCGGGATTAATCGCCAGGGCGCGGGCTAAACCGACGCGCTGACGCATCCCGCCAGAGAGTTCATCCGGCCAGGCGTGGGCATAATTCTCCAGCCCCACCTGCCGCAGCGCTTCCCGCGCTTTTTGCTCTCGCTCAGCGGCCGGGACGCCGGCAAGCGCCATGCCAAACGCCGTGTTGTCGAGCACGCTCATGTGCGGCATCAGTGCAAAGGATTGAAAAACCATCGCAATTTTTTTACGACGCACCTCGCGCAGCTCGGCGTCCGACATTTTCGCGATATCGACCCCGTCAATCAGCACCTGGCCGCGGGTGGGTTCAATCAGGCGATTGAGAAGGCGAACCATGGTGGATTTCCCCGAACCGGAGAGCCCCATGATGACGAATATCTCGCCTTCTTCAATGGCCAGACTGGCGTCTTTGACGCCAAGCGACAGCCCCGTTTTTTCCAGTATTTGCGCTTTGTTGAGTCCTTTCTCAATATATTTGAAAGCACGGTGAGGGTGCTCGCCAAATATCTTATAAAGATTTTTAATTTCTAATTTAATTGCCATGCAATAGAGAAGTTCCTGTTATTTGTTTATTGCGATACGGTACCCAATGGTGATTATGATCTTTTTACACCCTAACATACTCAGATTCTGTGACAACCCTTAATGACAAACTCTCGGCAAAATGGAGTGAGGGACATGGCGGCGCAGCCCCCGTGATATAAGGGCTGAGCGGTAATTTGTTGTGGGTAATATTTTTTGATTATCTCTGGATAATTCGACTGAAATAGACCAGTTTTCTGCTAAATATGACGGGATGATGACGGTTAGGCCATGGAGAGAATATTTGACAGATGAACCCACTTTTCTGCGAAATAGATCACCAGGAATTCGGTCGCGATATTCCTGGTGAAAGTACGGTTAAAAGTCCCAGTCGTCGTCGGCGGTCTCTTCCATTTTTCCTATCACGTAGGAGGAGCCAGAACCGGAGAAAAAGTCGTGGTTTTCATCGGCGTTGGGCGACAGCGCCGCGAGGATCGCTGGATTAACCGCCGCCATCTCCGCCGGGAACAGCGCCTCGTAGCCGAGGTTCATCAGCGCTTTGTTGGCGTTGTAGCACAGGAAAGCGCTAACGTCGTCGAACCAGCCGCTCTCGCCGTACAGTTCCCGGCTGTAGGCCAGCTCGTTGTCGTAAAGATCCATCAGCAGATCGAGGGCGAAATTTTTCAGTTCTTCGCGCTTGCCGGGGCTGACGATCTCCAGTCCTTTCTGATATTTGTAGCCGATGTAATAGCCATGCACCGCTTCATCGCGAATGATCAGGCGGATCAGATCCGCGGTGTTGGTCAGTTTTCCCCGGCTGGAGAAGTACATCGGCAGCCAGAAGCCGGAGTAGAAGAGAAAGGATTCGAGGAACACGCTGGCGATTTTTTTCTTCAGCGGCTCGTCGGCCTGATAGTAGCCCAGCATCAGCTGCGCCTTGCGCTGCAGGGGCTCACAGCTTTCGCTCCAGGCGAAGGCGGCATCCACCTCCTTGCTGTGGCACAGCGTGGAAAAGATGGAGCTGTAAGAGCGAGCATGAACCGCTTCCATAAAGCTGATGTTCGACAGCACCGCCTCCTCATGCGGGGTCAGGGCGTCCGCCATCAGCGCCGGCGCGCCGATGGTGTTCTGAATGGTGTCGAGCAGGGTCAGCCCGGTAAAAACGCGAATGGTCAACTGCTGCTCCGCCGCGCTGAGGGTTTGCCAGGCGGGAATGTCGTTCGACAGCGGCACTTTCTCCGGCAGCCAGAAGTTGCTGGTGAGACGGTTCCACACCTCCAGATCTTTATCGTCATCGATGCGGTTCCAGTTGATCGCGCTGACGCGCGTTAAATGGGTCATCCTGATCTCCTTACAGCGCGCAGGACACGCAGCCTTCAATTTCAGTGCCTTCCAGCGCCAGCTGGCGCAGTCGGATGTAGTAGAGCGTCTTAATGCCTTTCTTCCAGGCGTAGATCTGCGCCTTGTTGATATCGCGGGTGGTGGCGGTATCGGGGAAGAACAGGGTCAGCGACAGCCCCTGATCGACGTGGCGCGTCGCCTCGGCGTAGGTGTCGATGATTTTCTGGGGCCCTATCTCGTAGGCATCCTGATAGAGGGCCAGATTGTCGTTATTCATAAACGGCGCGGGGTAGTACACCCGTCCGGTTTTCCCCTCTTTGCGGATCTCAATCTTCGAGACGATCGGGTGAATGCTGGAGGTGGCATGGTTGATGTACGAGATCGAGCCGGTGGGCGGCACCGCCTGCAGATAGCGGTTGTAAATGCCATAGCGCATGACGTCGTCGCGCAGCTGGCGCCAGCTTTCCCGGTCGGGCAGGGAGATGCCGGCGCGGGCGAACAGCGCGCGGACCCGTGCGGTTTTCGGCTGCCACTCCTCATGCAGATATTTGTCGAAGTACTCCCCGCTGGCGTAGCGCGACTGCTCGAAGCCGGCGAAGCGCTGACCGCGCTCGCGAGCCAACAGCATCGAGGTGTGCAGCGCGTGCCAGGTCACGGTGTAAAAGTAGATATTGGTGAAGTCCAGCCCCTCCGGGCTGCCGTAGGCAATGCCTTCCCGCGCCAGGTAACCGTGCAGATTCATCTGCCCCAGGCCGATGGCGTGGGAGGCCGCGTTGCCGGCCGCCACAGAAGGGACCGACTGAATGTGGCTCATGTCGGACACGGCGGTCAGGGCGCGCACCGCGGTGGCGATTGTGCGGCCGAAATCCGGCGAGTCCATGGTATGGGCGATGTTCAGCGAGCCGAGGTTGCAGGAGATATCTTCCCCGATATGGGCATAGCTGAGGTCTTCATTATAGGCGGACGGCGTACTGACCTGCAGGATCTCGGAACACAGATTGCTCATGGTGACCCGCCCGGCCACTGGACTGGCGCGGTTCACGGTGTCTTCAAACATGATGTACGGGTAGCCGGATTCAAACTGGATCTCCGCCAGGCGCTGGAACAGGTCGCGGGCGCGGATCCAGCGTTTGCCCACCCGCTCGTCGGCCACCAGCTGCGGATAGAGGTCGCCGATGGCGCAGTCGGCGAAGGGTTTGCCGTACAGCCGTTCGACATCATACGGCGAGAACAGCGCCATCTGCGCGTCTTCTTTCGCCAGCTGGAAAGTGATATCAGGGATCACCACCCCCAGCGACAAGGTTTTGATGCGGATTTTCTCATCGGCATTTTCACGCCGGGTATCAAGGAAGCGCAAAATATCCGGATGGTGCGCGTGCAGCCAGACCGCCCCCGCCCCCTGGCGGGCACCGAGCTGGTTGGCATAGGAGAAGGCATCCTCCAGCATCTTCATCACCGGCACCACGCCGGAGGACTGGTTTTCGATGCGCTTGATCGGCGCCCCGGCCTCGCGCAGGTTAGAGAGTAAAAAGGCCACGCCGCCGCCGCGCTTCGACAGCTGCAGCGCCGAGTTCACCGCCCGGCCGATGGACTCCATATTATCCTCAATGCGCAGCAGGAAGCAGGAGATCAGCTCTCCGCGCTGCTGTTTGCCGGCGTTGAGGAAGGTGGGGGTAGCCGGCTGGAAGCGGCCGCTGAGTATCTCCTCCGTCAGCTGCCGCGCCTGCTGTTCATCGCCCCGGGCCAGCGTCAGGGCCACCATTACGCTGCGTTCGGCGAAATCCTCGAGGTAATGTTTGCCATCAAAGCTCTTCAGCGCGTAGCTGGTGTAGAACTTCCAGGCCCCGAGGAAGGTCTGGAAGCGAAACGCGGCGCGCCGGGCATGGTCGAACAACGCCAACACAAACCCGCGGTCATAGCCGGCCAGCACCTGCGGATCGTAATAGCCCTCGCGGACGAGCCAGCTGAGTTTATCCTCCTGGCTGGCAAAGGCGAGGGTGTTGGGCTGAACCTGGGTCGCCATAAAGGCCTCAACCGCCTGGCGATCTTTCTCAAACGGGATGCGGCCCTCGCTGTCGTATAAGTTCAGCATCGCATTGAGGGCGTGAAAATCCACGGCGGCGGTTATACGTTCTGCGGTTGTCGTTGCCAAAATTCGCTGACTCCTTTGCGTACGTTATCGATATCGTCGGGGGTTCCCATCAGCTCGAAGCGGTAGAGATAGGGCACGGCGCACTTCTGCGCGATGACATCCCCGGCGCGCCCCCAGGCGTCGCCAAAGTTGCGATTGCCGGCGGCAATCACCCCGCGGATCAGTCGACGGTTATGTACGTCGTTTAAAAAGCGGATCGCCTGACGCGGCACGGCGCCGGCGGTGCCGCCGCCGCCATAGCTGGGAACGATGAGAATGTAGGGCTCGTCTACCTGCAGATGTTCACGCTCGTTCAGCGGGATGCGCACCGCCGGCAGCCCCAGGCGCTGCACAAAGCGATGGGTGTTCTCCGAACGGCTGGAGAAGTAGACGATGAGGCTCATGCGCTGGCCGCCGCGACGGAGGGACGCAGGCGATTGATCATATCCGGGCGGAAGCCGCTCCAGCGCAGGTCGCCGGCGATCACCACCGGCAGCTGGCGAAATCCCTGCTCGCGCAGGATGTCGGCGGCATCCGGCTGTTGGTCGACGTTGACCATTTCAAAGGCCAGTCCCCGGCTCTCCATGGCTCGCCGGGTGGCATGGCACTGCACGCAGTCATTTCGAGTGTAAATAATAATGCGCATGATTCGTATTTCCATTTAAGATAACAGCACGGCGCTAAACGTAGCGTCGAACGTTGTGGGCCATTCAATAAGGAAATACTAGATGTAGTTATTTAAAACTTCAACCACTCAATATATAGCGTTTTTAGCAAAGGATTCCCCCTCCGGGATGGCCAGGCGGAGGAGGGGGAAGGTTGCGCGAAACTACAGACGCATGGCGACGGCGAGGCGGTTAAAGGCGTTCATCAGGCTGATAGCGAAGGTGAGATCGCTTATCTGACGCGGGGTAAAATGTTCGCGCAGCGGCAGGTAAACCTCATCTTCCGCATGGCTGGCGGCGATGTCGGTGACCGACTCGGCCCACGCCAGTGCCGCGCGTTCGGCAGGGGTAAAATGGTCGCTCACCCGCCAGCCGGCCAGGGCATCCAGTTTGCTCTGCGCCATGCCGCCCTTGCGCAGCGCCTGGCTGTGCTTCTCAAGGCAGAAGGCGCAGCCGTTGATCTGCGACACGCGTAAATAGACCAGCTCCACCAGGGCGCTGCCCAGTTCGCTTTTCTCCAGCGCGAGGCTGGCCTGCACCAGCCCTTTATAGACTTCCGGGCTTAGTTCACTGAATGGCTGACGTAATTGGCTCATGGTGTTCTCCTCTCTAAGACGGCAGCCAAAATAGCACTATAATGGACTGCAAAAGATAGCCATATTGTGATGAAAAAAGCAGACCATAATGGAAGCCAGCCACCTCCCTCTCTATCAGCGTATTGCCCGCCAGCTGAAATCCGCCATTGAACGGGGCGAACTGGCTCCTGGCAGCCGTCTGCCCGCCAGCCGGGTGTTTGCCCAGGAGCAGGGCGTCTCCCGGGCAACCATCGAAAACGCCTGGGGCGAACTGGTCGCTCAGGGCTGGCTCGAGCGACGCGGGCAGGCGGGAACCTTTGTCAGCGAACGGCTCAGTACGCGCCAGCTGGCGCCGGTAATGCCAGCGCAACCTGCCGCGCCGGCGGAGCCGTTGCCGTTTCAGATGGGGCTCCCGGCGCTGGATCTCTTTCCGCGCGGGCTGTGGGCGCGGGTGATGGGGCGCCGGCTGCGCACGCAGTCGCGGTTCGATCTGGCGCCCGGCGATCCCGGCGGCGACCCGCTTCTGCGTCAGGCGATCGTCGACTATCTGCGCCTGTCGCGCAGTATCGACTGTCAGCCGGAGCAGGTGCTGATCGCCGGCAACTATGCCACCGCTATGAACCTGATCCTGCGTACTCTGGCACAGCCGGGGCAGCATATGTGGATGGAAGATCCGGGATATCCCTTTATCCGCCCGGTGGTCGAGGCCGGGCAACTGGTGGTGGATGCGATCCCGGTGGACGACGAGGGGATGGATATCGCCTGGGGCCAGCGCCATCATCCGCAGGCGCGGTTTGCCCTGCTCACCCCGGCGCATCAGAGTCCGCTGGGCGTGGCGCTGTCGCTGCCCCGGCGTCGCCAGCTGTTGGCATGGGCCGCGGAGCGTGACGCATGGATCATTGAGGACGATTACGATAGCGAGTTTCGCTATCGCGGCAAACCGCTGCCGCCGCTGAAAAGCCTTGATGCGCCACAGCGGGTCATCTACGCGGGCACCTTCAGCAAGTCGATGTTTCCGGCGTTGCGCACCGCCTGGCTGGTGGTGCCGAGCGCGCTGGCGGCGCGCTTTCAGCAGACCGTGGAGCGCCAGCCCTGTACGGTTCCCACCCTGTGGCAGCAGACGCTGGCGGATTTTATCCAGCAGGGCCATTTCTGGCGTCATCTGAAAAAAATGCGCGCCAGCTACAGCCAGCGCAGGCAGTGGCTGGAGTCTGCTCTGCAGGCGCAGGGCTTTCAGGTTACGCCGCAGCAAGGGGGGATTCAGCTGGTCATGCCGGTTAGCGGCGACGATCGCCTGTTGGCCCAACGGGCGGTGGCGGCCGGGCTGGCGGTACAGGCGTTGAGCGACTGGCGGATGCGCCATACCGGCGAGGGGGGATTACTGATGAGTTTTACCAATATTCGCTCGCCGGCAATGGCTGGCGCGCTGGCCCGGCGGCTGGGGGAGGCGATCGGCGTCGGCGGCGTCCCCCCCGATGGCGCATAAAAAACCCCTGCGGCCAGAGGCGCGCAGGGGCTGACGCGTATTTGTTATCTTCATTGCTTTCCGTGAAGCTGGCGGGCTTCCGCACGCTGATCGCGCGGCGGCAGCAAACGCTATAGCTATTATCGACGTAAATTGAGCAATACGCCAATAAATACCCCGACGGCGGCGGCGGCGCCCACGCTGTGCCACGGTTTATTGCGCACGTAGGTATCGGCGCAGCCCAGCGCATCACATGCTGCCTGGCGCGCATCCAGCGCCGCCTGCTGCACCCGGTTGTGACCATTAATGCGGGCGCGGGTCTCTTTTAACAGCGACTGCGCTTTGGCACGCGCCGCTTCCGCTTCCTCTTTCGCGTCACTGCCCCACGATTTCAGCACCTCTTCCAGCGTGTCCGCTAATTGGCTGACATCGTTATGAATATCTTCGGCGTTATCGTCAAAATTGTTGCGGTTCACATGGTTAGCCATCGTTATCTCCCTTAATTCCATCGAGTGAGTAAGTGTAGGACAAGATTTTGAATTATGCTTACTGCTGTGGTTTCTGGAATATTCCGAAAGCACTGCCCTTAATGAATAAGGTAAGGTCAATGTGCGGTAAAAGATAACGAGGAATCAGTATGTATTTAAGACCCGATGAGGTGGCGCGTGTTCTTGAAAAAGCCGGCTTCACCATGGATGTTGTGACGCAAAAAGCGTACGGCTATCGCCGCGGCGATAATTATGTTTATGTGAACCGCGAAGCGCGCATGGGGCGAACAGCGTTAGTTATTCATCCGGCGTTAAAAGAGCGCAGCAATATGCTGGCTGAACCGGCTTCAGATATCAAAACCTGCGACCATTATGAACAGTTTCCGCTGTATTTAGCCGGGGATGCGCAGCAGCATTATGGAATTCCGCACGGATTTAGCTCACGCATGGCGCTTGAGCGTTTTCTGAATGGGCTATTTGGCGAAGCTAAGCCGGCCATGTCGACGAATTAATTCGCTGGATAAAGGCCCGGGCGAAATCGGCTGGCGGGAGGAAGCGACTGGCAGAGCCAGTCGCTGTTAACGTGTCGGTCAGGCTTTTGCCTGCTGGTAGGGAGCCACGCGGAACAGGCGGCGGCAATAGTCGAGGAAGTAGCCGTAAGCGGCGCCCATCATCATCGATACCGCCAGGTTCGAGCTCACCGCAGCGACAATCTGGTGCCAGTCCGCACCCACGCTCCACAGAATGGCGACATATACCGGCGACTGAAAGGTCACGTAGGCCAGCACGTCGGCCATATTTTTCATCCAGCCGGCCGGAGTGATGCGCCGGGCCTGACGCATCGCGAAATCGCGATAAATCCCGTAAGGAACAGCAATAATAATGTTGACCGGGATCGCCACTAGGCGCGACGATAACGACTGCTCAAACGTCATACCAGAGAGAAAAATTTCGATCATCATGTTGACGACGGTGCAGTAAACCACCATCGCAAAGGTGTCTGCAACCGCGTGCCGCAAGCGGGAGTGCGCAGAGAACATCGGAGTGCTCCTCGAAAATGAAGTCAAGAACGCCGAAAAATGCGCGTTGGTATAGCGTTTTTGGGCTGTCTGTTTTGATGTGCGTAGAGTATATCTCTGCATTAAAAGTGGCAACTAGCTATAAATTTTTATTTATTGCCTTTTTGTCGATAAAATACTCTGCGACGGTTGGTTTTCTGCCCGTTACGCTACTTTTATTGCTTATTTTGTTAAATGTGTTTTATTTCATATGGTTATGTTGTTTTTTGCCGTGATGTTTGACCCACGATTCGGCGTCTGAGCACTCGCCGTGGCGCAAAATCGCGTTAGCCTGTGATGAGTGTCTCGTTTAGATGTTTTTATGCCATTATGCCGGTTTTGTGGTGGAAAATTCTAAAATGCCGAGTGGCGTTTTATTCTGAATGGCCGAGTAACTATTCATTAGGTTGGGCTGAGAGGGCCTGCGCATCCGCCGACGATAAGAGGATAAGCCGCTGACCATAAAGGTAATATCGCCTGCTGAATATATTTTCCTATCTCATCATACGCCGCTTTTATTTATTCATGGTCTCGTTGGCCCGCGCTGGCGAAAAAGAACCGGGGATTTTCCGATATAGGGCAGGCGGAAGAGATTTACTCTCTGCATAATATATTTATCTGGACAACCGCAGGCTGGAAATAAATAAACGTTTCTATTACACTTGCCGCGTTGTGTCTTTTAATTTGCTATTTGGAATTTTTTAATTTTATGTCTTCAATGTTACACAAACTGAATAATATCCGTTCACTGCGCGCGCTGTCCCGTGAATTCTCCATTGACGTGCTTGAAGAGATGCTGGAAAAGCTCAGGATCGTCACTGAAGAAATACGTACGCAACAGCAGCTGGCGGCACAGCAGCAAGCGGAATATCAGGAAAAAGTGAATACCTGGCTTGAGCTGATGCGCGCCGACGGTATTTCTCCTGACGAGCTGGTGGCCGATATTCAGCCGCCGATGGCGGGCGGTAAAAAGCGGAAACCGCGCCCGGCGAAATATCGTTATACCGATCATACCGGCGCCGAGAAAACCTGGACCGGCCAGGGAAGAATGCCGAAGCCGATTGCCCAGGCGGTCGCCGAGGGGAAATCGCTGGACAGCTTTTTAATTTAAAACCGATTCGGCCAGCGCCACGACGGCGGGGAAGACCACCGCCCGGCCTGGCCTTATGACCTGCAGCGAGGGAGCTTCAGCAGACGCCGAAGTCTCCCTCTTCCTGATATCGCGTCACCTCGTCTGACTTCAGCGTATAGCGTTCTCCCTGCTCCTGAGCGGCCTGAACCACCACCAGATCCTCGCCCTGCACTTCGATCACTTTCAGTTTTGGCCCGCCCGCACGCGGTTGCACCAGATCGCCGACAGAAAACATCATTCACTCCTCACTGTTAATACTACGTATGAACCTAAACCATAGCTCAACGCCCGTTCACTGAACACCGGGTGTGCTGTTTTTTGTTAAAACAATTTGGAGGTATATGTATTAGAGTTGTTAATGTTTTGCTGGCGCCATACCGCTGCTGAGAAGGGGGGACGGCGAGGGTAGGGTTACCACCAATCAGGTCAGGAAAGACACCATGAAGTATATCATTCTGTTGATCATTGTTATTGCTGTACTGTATGTCCATTACCGCGGACGGGTGCGCTATCGTTTCTGGCGACAGCTCTCCGACCATTCCACATTTACCGCGCCGCTGAATGGATTTATGTATTTATTTTCCCGCGTACCGAATACGCCTTATCTGCGCCCGGAGATGTTTCCCGAGCTGGCGATATTGCAGCAGAACTGGCTGGTTATTCGCGAAGAAGGGATCCGCCTCCAGCAACTGGAGCAGATTAAAGCGGCCGATAAATATAACGACGCCGGATTTAACTCATTTTTTAAAACCGGCTGGAAACGCTTTTATCTGAAATGGTATGAGGATGCCCATCCTTCCGCCAGCCAGCTTTGTCCGCAAACTACCGCGCTGCTGCGGGATATCCCGTCGGTAAAAGCGGCTATGTTTGCCACCCTGCCGGACGGCAGCCGTCTGCCGCGCCATCGCGACCCCTACGCCGGTTCCCTGCGCTTTCATCTTGGCCTGGCGACGCCGAACGATGACCGCTGCTTTATCGAGGTGGATGGTCAGCGCTACAGCTGGCGCGACGGGGAAGGCGTGCTGTTTGACGAGACCTATATCCACTATGCAGAAAATACCAGCGGTGAGAATCGACTGATTCTGTTCTGCGATATTGAACGGCCGATGCGCTACCGCTGGGCGCAGAAGGTCAACCACTGGCTGGGGCGCTATCTGATGAGCGCCGCCTCGGCGCCCAACGACGCCAGCGATCGCACCGGCGGAATTAACCGGGCATTTCGCTATATCTACCAGATCCGTATTGTCGGCAAGCGGCTGAAAAAATGGAATAAGACGGTCTATTACATCGTCAAATGGCTGCTTTTCGGCGGCATTGCCTGGCTTATCTGGAGTGCGTTTTAACTCCCCTGGCGCCGGTTCCACGGCATGATCGCCAGCAGGCGCGCCATGCCGCAAAAGCCGGTCACCCCGGCGAAAGTGAGCCCGGCGCCGACCGCGCCGCTGAGCAGGAAAAAGCCGCCGTTCACGGTATAGCCCAGCAGCACCCCCAGTAAAATCAGAACGCCAGCGGCAATTTGCACCTGGCGCATCAGCGGCAGCGGTTGCGATTTATCTTCCTCAACCGGGAGCCCCGCGGCTTTCCACGCCTGAATCCCACCCGCCAGCAGGCTGACCTGCGCCGGCGCGGCGGCGGCGGCCAGACGAATGGCGTTATTCTGCGTCCGGGAGCCGGCCTGGCAGTGAAAAATCACGCGCTCGCCGGCCCGGGCGTTTAGGGTCGCGCCGCCGTTCAGGGCGGCGAGCGGCACCAGCTCGGCATCGGGAATATGTTCGCGCGCGTATTCATCCGCATCGCGGATATCTATCAGTCTCGCGCCCTGGGCAATCTGCGCCCGGGCTTCGGCAGGGGTTAAGGTGGCGATGGTCATAGGCTCCTCACGGGCAATAGAGCGTTTTCAGCGTGTTGATCACCTGCTGTACTGCAGGATGGGTGATGAAATAGTGAATACGCTGAGCGTCGCGTTCGCTGTCGATCAGCCCCTCGTCACGCATCCGCGCGAGATGCTGCGAGGTGGCGGAAGGGCTCAGGCCGGTGGCGCGGGCGAGTTCACCGGCGCTGGCCCGCGGCGCGTCGCACAGCATGCACAGGATCAGCAATCGGTGAGGATTGCTCATCGCTTTCATTAGCGTGGCGGCTTCTCCGGCGCGGGCCTGCAGATCTTCAGGTGTGGTCATGTATTTTAGCTTTTTCTAAATTTAGATAACTCTAAAATAAAAAGACCGCCAGCGCCAGCACATTTTCCCGTGACTCAGGCCGGAACGGCGAGATCGGCTATCTGCGCACGGGCGCTGGCGATCCCGGCGTCGCGACCGTGCGGGCGGTTATCCAGCCCTTCGGCATAGATAAACTCCACCTCATGGATCCCCATCAGCCCCAGCACCGCGCGCAGATAGGGGGTGACGGCGTCGGTGCTTTCGCCCTGGTGAATACCGCCGCGGCTGCTGACGACCACCGCCCGGACGCCCTCGACCAGCCCCTGCGGCCAGCTGTCGGTGTAGCGAAAGGTTTCCCGCGCCCGCGCCACGAGGTCGAACCATTTCTTCAGATCGGTCGGGACGTTGAGGTTATACATCGGGGCGCCGATCACCAGCAGGTCGCTGGCTTTTAACTCGGCGATAAGCTGGTCGGAGAGCGCAACCGCCGCGCGGATGGCCGGCTGCGGATCCGCCGCCCCGCGCAGGGCGGCGAACAGCGCGCCATCCAGCGTCGGCAGCGCCATGGCGCTGAGATCGTGTTCGCGGATCCGATCGGGGTGACCCGCCGCCTGGCGCGCCGCGAGAAATTCGTTAATCAGCTGATTGGTCAGGGACGTTTCGCCATTAATGCTGGATTTTAATACCAGAACGTTAGCCATGATAAGTGCCTCAGGTAAAGGGTAGAGGCAGAGACTAACACTGTCTTTTTTCTCTCTGGAGTGACATTATTTTCCGCTATTGTATCCCATAAGGAACCAATCTGTGCGCGACGATCTGAACGCGATCCCGGTGTTTGTCACTGTGGTCGAGAGCGGTAACTTTGCCAGCGCGGCGACGATCCTCCACGTCACGCGATCGGCGGTGGGGAAAACCATTGCCCGGCTGGAGGCGCGTCTCGGCGTGGCGCTATTCCAGCGCACCACCCGCAGGCAACTGCTGACGGAAGAGGGAGAGCAATTTTATCACCAGTGTCGGGAGGCGCTGGGTCGCATTCGCGAGGCCGAAGAAGCGCTGCAGCGCGGCAAAGGCGAGGTGCAGGGACGGCTGCGGATTTCGCTGCCGGTGCTGTTTGGCCAGCGCTGCGTGGCGCCGCTGCTGTTCCGCCTGAGTCAGCGCTATCCACTGCTGAAGCTCGAGCTCCACTACAGCGACCGGCAGGTCAATTTGCTGGAAGAGGGGTTTGATCTCGCGGTGCGTATCGGGAGCCTGGCCGATACCGGGTCGCTACGGGCGCGGGCGCTGGGGGAGCATGGCATGGTGCTGTGCGCGGCGGCGGAGTACCTGCGCCGCCAGCCGGCGCCGCAGACCATCGCCGGGCTGAGCGAGCACCGCACCCTCGGCTATCTGCATAACGGTCAGCTGCAAAAATGGCAACTTTACGACCCGCAGCAGGGCGAAGTGCGCTTCACCCCGGAGGCGTGGCTGGTGCAGGATGACTTTGCCGCCATCGCCGCCGCGGCGCAGCAGGGGATGGGCATCGCCTGGCTGCCGGACTGGCTGGTGGCGCAGGCGCTCGCCGACGGGACGCTGCAGCAGGTTCTGGCGCCCAGCGGCCGTGTGCGTTTCGCTATCCACGCGGTGTGGCCGGAAGGGCCGTGGCTGCCGCAAAAAACGCGGGTGGCGATCGATGCCCTGCGGGAAGGACTGCGCCTTGCTAAAAGCACACCGCCCAGCGGTTAAGGGTATCTTAAGGCATCCGGGCGATAATGACAGAAAGATGACGACTGAGAGCTATCGCCATGAACGCCCTGGAAACCCTGAATCAATCTGTTTTTTTCGCGCTTAACGCGCAGCCTGGCGCCGCGGATGGCCTGCTGTCGCTGGCCAGTTTTTGCGCCAATGGCATTGTGTTTATGATGCCGACGATCGCGCTCGGCCTGTGGTTTCTCGGTGGCCGTGAGGGACATCGTCAGGCGCTGTTTATGACCCTGGCCGTGATCATTTCCCTCGGGCTGGGGATGGTGTGCGGGACGCTCTGGTTCCATCCGCGGCCGTTTATGATCCCCCTCGGCCATACCTGGATAAGCCATCCGGCGGATAACAGCTTTCCCAGCGATCACGGTACGGTAATGTTCAGTGCTGCGTTTGCGCTGCTGTCGCTGCGCCTGCGGGCGCTTGGCCTGCTGATGCTGCTGGCCGCGCTGCCGGTGGCCTGGTCGCGGATCTATCTTGGGGTGCATTTTCCGCTGGATATGGTGGGCGCGGCCCTGGTCGCCGTCGGTGGGGTCATCGTGGCGAAGCGAGTCTGGCAGGCGGTCGGCCCACGACTGGTGCTGCTGTGCGAGGCCGTCAGCCGGCGGATGTTCTCCTGGCTGCCGGCGCGCTTTACGCCATAGTCTCAGCGGCGTGGCCGTCCGGCACGGGCGGCGCGACGGTATAACGTGCTGCGGGCGATGCCCAACATCTGCGCCGCCCGGCTGACGTTGCCGTTGACTCTGGCGAGGGTATCGACAATCAACTGCTCGTCATGGGCCTGCAATCCCCCGCGCGGCAGCGGCGCAGGCGCGGTGCGATATGTCTCCGGCAGCGCATCGGGCGTTAATGTGTCGCCCTCATCGGCGAGGGCCAGCATCACCTTCAGGACGCTCTGCAGCTGGCGTACGTTTCCCGGCCACGGCAGCTGGCTGAGGTGGATCAGCAGCGCGGTGGACAGCGTCACCCGGCGCGAAGCGCCGCCCAGGTCGCGCCACAGGGTGGCGATAAAGGTTTCCAGCGCTGGCCACTCGCGCAGCGGAGGCAGCGCCAGGGCATACTCCCGCAGGCGCCACAGTAGATCTTCGCGGAATTCGCCGGCACTGACCCGCTGGGTCAGGTTGCGGTGCGTGGCGCAGATCAAGGCGAAGTTCACCGGCACGCTGCGGCTGGCGCCCAGCGGCGCCACCTCTTTCTCCTGCAGTACCCGCAGAAGGCGGGTCTGCAGCGCCAGCGGCATATCGCCGATCTCATCAAGAAACAGCACCCCGCCCTCGGCTTCGCGGATTTTGCCGATATAGCCATTTTTACTGGCGCCGGTAAACGCCCCCGGCTGGTAGCCGAAAAGCTCGGACTCGATCAGCGATTCCGGGATGGCGGCGCAGTTAATGGCGACGAATTTACCGCTGCGCCAGCGGCTGTGCTGGTGCAGCGTGCGGCTGACATACTCTTTGCCGCTGCCGGTTTCCCCCTCAATACAGAGCGCGATGCCGGCGTTAAGCAGCCGGAGCAGCTTTTCGCCTTCCCGCGGGCTGGTGAAGGGGAGCTGCATGGCCGGCGGGGCGCTCACCGCCACCCGGCGGCGGGTGGGCTCGCGCAGGCGATAGTGATAGCGACCCTGCGGGGTGGTCAGCGGCAGGGGAACGCTGACCGCCGTTTGCGTCAGCGTCGGAAAAAGCGACGCAAAGGTGAGCTGGCCAAACTGCGCCGCGCTCAGGCCGAACTCGCGCATCGCCAGCCGGTTGCCGGCGGTGAGGACGTTATCGGAAAAGACCAGCAGCAGCTCCTCGACGCTGTCGAGCTTGTCCACCTGCCGGTGCAGGCTCATCAGCCACTGCTCAGGATGCAGGCTCTGCTTCACCCACAGATACTCAATCTGCTTTGCCGCTGCTTTCACCCAGCCAAAGGTATGCTGGTGGGGAAAATCCGCCGGGCCGGAGATATCCAGCACGCCGGCGATACTTCCGTCCGGCCGCTGGAGCGGCATCGCCGCGCAGTACAGATTCTGGTTGCGGGTGAGAAAGTGCTGACGGCCATCGATTTCGCAGCCGTCGTCAATCGCCAGCGCGGTGCCGATGGCGTTGGTCCCACGCCCGCTTTCGCTCCACAGATTGCCGGGCGCCAGCGCCACGCGCTGCGCCTTTTGCATCGCCTGGGTATCGCCGACGGTGTGCAGCACCAGACCGCCGGGGTCGGAGAGGATCACCACCGACTGCAGGTCCGCCACCTGGCGCGACAGGGCTTCCACCACCGGCTGCGCCAACTGCTGCAGGCTGCGGTGGCTGGCGAGTCGATCCGCCAGCTCGCCGGCGTCGAGGCGGGGAAAATCCTCGGTAGCGGGATCCAGACCGTAGCGCTGGCAGCGAGACCATGAATCGCTCAGCAGGGGATTGGCGTTAACCTCTGGTGCGAGAAGAAAGGGATTGCCTGGCACAGGGCACCTCTGGGTCGATGTTGCTGTGTTGCAATATTGTAGCTATTTGGTTTATTTGGTGTTGCGATTTGCAACACATAAGTGGAAACCCGGGCAACAGTGGCTGACCATTCGCCCAGTTAGTGAAGGCAACCTATTAATAAATAAAAAGATTTAAAGTAAATAAAAAACTGGCATAACCCCTGCAAAGTGAGAAGCGTTCGGCGGCAAGTTTAAAAAATCAATATGCCGCTGCGTCTCAACCCTACAGAAGGAGAATTGCGATGCGTTATGCACACCCTGGCCAGCCCGGCGCCCTGGTTTCACTTAAATCCGCTTACGGCAACTTTATTGACGGTAAATTTGTCGAGCCGCTGAGCGGTGAATTCTTTATGAATACCTCCCCGGTAGACGGCAGCAACATTGCGCAGTTTCCCCGGTCGGATGCCAGAGACATTGACTTCGCCCTCGACGCCGCCCACCGTGCGGCGCCGGCGTGGGGCAAAACCTCAGTGCAGCAGCGCTCCAGGCTGCTGCTGCAGGTCGCCGATCGTATTGAACAGCATCTGGAATATCTGGCGGTGGCGGAGAGCTGGGACAACGGGAAACCGATCCGCGAAACGCTGAACGCCGACCTGCCGCTGGCGGTGGATCATTTTCGCTACTTCGCCGGCTGCCTGCGCGCCCAGGAGGGGAGTACCGCCGAGATTGATGAAACCACGGTAGCTTACCATTTCCATGAACCGCTGGGGGTTGTCGGTCAGATTATCCCGTGGAACTTCCCGCTGCTGATGGCCGCGTGGAAGCTGGCCCCGGCCCTGGCGGCGGGTAACTGCGTGGTGCTCAAGCCGGCGGAACAGACGCCGCTGAGTATTACTCTGCTGCTGGAGCTGATCGGCGATCTGTTCCCGGCCGGGGTGCTGAACGTGGTGCAGGGTTTCGGCAAAGAGGCGGGCGAGGCGCTGGCCACCAGCAAACGCATCGCCAAGCTGGCATTTACTGGCTCCACGCCGGTCGGGCGGCATATTCTCGCCTGCGCGGCGGAGAATATTATCCCCTGCACCGTCGAGCTGGGGGGCAAATCGCCCAATATCTACTTCGCCGATGTGATGGAGGGAGAAGAGGAGTTTATTGAGAAGGCGGTGGAGGGGCTGGTGCTTGGCTTCTTCAACCAGGGTGAGGTCTGTACCTGCCCGTCGCGGGCGCTGATCCATGAATCCATCTATGAGCCCTTTATGGCGCGGGTCATGGAGAAGGTGGCGCAGATCCGCCGCGGCGATCCGTTAGATACCGACACCATGATCGGCGCCCAGGCTTCCCGCCAGCAGTTCGACAAGATCCTCTCATATATTCAGATTGCCCGGGAAGAGGGCGGCCAAATCCTGACCGGCGGCGAGCGGGCGGCTATCGCGCCGGCGCTGGATAATGGTTTTTATATTCAGCCCACGCTAATTAAAGGCCGCAACGATATGCGCTCCTTCCAGGAGGAGATCTTTGGGCCGGTGATCGGGGTGACCACCTTTAAGGACGAAGCGGAAGCGCTGGCTATCGCCAATGAGACCCAGTTTGGCCTCGGCGCTGGGGTGTGGACGCGCGATACCAACCTCGCCTATCGCATGGGCCGCGGCATAAAAGCGGGTCGCGTATGGACCAACTGCTATCATGTCTATCCGGCGCATGCGGCGTTCGGCGGCTATAAACAGTCCGGCGTCGGCCGGGAAACGCACAAGATGGCGCTGGATGCCTATCAGCAAACCAAAAACCTGCTGGTGAGCTACGGCACCGCGCCGCTGGGCCTGTTCTGAAGTCCATCTCATTTCTGATTGATCCCCAGTCCGCAATCCATTCGGGTTGCGGATTTTTTTTACTTCAAAATAACCCCATGCAAACGATGGGTTTGTATCGGCGGCAACGGCAATATATTCACATCACTGATATAACCACTTTCACTTGAAAATAAAAACACTTCCAGAACAAGAAATTATCGGATGGGGGCTGACTGTCTTTTCGTCGTTTGTGTAGAAATGATGAATATTAATACCAGGAAAATTCCTAATTTTTTGGTGCTGCCCGGCAAGCGCACAATAAAACAAGACGACTTTTTGAACACTTATCTTTAAATTTGTTAATGGAATTGATCTGTTGTTGTTTAAAGGTATTTTAATTTCTTTTGTATAGATATGTAAATTAACATTGAAAAGCCATTTCAAAAATTAACTTTATGGCGAATACAGTTGTTAACCTACAATTAACATTTACTCGGGTTGCCTTTTGATACTTCGGGTAATATATTTATTTCGCACATCAAAATAACTCTTTTTTCTTCTGCTTGTCATTCATGGCCATCTGTTGGCGAAATAAAGCAGAGTGGAGAGAACGTGTGCCTACTATCCTGCGGAAGGAACGCAATGAACATTTACAGGGAGGAGCTGACGAGCCGTTTCGCGATAGCTATGGAGCTATTGGCGATGATGGAAAATATATTCGTTAACGATGAGATAAATAATGAAAAAACAACCTCGCTTTATCACCATCCTCATAGGGGCGCTGCTTTCTGGCGTCGCCTTCCAGGCTACTGCGGCCAATACCATTAATCCAAACTCGGGCACCAGTGCGCAAGGCGCCGGCGGGCAGATCACCTTCAATGGGTCGATCACCGACAGCTCTTGCAACGTCGATAGTAATTCTTCCGGCCAGCCTGTGGATCTGGGCAAATGGGCCAGCAACTATTTTACCGGCACCGGCGCCGAAACCACGAAAACTCCTTTCCATATCAAAGTGAAAGATTGCCCGGCCAGCGTGACTACCGTCGCCGTGCTGTTTGACGGCGCGCGTGAACAGACGGATACCTCCCTGCTGGCCATCAACGGCGGCGGCGCCAAAGGCGTAGCCATTAAGCTGTATGAGCACGATCAGACGACGGCGGTCAGCCTCGGTAAAACGACCGCAAAACAAACGGTCACTCCGGGTTCCAGCGGCGGTACCGGCACTGCCGACCTCGAGTTTTACGCCGACTATGTCTCCACCGCGGCGACCGTGACGGCAGGTAAAGCCGACGGTACGGCTAATTTCAATATGATTTATAACTAATCATATTGCACGTTATTCAGAGTCAGTTCATTGCGTCCTGATTAATTGCAGATAGCTAAAGAGATAATTGTCATGAAGTCATGAAATATATTCGTGACGGTATAGTTGTTTTTGCTAATTATCCCGACGGGTACTGGCTCTGTTATTTGCTGCTTTATTTTATTGTCTGTTCAACCTTTGCCTGATGGTAAGTCATGATGAAGAAAATAATTGCCGTTGCGGCCTTTCTGCTATGCTCCACGGCAGCGCAGGCCGGTATTGTCATGGGTGGAACCCGTGTGATTTATCAGGAAGGGAAGCGTGAAGCTGCTATTTCAGTCACTAATGCCGATACCCATACGCCCTATCTGGTGCAGTCATGGGTGGAAAATTACGCGGAAAACGATAAGGCCAGGGTGCCCTTCATTGTCACACCGCCCTTGTTCCGTCTCGATCCGGAGCAAAATAACGTCCTGCGCATTAACTTTATTGGCGCCTCGTTGCCCAGCGACCGTGAATCGGTCTACTGGCTGAACGTCAAAAGTATCGCCCCGACGCCCCAGGGCGAGGTGAACAAGCTGCAGGTCAATATTAAGTCGAAATTCAAAATCTTCTATCGCCCCAACGGCCTGGCGGGCGACCCGGCGAAAGCCTGGCAGCAGCTGAAGTTTAGCCAGTCCGGCGGTCATCTGACGGTGGCAAACCCCACTCCCTATTTTGTCTCTTTTTATTCCGTCGCGGTGGGCGGACAGGCAATTGACGACCCTGGCATGGTGGCCCCCTTCGGTCAGAAAACGTGGTCGGTGAGCGGGCACGGCACCGTCAAATGGCGGGCGATTAACGACTACGGCGGCGTCAGCGATTTCGCCCAGCAGTAATTCCCCTTTGTAATGAGCTTACCGGACGGCGCCAGCATGAAAAGAATAACAACAGCCAGGGTGCGGGAGTATGCCGCGTTGCCCGTCACCGCCGGACGGGCGCTGGCGCTGGCGACGCTGCCGACGATGATCTGTTGTCTCAGCCCGCTGAGCCGGGCGCTGGCTGACGACTATTTTGACCCGGCGGCGCTGGAGTTTGCCGACCCGCAGCAGCAAACCTCCGATCTGCACTACTTTGCCAAACCCGGCGGACAGCAGCCGGGGACTTACCCTGTCACCGTGGTGGTTAACGACCAGGAGCTGGGCCAGGCCGATATTACGTTTGTTGACGATGGCGGGAAGCTGCAGCCGGTGCTGACGCCCGGGCAGCTGGCGGAGTATGGGGTTAACGTTAGCGCGTTTCCGGCTTTTCAAACGCTGCATGAGGGTGAGACCTTCACCCGGATCGAGAAGTTTATTCCCGACGCCAGCAGCCGCTTCACCTTCGCTAACCAGCGCCTGACGCTGAGTATTCCCCAGGCGGCGATGAACGTGCAAAGCCGCGGCTATGTCGAACCCTCGCGTTGGGACGATGGCGTGCCGGCCGCGTTTGTCGATTACTATTTTTCCGGCGCGCAAATCAAGAACGCCGATGACGGGGAGAGCAGCCGCTCAAACTATCTCAATTTACGCAGCGGCGTGAACCTGGGCGCCTGGCGGCTGCGCAACGTCTCCTCAATGCAGTACGACCAGCAGCGCCGACACTGGGATTCACAGAGCACCTGGCTGCAGCGCGACGTCCGCTCGCTGAAGAGTCTGCTGCGGATCGGCGATACTTACACCACCGGCGACGTGTTTGACAGCATTCCGTTTCGCGGCGTACAGCTGATGTCTGACGATGAGATGCTCCCGGACAGCCAGCGTGGCTTTGCCCCCACCATTCGCGGCGTGGCGCACAGCAATGCCAAAGTGACCGTCTCCCAGCACGGATATGTGATTTACGAAACCTTTGTGTCGCCGGGGGCGTTCGCCATCAGCGATCTTTATCCCACCTCGCAGAGCGGCGATCTGGAGGTGAAGGTGACCGAGAGCAATGGTTCGGTGCGCACCTTTACCCAACCCTATTCCGCCGTGCCGTATATGCTGCGCGAAGGGCGAGGCAAATTCAGCCTCAGCGCCGGCCGCTACCACTCCGGGGCGGATTCGGTGCGCTCGCCGGAATTCCTGCAGGGCACCCTGTTCTATGGTTTGTCGGCAGGATTTACCCTCTACGGCGGCACGCAGCTGGCCCAGGACTATCAGTCATGGGCGCTGGGCCTGGGCCGCGGCTTCGGCGAATTCGGATCGCTGGGTGGCGACGTCACCCAGGCCGTCACCCGTACCCCGTCGGGTAAGCGCTATGCGGGCCATTCGCTGCGCGCTCAGTATCAGAAAAATTTTGTCAGCTCGGGCACCGCATTCAGCCTCGCCAGCTATCGCTACTCCTCCAGCGGCTATTACGATTTTGCCGAAGCCAGCGCCCTGGAAAGCGCGCAGGGGCAGGTGGACAACCGGCGCCGACGGGAAGAGATCTCGGTGTCACAAAGCCTTGGCGATCTGGGGAGTCTGGCGGTTTCCGCCTGGTCGCAGGAATACTGGCACCGGCAGAGCCGGGATGAGACGGTACATCTCGGGTTCTACAGCGCCTGGAAAGGGATCTCCTGGGGTGTGGGCTATTACTACACCCGCGCCAGCGGTCAGCAAAAAAATGATCGCTCCTGGTCTTTCAATATCAATATTCCGCTGGGTGGTCCGCTGTCCGACAGCGCGGTGAGCTACAACACCACCTCGGACAGCAATGGCTATACCTCGCAGCAGGTGTCGCTGTATGGCGCGGTGCCGTCGCGGCCGAACCTGTTCTACTCGGTTCAGCAGGGCTATGGCAATCAGGGACGAGGCAGCAATAGCAGCGCTGCTCTCGACTACCACGGCGGCTTCGGCAACGCCCAGCTTGGCTATCGCCATGACGCCGCCAGCAACCAGCTGACCTGGGGAGGCGCCGGCTCGGTGGTCGCGCATCCGCACGGGGTCACTTTCGGCCAGACGGTGGGCGAGAGCTTCGCCATCGTCCGCGCGCCGGGGGCCGCCGGGGTGGCGGTACAAAACGGCAACAATGTGCACACCGACTGGCGCGGCTATGCCGTGGTGCCGTCCCTCACCGCCTATCGGAAAAATGTCATTACCCTCGACACGGAGTCGATGGCGGATGATACCGACGTCGACCAGCAGGGGCAGACGGTGATCCCCAGCGGCGGCGCGGTGGTGATGGCCAACTACCGGACCCACATTGGCAACCGGGTGCTGTTTACCCTCCGCAATGCCCAGGGGCCGTTACCGTTTGGCGCCAGCGCGCAATTGGTCACGGCGGAGGAGAGCGGCAATGCGCCGGGCGGCATGGTGGCTGACGGCGGCCAGGTGTACCTCAGCGGTGTACCGCAGGAGGGGACCCTGGCGGTGAGCTGGGTCGTGAACAACCAGTCGCAGAGCTGCAGGCTGCATTTTCATCTTCCGGATAACCCACAGCAGAGTCTGAACACGGTGAAAACCGTCTCCGGACTGTGCCAGACACGCTGAGGCGGCTATGAAATCTGTTTTTCGTCTACTTCCTTTCCTCTTTCTGCTGACGCTGAGCGGTTATCTTCCCGGCGTGCGGGCGGAAACCTGCCGCGCGAATATCGGTCAGACCACGGTCAATATTCCCAATATCAAGTATTTACCCACGCTGCCGGTCAATACCCAGATGACCAGCGCGATGGCGGATAACGGCAGCGGGATCCCCTTTTCCTGCGACCTGCAGCTGCCGACGGCGAGCGCCAAACGCATCGTCTATAAGCAGCTGAAAACCGGCGGCGCGCCGGTGGTGATTAATGGACAGCACGTCTACCCCAGCGCCATCGACGGCATCGGGTATTCGCTCAGCTTTCAGTGCGCCGGCGGCCCGATGCGCGCTATCGACGGCAGCCATTCCGCGGGCGGCGAGTCGGTGGTGGTGTGCGACAGCGCGATGCTCCCGGCGCTGATGACGCAGCAGCAAACCACGGTCAGGATCGCGGTGACCTTCTATAAAACCGGGACGGTGCAGCTGGCGGACGGGACGCATACCAACTCGCCGTCGCTGCCGCAGGTGGGGGAGATGACCATTGAGCAGCAGGCCAGCGGCAGCGCCAGCTATGTCGCCAGCGCGCCGGTCAGTATCGATATGGCTGCCCTGAACGTGGACATCGGCAGCAGCGGTAGCTGTCAGGTGACGACGTCGTCGATCCAGGTCACTCTGGGCACGGTAAATCGGGCGGAGTTTCACGGTAAAGGGAGCACCGGCGGCCAGGCGAAGCGCTTTTCGATCCCGGTGTTCTGTCCGACGCCGACCGACGTGCGCATCGGCTTTTTCGGCGTCAGCGTGGAGAGCGATACCCTGGCGCTGAGCCAGGTCAGCAACAGCGCCAGCGGCGTCGGCGTGAAGCTGACCTACGGCAATAACCCCGGCGCGGCGGAGCCCGACGGCACCAGCGTTAAGATCAATGAGGCCAGCAATCTGCCGATCCTGAAAAGAGTAACCGGCGCCAGCGCCGGGACCGCCGAGGCTATCAATTTTAACGCGCAGTATGTGCAAACCGACGCCACCGTGGCGGCGGGCACGGCCAATAGCATGGTGACCTTTGCCCTGGAGTATAACTAGCCTGGCCCCGGGGGCAGACTGCCCTGCAGCGGGATCGGCACCACCGCGCCGTAGTCGTCGATATAGTTCAACTGGTACAGGCGAGCGCTGTCGGTGGTCATTACGGTATGGCTGCTGTAGGGCCGGAGCATCACGTTTCTCATCGGCGAGAGGTGGCCTTTATTATCGATCAGCGCTCCGTTGACCAGGGTGATATGCAGTGGGCCTGAGTTCGTCAAGCGCAGGTTATTGCCGCTCTGCTGCCACTGCAGCTTTTGCACCTCTTTGACGAGGGTGGTGGCGATGGCGGGTGGACGATAAAACAGCTTCAGACGGGTGCGGACGACAAATTGCAGCGTATGATTGCCGCCGGCGGTCGGCGGCGTCTCCTGGATATTGACCCAGAACAGGCTTTCCCGATCGTCGGGCAGCCCGCTGCCGAGATAGATAAAGCGCAGTTGGGCGGATTGCTGCGGCGATAAATAGACCAGCGGCGGCGTCGCCACCATCGGCAGGCGGACGCGCGAGGCATTGAGCCCGGCGTCCAGCCAGATCTGCACTTTATAGGGGGTGCTGCTGCGGTTATTGATATTCAGGCTGGCGACTTTGTCTTTTCCTGAATAGATCACCCGTGAGGCATTAATGGTTATCCCGGCGCAGGCCTGAAAGGCCAATGCGCTGAGCAAAACAGCCACCTGAGTTTTCATGATCGCTTCCTTTACGTCGACGTTTCATCCCTGACCGGAAAGCTATTCCTGCATAATGGTAAACCGGGCCGTCGCGTTGCCGTCGCCAGGATCCATGTGGGCTTTATCCCAAGTGTAGTAGAAAGCTTTGAGCCTGAAGGTGCCGGAGCCGCCGTCCACCGGGATCTCAATGCGGGGATCGTGTTGCGGATCGATGCGTTCATCGAGGCTGAGCGGAGTGCCTGTACGGTCGGTGAGCAGAATTCCTACGTTGCCGGCCGGCTTGCCGCGGCCGTCGAGGGCCAGTACGCGATGTTCAGGCATGCCGGTGGGGGTGGGGCCATCCACCACAATATAGTAGGTGCCTTTCTCGCAATCTTTGACGCGAATATCGACACCTACCGCCGGCCCGGTGCCAGACTGACTGTTTTTCAGCCGCGACAGCGGTATGTCGCCCATGCTGACGTTGATGACCCCGTTGTCGCCCGCTCCCTCAAGCTTGCATGCCCCGTTCACAACCTTACCGATAAAGTTCAGCGTGCCGTCTGCCGCGCCAACCGGGCCGGCAACCAGTCCGGCAACCAATGTCGCCAGACACAGCGAGATTAATTTCATTTTCTTTCCTTCTGTATTGCCGATAAAACAGATCGCCAGAGCATGAATTCTGCCGCGTCAGGGGGGGGAATTATTTGCACTGGATATGTTTTTAATTAGTTTATTTAACTTACCAATTTATTTACGTCTGGAAATAATCTGCGCGTGTTATTTATTATCGCTTTACCGGGATATTAGCGTGGGGAAATAGCGGAGTAAATAAGACGGACAATGACCAGAGTGGAAGGGGGAATATCGCGAGATAAAATGTTTTTTTATTTTAATACAATGAGTTAGATTTTTACTGCTGCTGTTTTTGAACCTAATTTCGACATCACGTCAGGCTGGAAAATACGATCGCTGGCGTAAGGCTACGCCCGGCGGATGAGAAATCATTCACCGGGCGTAGCCCTGTTTCGTTGTCAGATTTGCGATCGGCAACCGCCACGCCGGGTTGTATGTCCCGGAATTTAAAAATAGGATGAATTCCCTGTTACGCGCGGCGGAGGGTGCTGACTGAGAAGCGGCCCGCCACCCCGGCGCGCAAACCCGATAACAATAAGGATGGCGAGATGAAACTGACGGTGGGGCTGGCGCTGACGCTGGCGATAATGACCTGCGGCGCCCAGGCGCGCGATATGCAAACCATCGAGCGCAGCGGTGAACTGAAGGTCGGCGTGCCGGGCGACTACGCCCCGCTGGCGTTTCGCAATGCCGCCGGCGAGCTGCAGGGCTATGACGTCGACATGGCCCGCGATCTCGGGCGCACGCTGCGGCTGAAGGTGAGCTTCGTCTACACCAGCTGGCCCGCGCTCGCCGCCGATCTGCAGGCGGACAAATTCGATATTGCGATGGGCGGCGTGACGCAGACGCCGGCGCGGGCGAAGGACTTCGCCCTCAGCCACCCGGTGGTGGCGAACGGTAAAATCGCCTTAGCCAACTGTCAGGCTGCGCCACGGCTTGGATCGCTGGAGAAGATTGACCGTCCGGAGGTGAAGGTGGTCGTCAACCCTGGCGGCACAAACCAGAGCTTTGTCGATGAGCATATTAAGCAGGCGCAGATTATTCGCGTACAGAACAACGTCGATAATCTGGAGGCGCTGCGGCAGAAAACGGCCGATATGATGGTGACCGATCTGATCGAAGGCGACTATTACCAGAGCAAAGAACCCGGTGTGTTCTGCGTCGCCAACGAGACGCCGTTCGCCGGCACCGCCAGCGATAAGGTGTATATGATGAGTAAAGATAATCCGGCGCTGCTGGAGAAAGTGAACCAGTGGCTGGATAGCCAGGACAAAGAGGTTCTCAAACGGAAGTGGAAAATTCGCGGTTAACGCGGCGGCGCGTCACCGCCGGCGGGCGCGTCCGGCGGTGGTTATCGGCCGCAGTCAGCCCTGCGGCGACAGCGCCTGTCGCGCCAGACCGCGGAAGTAGCAGGCGTAGCCGAGGGTGGCGGTCAGGCACAGCATATAGCCAAACGACTCGCTGCCTTCCTCCACCGTATTTTTCACCACCCGGGCGAAGTTCTCATTCAGTACGGCGTACCACAGGCCGTGCATGCCGAACAGCCGCGAGAAGACCAGAATCGCCAGCAGGCCGCTGATCATCATGCCGTAATAGGGCGTGCGGGTATAAGCCGCCAGCTGCGACAGGGTCTGACGCAGATGGCGCAGCGGCGCCAGCAGCGACCCCGCGGTGGCCAGCAGGGCAAACCACACCCAGCTGCCATGGGAAAGTAAATCAAACAGGCCATCCAGCTCACGGATCAGCATGGCGAGGAAGAAGCCGCCGATGAGGATATTGCTGTAGCGTAAGTGGGGGTAGTTGCGCGCCAGCAGGAAGTGAACCAGTACGATGACGGCCAGCACGCTCTCCTGCACCACTTCAGTCAGCGACACCTCCGGGATGTCGTTGCCAAATACCCGAATATCCACCCACAGGCAGAGTACCGCGATGGCGGCCGCGACCGCCGCGCCGAGAAAGAAAAGCAAGCTTCGTAACAGAGACATTAACACCACAACTTATATTTAAAACAAATATCATAAGTTTTGGGAATACATGTTCCTGTTCACTTTGTGCGACTTTGCGGCGGTTTTTTAACGTTTTGCGCTTTTTAGCGCCGGGAAAGACGACAGGGGAGGGGGACTCCCCTGAATGAGAGGACGTCAGAGAATATCATCCACCACGCCGCCGTCGACGCGCAGCGCGGCGCCGGAGGTGGCCGACGCCTGCGGCGAGCAGACGTATACCACCATATTGGCGACCTCTTCCACCGAGGCCGCCCGCTGGATCACCGAACTCGGACGGTGGGTCATGACGAACGCTTTCGCCAGTTCCTCCAGCGACTGGCCGGTTCTCGCCACTTCGTCTTTCAGCATTTCGGCAAAGCCGTCAGAAATCGTCGGCCCCGGCAGAACGCTGTTAACGGTCACTCCACTGCCGGCGACATATTTCGCCAGGCCGCGGGCCAGCGACAGTTGGGCGGTCTTGGTGACGCCATAGTGGATCATATCCGCCGGGATATTGCGCGCCGATTCCGAGGAGATAAACACCACCCGTCCCCAGCCTTTGCTGACCATCGCCGGCAGCAGCCCCCGCGACAGGCGTACGCCGGACATGACGTTGGTCTGCCAGTAGTTGTCCCATGTCGCGTCGTCGGTGGCGTAGAAATCCTGCGGGCCATAGATCCCGGCGTTATTGACCAGGATATCGACGCCGGTCACCGCCCGCAGCAGCTGGGCTGCGCCGTCGGCACCGCTGAGGTCGGCGATGGCGGGTCGCACCTTCGCGCTCGACACCTCATTTTGCAGACGAGCGATGGCGGCGTTCACGCTCTGCTCGCTGCGCCCGTTAATGATGATCTCTGCGCCGCTCTCCGCCAGGCCTTTGGCGATAGCAAAGCCAATACCCGCCGTGGAGGCGGTGACCAGCGCGACTTTCCCCGATAAATCAATCTTCATGTTCCTGCCTTTTGGTTGTGAATCACCCATTAAGCGTAGCAGCGACGGTATCGGTGGGGATCAGTAACCGGCGTGCTTATTGACCAGGTTTTTGAGCGGCAGCCCGCGACGCTGGCGCTGAATGTTCTCCAGCAGCTGGCGGGCGATCACCTCGGCAGGGGCAGCAGAGGCCATATGCGGGGTGATCACCACCTGCGGATGGCGCCACAGCGGATCGTCAGCCGGCAGTGGCTCCTGCGGGAAGACGTCGAGCACTGCGCCGGCGAGCTGGCCGCTCTCCAGCGCCGCCAGTACATCCTCATTGACCATATGCTCTCCGCGCCCGCAGTTGATTAATACCGCTCCGGCGGGAAGCCGGCTGAACAGCGGCGCGGCGAGGATACCCCGGGTCTGCGCGGTGAGCGGCAGGAGGTTAATCAGTCCGTCAAGCGACCCGAGGAAGCTGTCGAGCGCCTCCTCGCCGCGATAGCAGGTGACGCTAGCCAGCTGCTTTTCACTGCGCGACCAGCCAGAGACCCGATAGCCAAGGCGGGCCAGCTGGTCGGCGATATAGCCGCCAATTTCGCCGAGGCCCATAATGCCGATATGGAAGTCGGCGGCGGCGCGCTGGGGATAGAGCTTCCAGGTTTGGGTCCGCTGGTGGGCCAGCGCCCGGTCGAAATGGCGCTGAAACCACAGGACGCTCCACAGAGCATATTCGAACATGCCGTGGCGAAAATCTTCATCGATCACCCGGCACAGCGGGATCTCGCTGGCGAACAGCGCGGGCGGCAGATGATCGACCCCGGCGGACGCGGCCTGGATCAGCTTCAGCCCCGGCGAGCGGCTCAGCAGCTGCGGGTCCGGGAACCAGCAGCTGGCGTACTGGGCGTCGCGTGCCGCCTGGTGATGGGGCAGAAGCGCCGTGACGTCGGGAAACTGCTGCAGGGCGGCGCAAATATCGCGGGCGAAATCCGCGTCGTTACAATCCACAACGATAGTGATATCAGACATAGGCGTTAGTCTTTGTAAGAGGTATCGAGACGGTCAAGACGGCGCAGCCACGCCTGCCAGACCTGTTGACGTTCATGCTCCACGCCCATCAGCTGCTCGCAGGCGTGCTGGCTGAGGTGCGGGGCGATGGTGTGGATCGGGCTGAGGGCCGCCAGCTGGGCGGTGGCCATCTGGATCTCGCAGGCGCGGTTCAGGTAGTACATGATGTAAAACGCATCGGCCACGGTGCGGCCCACCGACAGCAGGCCGTGGCTCTGCAGGATCATGGCGATATTATTCCCCAGCGAGCGCTGGATGCGCGCCCGTTCGTCGAGGTCAAAGGCCACCCCTTCATAGGGATGGTAGCCGACGCGCTGGTAAAACTCGGTGCTGATCTGGTTAAGCTGCAGCAGGCCGTCCTCGCAGGCGGCCACCGCCATTCCCGGCAGCGTATGGGTGTGGATCACGCAGTGGGCGTCTTCCCGGGCCATATGCACCGCGCTGTGGATGGTAAAGCCCGCCGAGTTAGCTGGCGCGTCGCCCTCGACGACCTTGCCCTGCATATCCACCACGATCAGGTTGCTGGCGGTGACTTCGTCAAACATCATGCCGAAGGGGTTAATTAAAAAACGCGGCTCGCCATCGCCGGGCAGGCGCACGGAGAAGTGGGTGTAGAGGGTATCCTCCCAGCCGAACAGCGCCGCCAGCCGGTAGGCGGCGGCCAGCTGCTGGCGCAGGTGTTGCTCAGTTGCCATTTAGCGTACTCCCATAAATTCACGGATTCGTTGCAGAGAAGGGGCCTCCAGCGGGCTGCGGATCACCTGCGGGGCGATGTCGGCCTGCACCACGCCGTTCTCCATCAGCACCACGCGGTCGGAAATCGACAGGGCAAAATCCATCTCGTGGGTGACAATCAGCATGGTCATGCCTTCGCGGGCCAGCGACTGAATGACCTTCAGCACCTCGCCCACCAGCTCGGGATCCAACGCTGAGGTCGGTTCGTCAAACAGCATGATGTCCGGCTTCAGCGCCAGCGCCCGGGCGATCGCCACGCGCTGCTGCTGGCCGCCGGAGAGCTGGCCGGGGTATTTGTGGGCGTGGGCCAGCAGACCGACGCGGTCGAGCAGCGCCAGGGCCTGCTCGCGGGCGACCGGCTGATCCAGCAGCTGGTGGTAGCGCGGAGCCAGCATCACGTTGTCGAGCACCGTGCGGTGGGGGAACAGGTTGAAGCTCTGGAAGACCATGCCGATACGCCGCACCCCGGCGCGCATCTGGCGTTTATCGACGATGGCTCCGCCTTTCAGGTAGTCCTCGCCGTAGAGAATGATCTCCCCGCCATCAATACTTTCGAGGGCGTTGATGGTGCGGATCAGGGTCGTTTTGCCTGAGCCGGACGGGCCGATGATGCAGATCACCTCCCCATTCTCCACCTGTAGGTCGATGCCTTTCAGCACCTCATGCTGACCCCAGGATTTGCGGATGCCCCGCAGATCCAGCGCCGGCGGCGCGCCGTTGACGGCCGGAGTTTTGATCTCCTCCGTCAGCGCCGGCAGGCTCTGGCGCAGCGCCTGGCATTCCGCCTCGCTGAGGGTTTGCGGACGCTTGCGCTGAATATCGAGGCTATTCTCCAGCCCCCGGAACAGCCAGGTGAAGACGGTAACCACCATGACGTAGTACACCGCCACCGCCAGCAGCGTCTCCATCACGAGGAAATTTTGCGCGTACAAGCGCTGGCCGGTGAGCAGCAGCTCGGGTAAGGAGACCACCGACAGAATCGAGCTCAGCTTAATGATGGTGATGTATTCATTGATCAGCGTCGGCAGCGAGATGCGAAACGCCTGAGGAATAATAATTAGCCGCTGGATGCCGATAAAGCTGAAGCTCAGCGCATGGCCCGCCTCGCTTTGCCCTTTGGCCACCGACAACAGCCCGCCGCGGTGGATCTCCGCCATATAGGCCGCTTCGGTGACGGTCATCGACACCAGCCCGGCGATAAACGGCACCCCGAGCAGCGGCTGGGTCACCGGAAACAGCTGCGGCAGGTTGTAGACAAACACCAGCAGCACCATCAGCGGCACGCTGCGGAAAAACCAAATATAGAGTTCGACGGGGATCTTGATCCAGCGCGGCGCCGAGAGCTTCGCGCAGGCTAGCAGAAAACCGACCACCAGGCCGATCCCCCAGGACAAGGTGCTGACCACGATCACGGTCACGCACGCCTGCCAGAATGCCCCAATGCTAAACAATGAAAAAAAGTATCCCCAATCGAACGCCATACCGACTCCTGTTGCGCAGTGCTTATTGTCTTAATCGATGCTTTCTAAGTTGTATTTTTTGATCAGCGCGGCATATTTGCCGTTGGCTTTCAGCGTAGCGAGGGTGGCCTTAATCGCCTCCGCCAGCTCCGTGTTGCCTTTGGCGACGTAGATCCCCAGCGGCAGCGGGTAGACCAGGCGCGTCGAGCTTATCGCCAGGCGACCGCGGCTCTTATCGACGATAATCTGCGCCGCCGGGGCGATCTCGAGCTGGGCGTCGATATTCTTCGACAGCAGCGCCTGGGAGGCTTCCGGCGCCGTCGGGAACTCCTGAATGGTGATGGCCGGTTTACCGTTTTTCAGGCACCACTCATCGGAGTGTTTTTTCAGGCTGGTCACCCAGGTGGTGCCTGCCTGCAGACCGACCTTCACGCCGCACAGCTCATCTTCGGTTTTCGGCTGCACCGCGCCGCCCTTCAGGGCGATGATCGACGCGCCGGAGAGGGCGTAAGGGATGGCGTCGGCCTGCTTCTGGCGTTCCGGCGTCACGTACATCCCGGAGATCACCGCGTCATATTTCTTGCCGATGCCGAGGATCAGGCTGGTGAACTTGGTGTCGATCAGCTGCGGTTTGGCCTGCAGATGCTCGGCGATCAGCGTCGCGAACTCCGGGTCGAGACCGACGATGTTGTTATTGCTGTCATAGGACTCAAACGGCGGGTAGGTAACCTCCATCCCCACCTTAAAGACGCCCTCGGTCAGCAGTTCCGCCGCCTGGGTGACAGAGGAGAAACAGGCGCTGACGGCGAGGGTAAGCGCGACGCGGCGCGAGATTTTTTTCAGGGTGCTAGTCATCATGGTTCCTCACGGGGGGTTAGGGGGTTTTTTTGCTGTGCCTGTTTTTTCAAATGGCCAAAGGTATTGGTGCCGCGCGCGCGCTCCGGCAGCTGGAGCTCGCCGCGATTGACCTTCTCGCGCAGATAGCGATAGGTTTGCAGCGCCTGGCTCCACATATGCTCTCCGATGCTCAGCTCCTGATATTCGCTGGCTTCGCCGGCGGCCAGAAAGGTCGGTAGCGGGCGGATCAGCGTGTGGTAATCGCAGGCGAAAAACAGCGGGAAGGAGTACCGCTCCTGCGGCACTTTGCGCACCCGGTGGGCTGTAGCAACAAATGTGCCAGCGCTGAGCACTTCCAGCATGTCGCCGATATTGATCACGAACGCCTCTTCTCCGGCGGCGTTCGTGACAGGAGGCGCGTCGATCCACACGCTTTCTTCATTGAGGACTTCAAGCCCGGGCTGGTCGGCGAGCAGCAGGGTGAAGCACTCATAGTCGGTGTGTGCACCAATTCCGGGAACATCTTCGACGCTGGCGTCAAACGGGTAATGGATTAGCCGCAGCTTAGCCGGCGGGCAGGTCACCATCGGTTTGAAATACCCTTCCGGCAGGCCGAGCGCGAGGGCGAAAGCGTCGAACAGGCGGTGGCCGAGGGCGAAGACCGCATCGTAGTAGGCCAGCACCCGCGCGCGGAAATCCGGCAGATCGGGCCACTCGTTGGCGCCGATCAGCGGTGTACTGGCGAGCACCAGCGGATGGTCGTCCGCCGCCTGGAAGCCGATATCGAACGCCTCTTTATGGTCCGGCTTGCCGGCGCCGTAGATCTCTTCTCCTTCCGGGACGTAGCCCTTATGGCTTTTGGAGCGGCCGATGTAGTAGTTCATCTTCTCCTCCATCGGCAGGGCGAAGATCTGCTTCGCCGCCTCGCGGACGCCGGCGATCAGCGCCGGGTCGATGCCGTGGCCGGTGATGTAGAAAAAGCCCACCTCGCGCGCCGCGCGGCCGATGGCGTCGGCCACCGCCTGGCGCCTGGCGAGATCGTCGCCGGCCAGATCGCGGATATCGATGGTCGGGAGTTCAGTAAAAGCGTGCTTCACGGCGGTCATGGCTGCGGTTCCTGTTCAGTGAGCGTTAAAAACTGCTGAAAGTGGGCCTGCTGGCGCGCGGCCATCCAGGCGTTGAGCGACCAGAGATCGGCCACCGGAACGTTGGTGAACGGCAGGTGGTGCAGATAGCCGTCGGCGCCAAACTCCGGCGTCAGGGTAGTTTGCTGATAGCCGCGCCGGCGCTGTGAATGCCAGATTTGCTCCCAGAAGCGCTCGGCAAAGGCCAGCGCCGGCTGATACTCCGGCGCCGCCGGGTGCGGCACCTGCGGCCCCTGGTCGTAGCCCACCCGGGCCTGCACGTGATGCACGCGGTCGATAAAGGCGCTGAAGTCATCGCAGGGGTCATCCAGCAAGCGCTCGCTGACCACCACCCAGTGGCTGATGTCGGCGGTAAAGCGCAACTGGGGGAGTTGCTGAACAATCTCCAGGGTGAGCCACGGGCTGTACAGCGAGGTGGCGCGATGGGTTTCAAAGCTGCAGGTCAACCCAAACCCGGCGGCCAGCTCGTGCGCCCTGCCGAGAAAATCGACCTGCTGCGCCAGCGGCCAGCGATCGTTGCCCGCCAGCAGATTGACAAAGCGCGGGTTGAGACCGCTGGCCTCGGCGAAGCGGGTCTGCAGGCGCGCCAGATGCTGTTCCGGCGTTTCATGCTGGGCGGGGAGCACCCCACCGCCGCTGAAGAGGATGGCGATATACTCCAGCCCCGACGCCTGCAGGCGGTCGGCGAGCTGCCGCCGCTCCTCCGCCGTCAACGGGACGCGGGCTTCGATACCGCAGCAGCCGACGCGCTGCAGTTCATCCAGCGTTTGCGGCCAGGGGGTCGTCACTCCCCAGAGGGTGCGAAAGCATTTCAGCTCCATGGCGGCTTCCTCAGGCGTACTTCACGCCGGGCAGGACGCAGAGCATCTCGTACAGCAGGTTGGCCGCCAGCTGGGAGGTATTACCGCTCACGTCGTAGGGGGGCGAGACCTCCACCAGATCGGCGCCAATCAGGTTCAGGCTGCGGCAGCCGCGGACGATCTCCAGCGCCTGAATGGAGGTCAGACCGCCAACTTCCGGCGTCCCGGTTCCCGGAGCCCAGATGGGATCGAGGCTGTCGATATCAAAGCTGAGATACACCGGCCCGTCGCCCATCTGCTGGCGGACTTCGGCCATCAGCGGCGCCAGCGAGATATGCCAGCACTGCTCCGCCTGCACCAGGCGAAAGCCCTGGTCAACGCCCCACTGGAAGTCGCCGGCGGCGTAGCCCTGGGCGCGCTGGCCAATCTGCACCACCCGTTTGAGGTCGAGCAGTCCCTCCTCAACGGCGCGGCGGAAGGTGGTGCCGTGGGCGATTTTCTCACCGAACATCTCATCATTGGTGTCGGTATGGGCGTCGACATGGATGAGCCCCACCGGCCCATGTTTTTTGGTCAGCGCCCGCAGGATCGGCAGGGTAATGGTATGGTCCCCGCCGAGGGTGAGGGGGATCAGCGGATAACTATTCAAACCGGTGTAGTAATCTTCGATAATTTGCACCGATTTGAGCAAACTGTAGGTATTGATCGGCACATCGCCGATATCGGCCACCGACAGCGAGTCGAACGGCGCGGCGCCGGTCGCCATATTGTACGGACGGATCATCACCGATTCGGCGCGAATATAGCGTGGTCCGTAGCGCGTACCTGAGCGCTGCGAGGTGCCGATATCCAGCGGAATGCCGACAAACGCCGCATCAAGTCCCTGTAAATCTTCGATAAACGGCAGGCGCATCATCGTGGCGCGGCCGGCGAAGCGTGGCATCTCATTGCCACCCTGCGGTTGGTGAAAGAGGTTATCCATGTCTGCTCCTGAATCTGACGGATGAAACGTAACAGGAGAGATAGTGCGCAACCCGCGCTGGACTTTACATCGTCTGGCGTAAATACTCAGTTCATTTATTGGTGAACTAAATACGATGCATAATGACGCCAGCCTCAATATTCGCCAGCTGCAGGTTTTCGAGGCGGTGGCCCGCCTGGAGAGCTACAGCCGGGCCCAGCAGGAGCTGGGCATTTCGGTCTCCGCCATCAGCAATGCGATGTCGCAACTGGAGGGACAGCTCGGCTTCACCCTCTGTCAGCGCGGGCGCGGCGGCTTTTCCCTGACCGAGAAAGGTCAGCAGTTTTTACAGCAGGCGATCCGCGTGCTGAGCGAACTCAATGAGCTGGAGCGGCAGTCGGCCCTGCTTAAAGGGGAGCACAGCGGCACCCTGTGCATCTCGACGCTCGACTCCATCGAGACCGAAACGGCGCTCTCGCTGCCGGTGGTTCTGCGCAGCTTCAGCGACAAATTTCCCCATGTGCATATCAAACTGATTATTCGCACCCCGGCGGAGCAACTGAACGGGGTGCTGAACAACCATATCGACCTGGCCATCGGCAGCTACAACTCGCAGGTGCATAACATCATCAGCGAGCCGCTGTACCGCGAGCAGCACTGGCTCTACTGCAGCGATCTGCACCCGATGTTCTTCAGCCGCCAGCTCGATAAAGAGCAGATCAGCCAGTGCCCGCTGGTGACCCGCAGCTACTGGAACACCAGCGATCTCCGCCGCCGGGGCTTCAGCAAAGGCAGCGCCACCGTTGAGACCGTCGACGCCCAGCTGCTGCTGATCCTCTCGGGAAAATATATTGGCTATCTGCCGGAGCATTACGCCTGGCCGTGGATCAAAGAGAACCGCCTGCGGGTGCTGCTGCCCAACGAGTTTGGCTTTCAGTCGCCGTTCTCGGCTATCTGTAAGCGCGGGCGCAGCAATGAACCCTATCTGAAAGCGTTCCGCGATCTGCTGAAGAAGAACACGGTGGCGCGGCCGAAGTGGAATTATTAAGCGGGGCGGGCGCTTCCCTCCGCCGTGGCGGCGGTTTTCCTGTTCAAAAAACGAACGGCAGCCGGTAGCCCGCTTGTGCTGGGGCTGCCGGACAACTGCCTCCAGGTTATCCACAGGGTTAGGCGCCGCAGGTGTGGACAGCTCGCCGGGCGGCGCGGTCGTTAGCGATTCGCTTTAATGGTTTTTTCCGCAATCGTGATGGTGGAGAGTTTGTGCAGGAAGATCAGCGCCTGGTGAAAGGGGGATGCGATGGCGATCGTGCCGGCCAATGAACCGGGGAATAATCCGCCAGCGTGGCCGGCGGAGGGCGCCGGGCAGGGCTTATATCGGCTTCGCCGTCAGGGTCATCATATCGCCCATCGCCCGCTGGCGGTCAAAATGGCGATCGCGGTGGATCTCGCTCTCGCCCACCTGCAGCGAGGCGGCCCAGATCTGCTGACAGCGCGGCCGGCGGCGGGCGTCAAAATGCGCCAGCGCGGCTGCGACGCTGTCGGTCTGCTGCAGCGCTTCGCGCAGCACGATGGCATCCTCAATCGCCATGCCCGCCCCCTGACCGAGATGCGGAGTGGTAGCGTGAACCGCGTCGCCCACCAGCACGATGCGTCCCTGATACCAGGGATCGTCGACGAACAGCTCTTCCAGCGGCTTATAGACGACCTCGTCGTTGTTAACGATATGCTCGCGCAGGCTGCCCGGCAACCCCGCACCGGGCGGCAGACGGCGGCGCATCTCCGCCGCCAGCTGATCGCGGGCGTAGCGGGGGTTATCCGCTTCGTGGGAGGTGATAAACAGATACATCAGATCGTCCCCCAGCGGCACCAGCCCGCAGTTGCAGGTCTCGCCCATAAAGCACATCAGATGGTCCACCTCCGGCGGTCGCGGAAAGTTGTAGCGCCATACGCCCTGACCGGTAAAGCGGGGGCGATAGCGCTCGCCGTACAGCATGCCGCGCACCCGGGAGTAGATCCCATCGGCGCCCACCAGCAGATCGTAGCGCCCCTGACCGCCACGGCTGAAGCTCACCTCAACCGCATCGTCAACCTGACGGAAGGCGTCAATGCTCTCGCCGGTGGTCAGTCGGACCCCCAGCTCCCGGGCGGTGGAACAGAGTACGTTGTGCAGGGCCAGGCGGGAGATGCCGACGTTGGCCGGGAACTGTTCACCGGCCAGCCGCTGGCCGGGAAAGCTGGCTAGCTGCTGGCCGCTCAGGGTGTGCACCGAGACGCTGTCAAACGGCCAGGCGGCGTCCAGATAGCGTTCCAGCACCCCAAGCCGCTGCATTTCGCGCACGACATTGTTCTGCTGAATGATACCGACGCCGTAGACCCGCCACTGCGGTTGGATCTCTACGACATCGACGGCGACGCCGGCCTGGCGGAGGGCGATGGCGGTACACAGACCGCCGATACCGCCGCCAACGATTAATGCGTTATTGATGTTCATCGTAGCTGTTTTCTCGAGGGGACAGAGAACAGGACGTTAACCAACCGAGCGGCGCGCTGACTAATCGCGATAAAGAATGATCGCTATCGCAAAAAACGATATCGCCGTGGAAATTGAAAACAAAAAGTTGCAGAAAAGTTAAATTAAGCCACAGGATAAGCACGCCATTTCTCGCCGGGGGACCCATGCGTTACCAACATCTTGATCTGAACTTACTGGTGGCACTGGATGTGTTACTTGACGAACAGAACATCACCCGCGCCGCGGGCCGGTTGCATATGACCCAGTCTGCCACCAGCGGGGTGCTCAACCGGTTACGCACCTACTTTGAGGATGATTTGCTCACCCAGGTGGGCAGAAAGATGCGGCCCACGCCGCTGGCGGAAGAGCTGCGGGAGCCGGTCCGCGACGTGCTGATGAAAATTCAGACCTCTATTGCCCGACGGCCGGTGGATGAGCCGGCAACCAGCAAGCGCCATTTCCGCATTATGGCCTCGGATTACGTGATCAACGTGATGCTGAAGGATGCGCTGCAAACGGTGCACCTGCAGGCGCCGAATATGACCTTTGAGTTTTTCTCGCCGGACGCCCAGTCCACCGGCATGCTCAACCGCGGCGAGCTGGATATCATCGTGGCGCCGGAGCGTTTTATGGCCGCCGACCATCCCGCCGAAGCGCTGTTTGACGAAGAGTTTGTCTGCCTGGCCTGGGCGGACAATCCCCACACCGGCGAGGCGCTGACCCTCGATGCCTGGCAACAGCTGGGGCACGTGTCGGTGGTCTTTGGCCGCGAGCGGCAGCCGGGGCTGGAGGGCAATCTGTTTGCCGAGTCGGGGCTCAGCCGCCGTATCGAGGTGGTGACCCACAGCTACCACTGCGTTCCGCAGCTGCTGATCGGCACCTCGCGGATCGCCACGCTGCACCGGCGGCTGGCGGAGCAGTACGCGGCGATGCTGCCGCTGCGTCTTTTCCCGGTCCCGGTGACGCTGCCGGTGATGCGCGAATTTATCGGCTGGCACCGCTCGCTGGATAACGATCCTATCTTCGGCTGGCTGAAAGCGAAAATCGTCGCCAGCGCACGCTAACCCACTGGTATTGTTCCCGTCGATACCTGACATCCTGAGACATGATTGGTCGCCCGCAGGTGCTTTATGTGACAGTGCCTGCGCTACAGCGATTGCGACTGAATGTTGAAGGATGACCCTATGTTTCGCTATTTCCCTAAAAACTATGTCTGGAACCTGTCGGTGGATCTCTCCATCGAGATGGGCGCCCGCATCGGTGAGATCGAAGAGATGTGCGCGCCGCTATTGGCCGCGTCCGAGCATCCCGACGCCGAAGGCACCCGCGCGTTCCGGGAAACCTGGTCCCGCATGGCCGATAAATTATGCGCGCTGGCGGGCGAAGATGAAGCGCGGGGACGGCGGTTGTCGGCAGGCGAGAAGTATCTTCGGGCGGCCAACTATTACCTGACCTGCGAGCGTCTGCAGGCGCATGGCGCGCCGGACCGCGATGCGCTGTACCGCCGCTTTCTCGATGTCTTTGCCGCCGGGCTGCACCATACCCATGCTAACTGTCAGCGGGTGACTATCCCCTACGAGGGCAAAACCCTGTCGGCGCTTTATGTCCGCGCCGAAGGGATGACCGGCCGCGCGCCGCTGCTGGTGCAGGTCAACGGTCTCGACTCCACCAAAGAGATGAAATATCTGGTTGGGCTGCCGCAGTGGCTGGCGCGGCGCGGCGTCTCCTCGCTGGTGGTCGACCAGCCGGGAACCGGCGAAGCGCTACGTCTTCACGACATGCAGGCCCGCTATGACAGCGAGCACTGGGCCAGCCGCATCGTTGACTGGCTGGAACAGCACCCGGAGGTGGATGCCGGGCGCATCGGCATGGAAGGGGTCTCGCTGGGCGGCTATTACTGCCCGCGGGCGGTGGCGTTTGAGCCGCGCTTCGCCTGCGGCGTGGTATGGGGCGCCAATCACGACTGGCGAGAGGTGCAGCAGCGCCGCCGCGAACGCGAAGGGGATTTTCCGGTACCGCACTACTGGCAGCACGTGCGCTGGGTGTGGGGCGGCGAGGATATCGACGCTTTTATGCGCATCGCGGAGAACGTCCATCTCGACGGCATTCTTGACCGCATACGGGTGCCTTTTCTCGTCACCCATGGTGAAAAGGACTCGCAGATCCCGGTGAAATGGGCGCAGCGCACCTACGACCAACTGGTGAACAGCCCGCGCCGCGAGCTGAAAATTTTCACTGACCGCGAGGGCGGTGTGCAGCACTCCAGCTTCGACAACTCAATTAACGCCGGGCACTACATCGCTGACTGGGTGGCGGAAGCCCTCGGCGGCCGGGTGGCCTGAACACGCATAAGGAACAACCGCGATGAATATTCTTGGTCCGGATTATCTGGTATTTGGCGTCGATGACCTGGCGGGCTGTCGACAGTTTCTTATCGACTACGGTTTACGCGAGCAGGAGAACGGTTTCTTTAGCGCGCTGGATGGCACCGGGGTGTTGCTGCGGGGACGTGACGATCCGTCGCTGCCCGCGGCGCTGCCCAGCGGCAGCCAGCTGCGGGAAACCGTCTATGGCGTGGCGGATAGCGCCACGCTTGAGGCTATTGCCGAGACGCTGCGCCGCGATCGCGAGGTGAAACTTGGCGCCGACGGCGTGCTGCGCTGCGTCGATGATGCCGGCTTTGCCCTCGGGTTTCGCGTCAGCCAGCGCCAGCCGCTGCAGCGGGAAGGTGAGAAAATCAACGCTCCGGGGGATCGCGCCGGGCGGCCGGTCAATCAGACCGGGGCCAGCGCCGACATGGCGGCGGAGCCGCGTTCGCTCTCCCATGTGGTCTATTTTGTGCCGGACGCCGCGCGCGCGGAAGCTTTTTATCAACGGCTGGGCTTTGTCTGTACCGATCGCTTCACCCACGTCGGCCCCTTCCTGCGACCCGCCGGCACCCAGGATCACCATACCCTGTTTCTGATCCAGGCCCCGCCGTTTATGACCGGCATTGAACACTTTACCTTCCACCTCGGCGGGCCCACCGAGTTGATGATGGCCGGCAGCCGCTTTCAGCAGAAGGGGTATCAGACCTTCTGGGGACCGGGGCGCCATCAGCTGGGATCGAACTGGTTCTGGTACTTCAACAGCCCGCTCGGGTGTCATATCGAATACGACGCCGATATGGATCAGCACGATGACCACTGGCAGCCGCGCGAAGCGCTGCCGGGGGCCGATAACTCGCAATATTTCCTGCTGGGGTATCGCGAGAAGTGGGCTCCCGGTCCGGATAACGCCCGCTGATGGTTCGCCTGTGCCGTGCCGACAGCCTGGCTGAGGGCCAGGCGCGGGGATTTGACCCCACGGGCAGCGGGCAGGCGACGGTGATTGCCTGCCGCTATCAGGGAACGCTCTATCTGTGGCGCAACCGCTGTCCGCATCTCGATACCCCGATGAACTGGCGGCAGGACGCTTTTCTCAACGCCCGGGGCGACCGGCTGGTCTGCTTCGCCCACGGGGCGATTTTTATGCCGGACAGCGGCCTCTGCGTGCAGGGCGCCTGCGCTGGCCAACGTCTGAGTCCGCTGGCTGGCGACGTGGACGTCGACGGCTGGCTATGTCTGCTGGAGGAGGCAGGTCATGAAACTGGCAACACGAGATAACGGTGAACGCGACGGCTGCCTGGTGGTGGTCTCAGGCGATTTGACGCTGATGGCCGATGCGGCGGACATCGCTCCGACGCTTCAGCAGGCGCTGGAGCAGGCCGCGCGGGTGTGGCCTGCGCTGCAGGCGCGCTATCAGGCGCTCAATGCGCGCCGCTATCCGGCGGCGCAGCCCTATGATCCCCGGCGCCTGATGGCGCCGCTGCCCCGGGCGTGGCAGTGGCTGGACGGTTCGGCCTTCCTGAGCCATGGCGAGCGCATGCAGCGGGCCTTTCACCTGCCGCCGATTGCCGGCGCCGACCAGACGCCGCTGATGTATCAGGGCAGCGGGGACGACTTTCTTGCCCCCCACGCCGGGATAGTCTGCCGCCGGGTCGAGGATGGCCTCGACTTTGAGGGCGAGTTCGCGGTAGTCGTCGACGAGGTGCCGCAGGGCTGCTCGCCGCAACAGGCGCTGAGCTGTATCCGCCTGATCGTCTTGCTTAACGATATCAGTCTGCGGGCGCTGGCGCCGCGCGAGATGCAGACCGGGTTTGGTTTTATTCACGCCAAACCCGCCTCGGCCTTTGCACCGGTGGCCCTTACCCCGGATGAACTGGGACAGGCCTGGCAGCACGGGCGGGCGGCGCTGACGCTGCAGGTGACCCGCAATGGCAAGCCGTTTGGCTGCCAGTCGGGTAGCGAGATGCATTTCCATTTTGGCGAACTGATTGCCCATGCGGCGCAGACCCGCCGTCTGCGCGCCGGGACGGTGGTGGGTTCCGGCACGGTGTCCGGGCCGGATGCCAGCCGCGGCGCCAGCTGTATCGCCGAGGTGCGGGCCATAGAGATGCTGGCCTTCGGCGAGCCGCGCACGCCGTTTTTATCCCCGGGGGAGCGGGTGACGATGGAAGCCCACGCCCCCGATGGCCGGCCGCTGTTTGGCGTACTGGATCAACACGTTGTGATGTTAACGGAGTAAACCATGATCAATCTTTTACAGGGGCGTCGGCTGGTCGACCTCTCCGTCACCCTGGACAACAATCCCTGGACCGATCCGCCGCCGCTGCTGCCGAGCATTGAGTATCAGGATCATCAGCAGGGATGGCCGGAAATGGCGGCGATGTTCCCGGGGCTGGAAAAAGCGCAGATGCCGGGAGAGGAGGCCTGGGCCTCGGAGCGCCTGACCGTGACGCCGCACAATGGCACCCATATGGATGCCCCCTGGCACTACAGCTCGACCACCAACGGCGGCGAACCGGCGTTTGGCATCGATGAGCTGCCGCTGGAGTGGTGCCTGCGCCCCGGCGTCCGGTTGGATTTTCGCCATGTCGCCGACGGGGCGATCCTGCAGCCGGAGGATCTGCAGCGCGAGCTGGCGCGAATAGACTATTGCCTGTCGCCGCTGGATATTGTGTTGATCAATACCGCGGCCGGCGCCCGCTACGGCCAGCCGGATTACCTGCAGCGCGGCTGCGGCATTGGCCGGGCGGCGACGCTGTGGCTGCTGGAGCAGGGGGTACGGGTGGTTGGCACCGACGCCTGGAGCTGGGATGCACCCTTCCACTTTACCCGCGAACGCTTTCAGGCCAGCGGCGACGCCGGGCTGATCTGGGAGGGGCATAAAGCCGGCAGGGAGATCGCCTATGGGCAAATGGAGAAGCTGAGTAACCTGGAGCAGCTTCCCGACCACGGCTTCTGGGTGAGCTGTTTTCCCTACAAGATCCGCCGCGGCTCGGCCGGGTTTATTCGCGCGGTGGCGATTGTCGACGCCTGAAGGCGTCGATGATTATGTTAATTTAATGTGAATGCATTGTATTAATTGTGATAGCAATCGCAGTCCATGCCACCTGCATCCGGTAGGGTAGAACGGTATATGTGCTGAGTTCGTTGATGCGTTTCCAGCCATTAAGCCGGGGCGTAAAACGCCTTTTTTTACCGATAAAAAATAGAACTGTAATTCATATTCTAAATAAAGAGCAGTGATGGAGAGCGGAAGATGGTGATGCACAAAGTTTCAGCAACCCCGCGCGAGGCGGGGGCCGTACAGGCGATGTTACTGATGTTGGCGGCACTGTTGCCGATCATGGGGACCTTGACCATGCTGCCGGTGATGCCGCTCCTGTTCAGTCATTTTGCCGCGCAGCCGCACGCCCAGCTGCTGGTGCCGATGATCATCACCATACCGGCGGCGAGCATGGCGCTGCTGGCTCCGCTGGCGGGGATGGTAGGCGATCGCCTGAGCCGTCGCCGCCTGCTGATTGCTGCCACCGCTCTGTACGCAGGGTTTGGCCTGCTGCCGGTGATGCTCGACGATCTGTATGCCATTTTGCTGGCGCGGCTGGTGATGGGTATTGCCGACGCCTTTATTCTTACCACCGCCAATGCGCTGATTGGCGACTACTTTACCGGTGAGGCGCGCAGCAAATGGCTGGCGGTGCAGAGCGGCATAGGGTCGATACTGTCGACGCTGATCGTGCTGGGGGCTGGCCTGCTGGGAACCCTGGGCTGGTATGGTCCGATCTACCTGTATGCTCTGGCGATCCCGGTCTTTATCGGCCTGTGTCTGTTCACCGCAGAGCCGGCGACGCGCCGTCGCGTGGACAGTGTCGCTGGCGAAGAGGCTGTCGCTTTTCCACGGCGCAAAATGGCGGCGATCGGCCTGATTACCCTCGCCAGCGCGATCCTCTATTTTCTCGAACCGCTGCAGATAAGCCAGGTGTTCAGTCAGCTCGGGCTGACCTCCAGCAGCCAGATTGGCATCGCTACCGCCGTTGCCGGCATTGGCGTGCCGCTGGGCGCCTGGCTGTATGGCCGCAACGCCAGGCAGCGCGTCGACAGGCAGTTTTTCCTTTTTTACGCCATTTTTGGCCTCGGGCTGCTGTTTATCGCCGTGGCCCACAATCCGCTGGCCGGCGTGGCGGCAGCGTTCGTCGCGCAGGTCGGTAACGGAATGCTGATCCCTCTGATGCTGGCCTGGATGATGAAAGCCTTGCCGGCGCCGCACCGGGCGACGGGGATCGGCATTTGGCACACCTTCTTTTTCCTCGGCATGTTCATCAGCCCGGTTCTGATGACCTTGCTGAATGGCATGACCGGCAGCATGCAGGACAGCCTGCTGCTGTTTGCGCTGCTGACGCTGGCTATCGCCGGCGCGACGGGTATCGCCAGCGCCCGGATAGGGGGCCGCCGCGCGCTGGCTCGTTAATTTCACCTGACGACATCATTACCACACGCCCGCCGGTCTTCCGGCGGGAAGGGGAGGCCATTATTTAGAAAAAGTGTACACCTTATTTAGCGTTAACTTTCAGCCTAATTAATCCCTGTTAATAAACATATTGTGACCAATTTATTTTTCACGATATGGCGCATCTTACCTGCAAAAAATAAAAATGAGGGTTTATTATGAGTCTCTGCTGTACCGACGTAAGTAAGAAAATAGTTTTTCCACTTTCGGCGCTGACGCTGGCGATATTCTCCAGCACCGCGCTGGCCGATACCTGGACCTGTGAGCAACTGGATAAACTGAATACCCGCTCAGCGCAGGTCGTCAGCCCTCCGTCGACCTGCGAATCGCTCATCGGCGATATTGGTGGCTTTCGCAGCGCGCTGGCCGACCGTGGCTGGGGTGTCCAGTTAAGCTGGAACCCGATGGTGATGTACGATCTGAAAGGCCAGTCCGCCGACCCGCAACAATATGCCGGGCAGAATTTTACCTGGTCACAAAATATGTCGCTGAACGTCACCTATGATTTAAGTCGAATTGGTTTTAGCAAAGACGCGCAATTTACTTTTTCTCCCCAGTGGGCGACCTCGAATTATCATGACAGCTATCCGGAACTGCATAATATTGCGGTGCTGGCGGTGAACCAGCCCTTATTAAACGGCCAGCTGGAGCTGCAGTATGGTTTTTATCCGTTAATTCGTCAGTTTTACGGCATGGTGCTGGGGGGCAACTCCTCCTCAGCCGCGCTGGGGCCGACCAGCGTGATACCGGTGCAGGTGGGGATCAGCCTCAATGCGCCGACGCCGACCTTCACCGCCATCGTCCGCGACAGCGATAAGAAATTCTATAACAACTTTGCCGTCAGCCGCAGTATGTCGCCTGCCGGACACCTCGACGACGTGGAGCAGAACCCCTCGGGGCTGAAATGGCACGTCGATGGCGCCAACCCGATCCTGGTGAATGAGTTTGGCTTTAAGCAGGCGGCGGGCGAGTCGCAGCGATCGCTGTGGTTCCGCGCCGGGGCTATCTATAACACCTCGCACTACCAGTATTTTGACCAGCCCGGCGACAGCAGTAGTAACTATGCGTTCTACGTCGCCAACACCATGCAGCTGACCCAGCCGAAAAAAGGGCTTCCGCTGGGGCTGTATCTCGATGTGAAAGCGGACTACGCGCCGGACGATCGCAATGCTTACACCAGCGACTTCCAGGTGACCTTCTTTGACATCGGCCTGTTTCCCGGCCGCGAGCAGGATATGACCTCGCTGGGCTACACCCGCTCCTTTATCAGTAAGAAGTTCCGCGATTATGTCGGCGAGGCGGGAATGGAGGCGCCACAGAGCATCAACGCCATCTCCCTGTCGCACGCCCTGCGCGTGACGAAAGGGATTTACTGGATCAACGGTATCACCTGGCAGGATAACCCGACGCTGGTGCCGAAGCATGAGTCGGCGGTCCTCTGGCAGTCCTCGATGTACTGGAACTTCTGACACCGATCGCCTCAGGCTTTTAACCCCGCCCGCCGGTACGCTGCCGCCGGGCGGTTTTTTTTCGCGAATCGGCTGGCGCAGGAATAAAAAAAGAGGGCCGGCACGTTGCCGACCCTCTTTGCCATCGATCCGGGCTTAGCCCCGGTGGCTGATTTTCCCGTCGGGAGTCAGCACGAAATCGAAGGTTGCCCGGATATCGTCGCTGGCGAAACCCACCGCCAGCTGCCAGGGGCCGCTGGCCAGGCGCCATTCCTGGGCGGGCACCTGCCAGCGCTGCAGCGCGTGACGCGGCAGGGCAAGGGTCAGAGAGGCTTCCTCGTGCGCCGGGACGCTGACCGCCGCAAACTCCGCCAGCGCCGACCAGGCCGTCTCCGGCCCCCGCAGGTAGAGCTGGACCACTGCTTTTCCGGCGCGGGCGGCGCGGTTTTCCAGCCGGCAGCGCAGCTGCAGAGCGTCCACCTCGTCGCCTGTCAGCGCGGCGGCGCTCAGGGTGATATCGGCATACCCCAGACCGTGACCAAAGGCCCAGGCGGCGGGGCGTTCGCGGGCGTTAAACCAGCGATAGCCCACCTGCTGGCGCTCGTGGTACCAGAGGTCCCCTGCGGCGTCCGGCGTCAGGCTGCGCACCGGATAGTCGTCCAGACGCTGGGCGAAGGTCACCGGCAGGCGACCGCCAGGCTCACGATCCCCGGCCAGCACTGAGGCCAGCGCCGGGCCAAACTCCTGGCCCGGATACCAGACGACCATGACCGCCGCCGCGTCGGCGAGACACCCGGTATCCACCGGATGGGCGACGTTCAGCACCACCACCGTCCGCGGATTCGCCGCGCAGACGGCGCGGATCAGGGCGACCTGATGCGCCGGCAGCGCGGTAGCGTCCCGGTCGATGCTCTCCAGACCGGCATCGGCCGTTTCGCCTATCACCAGCACCACGCTGTCGGCCGCCCGGGCATGGTCGACCGCCTGCTGCAGCAGGTCGATGGTTTGAGGGGGCTGGCAGCCGAACCAGATGCCGTGGGCGATACTGCTGCCCAGCGCCATCTCGGCCCGGAAGGTCAGGTTTTCCCCCGCCTGCAGCGGAAATTCAAGACGGGTATGCGGGGCTTGCATCAGCTTGCCCATGATATCCCCCTCCAGCGCCTCGCCGTTGAAGGTCGCCACGCGCTCGCCGTTCAGCTGGAGGGCGATCTCCCCGGTGCCGCCGATCCAGAAGCCGTAGCGGCCGCTCACCGGCGCGGTGAACTGGCAGCTTACCGTCACGGTGGCGCGTTCGGTCAGGCGCAGCATGTCGCCGACGCCCGGCATATCGCGGAACCAGATCAGCGAGGAGGCGTCGCGCACCTCCTGATGAACCACGCCCCCGTCAGCGGTGGCGTAGGCAACGTCCAGGCCGCGCTCGCCGGCGGCGGTGCGCAGCGGCAAATGATGCAGAGGTGGGATGCGGTAATCGCTCTCCACCCCCTGGGCATAGCTTATTTCGACCCCAGCGGCGGAAAAGCGCTGGCGAATGGCCTCCAGAGGAGAGATCAGTCCCGGCATCAGCGCCACTCTGGCAAAGGTCCCGCCCTGGAAGCAGGGCGTCGTGGCGTTGGGGCCAATCACCGCCAGCCGCTGTCCCGCCTGCGCGGCGAGGGGCAGCAGCCGCTGGCGATTGTGCAGCAGGACAAAGCCCGCCGCCGCCGCCTCTTCGAGGGTGTGACGCCGCTGCGCCTGGGCGGCGGCAGAGCCATCCCAGGGCAGAGGATGGCTGACCCGTTCGGCCAGCCGCGCCAGCCGGGCGGCGGCATCGTCAAGACGCCGGGCGTCGCTGTCGGTATCCATCAGCGCGGGCAGCAGGCGCTCGCCCATATGGCGGGCCGGGCCCGGCATCTCCAGATCCAGCCCGGCGCGGAAGCTGGCCGGGCCGTTCTGGGTGCCGAACCAGTCGGACATCACCAGCCCGTCCCAGCCGAGATCGCGCTTCAGCCACTGGCTGATGGCCTGATGCTGCTCGGCGCAATAGATCCCGTTCACCCGGTTATAGGCGGTCAGCATGCCCCAGACGCCGCGGCTGGCCGCCACTTCGAACGGCCAGAAATAGACTTCGCGCAGGGTGGCTTCATCGACGACCACGTTCATGGTCCGCCGATCGGTTTCTGAATCGTTACAGACCATATGTTTGACGATGCAGCCCACCCCCTGGCGCTGGACGCCGTCGATCCACGCTGCGCCCAGCTCGGCGATATGCCGCGGGTCTTCGCCGAAAAGCTCAAACGCGCGGCCGGCAAGGGGGCTGCGCAACAGGTTCAGGTTAGGCGCCAGCAGCGCCTGCGTTCCGGTGCGCAGCGCCTCCTCGCCGATGACGCCGCCAACCCGGCTGACCAGCTGGCGGTCCCAGCTGGCGCCAAGCGCCAGTCCGCAGGGGCTGAGCAGGGCAATATCTCGCTCGTCCACCCGGCCGCCGGTGATCCCCATCGGGCCATCGGACAGGGTGACTGAACCCAGCGTGGAGCGGGGGATAGGGTGGGTGGACCACATCCCCATCCCGGCGGTGAGTCGCGCTTTTTCGGCAACGCTAAGCGACAGACTGAGCGCAGGCATCGGCTTGTCTCCGTAAGGGGGCGGCGGGGGCGAAGGCCAGCGCCTGTTCGGCTACGGTGGCCAGCGCGCGCTGGACCGCGTCGTCAGTGCAGCGGCCCTCACTGTCGAACAGCGACACGCCGGCGGTGTTGAGAGTGACCCCCAGCGGGGTCGGCCAGCCGCGCAGGGCATGAACGATCCCGCGCATGGCGCCGAGGGTGGTGTTGCAACCCTGCCAGCCGGCGGCGGTGACGATGCAGCCCACCGCCCGGCCATCAAGATAGACCCGGCTGTCGCCGCGCAAATCTTCCAGCAGGTCGATGGCGTTCTTCACCAGACCAGACACCCCGCCGTGGTAGCCCGGCGAGGCCAGCAGAATGCCGTCGGCCTGGCGCACGGCGTCGACAAACGCCGTTTCCTGCGGCGTGCGGGTGGTGACTTCCGGGTTAAACGGCGGCAGGGCCGCCAGTTCAGCGCCGCCGAACAGCTGGGTCTGCGCGCCGAGCGTGCGGGCGTGGGCCAGCGCGGCGGCGAGGGCGCGCTCGGTGCTGGAGCCCGGGCGGGTGGTGCCGCCGATGCCGATCAGCAGCGGCGGGCGTGAGAAAGCAGGTTTATTCATAGCAGGATCTCCCGGTCGGATTAGCGAAAGCGCGGCAGGATCTGGTCCGCAAACAACGAGATCGACTGCTGGCTCAGGCGCAGGCGTTCCTCGGTCAGCGGGCCGTTGGTGAAGCCGAGCAGCACGTTGCCGATGCCCAGCCGCTGATGGCGTTCCAGCTCCTCGGCGACGGTCTCTGGGCTGCCGTACAGGCACCAGGTTTTGATCCACTCTTCGCTGAAACAGTCCGGATGGCGGTGCAGCGTAACGCCGCTGAACTCTTCCGCCCGCTTGTTGTACTCATATTCCCGGTCGATGGCCTGCTGGTACCAGCCCATGATCTGCAGCATCTCTTCGCGGGCCTGCTCGTCGGTGGGGGCAATATGGACGCACTGCCAGGTGTGGGTGGTCCACGAGAGGCAGTGGTTCACCACCTCGTCGCTATGGCCGGAGTTAAGCAGGGCATCGCGGTAGCGGGTGAAATAGTGGGTCAGCTGGCCAAACGGATCGTTGCTGGCCGGGATCGGCGGAGTAAACGCGGGAATAAAGGCCGGCCAGCCGTTATCGGCGGCGCGCTGCATGCTGGTTTCACGCAGCGCCACCGGCATAATGCGGTTGAAGGGTTTTTGCCAGGGGGCAGGAACGATGCGCTGGACTACCGCGCCCTTATAGTGGCCGGTTTCGAAAATGATCGGATCGTCTTCAATATTTTTCTCCCACAGCCGCTGGACCAGATCGAGGTTCTCCTGCAGCAGGCTGGAGGCGTCCTTGTAGTTCACGCCAAAGCCGATCATCTCTTCCGGCGTGGTGCCGCTGCCGATGCCCACCAGCAGGCGGCCTTCGGTGAGTTGATCCAGCAGGTTAACGCGCTCGGCGAAGCGCACCGGGTGGTGCAGCGGGACGGTGGTCACCGACATGCCGAAGTGGATCTTTTTCAGCTGGCCGGCCAGGTAAGCGGCGAAGACAAACGGATCGCTGGACATCGGCGCATAGCCGGTGAAGTGATGGTCTGGCATAAAGACCGCATCGAAGCCGCGATCTTCGGCCTGGCGCGCATGATCGATCAGCGACTGCATGACAAAACGATCCTGCTCGGGGGCGGTGGAACGGCCGACGAGGAAAACAGAGAAACGCATAGCAACTCCTGGGTTGTGTGGTGGTTGTTATTATTAAATAGAACTAGAATTATGATTCTAGTTGTTTATCAAAGAATGAAAATGACCGCCATCACACTTTTGCCACATCGCCGACGGGGGAGTCGGGTGGGCAATTTGCAGCGTGGTCGCTAACTGCAATACACTGCGGGGGTTTTCTATGGATAAAGAGGTGAGAACTGCGATGACCGATCTTCCCGCGATGCGCCAGCCGAAACAGGACCGGAGCCGGGTGGCGCTGGAGCGGCTGATGGCCGCCAGCCGTGAAATCCTGCATGAAGGCACCTTTGAGCTGCTGACCATTGCTGAAATCAGTAAACGCTCGGGCGTTTCTGTCGGCTCGATCTATGCCCGCTTCGGCGGCAAAGAAGATCTGTTTATCGCCGTCATGATGGAGGTGATGCAGGAGCTGGACGCCGAATGGCAGCAGCTGATCCAGCAGCTGCACGCGCGCAATCTGCCGCTGCGCCAGCGGCTTCCGGCGCTGATGGATGTCCAGGCGGAGTATCTGCGTCGCCATGCCGGGATCCTGCGGCCGTTTATGGCGCGGGCGGATGATGAGCGCGTGGCGGGAATTGGTAAAGCCGCTTACCAGAAAAATGAGCAGACCTTCATCGACCAGCTGCTCGACGCCGCGGCGGAGATCCGCCACCCGGAGCCAGAGCAGGCCGCCCGCTTCTGCTTTACGGTTTCGTATGCCGCGCTGGCGCGCTTCCTCGGCCTGGGATCGGCGGCGGAAGCCGCCGGTGAGGGCGACTGGGAACAGCTCAAACGCCATCTGGGCATGATGTGTCTGAGCTATCTGGTTACCCCCGTCGAGGCCGGCTAAGCCGCGGGATTTTACTTCGCTAACTGCCAGGCGCTGGCCTGCTTGTGCTGATGCAGGCGCTGGCTATGGCGGGAGAAAGTATAAAGAAATATCGCGGCGGCCAGCACCAGCGCCGCGATGCCGAGCGTCAGGAAGGCGCTCAGCACATCGTTCCCGGCCCGCAGGCGGATCGCGCCGACGATAATCGGGCTAACGAACATGCCCGCGAAGAAGGCCCCGGACCAGGCGCCCATCGCCCGGCCGCAGTAGGCGGGCGGAATCAACGATCCTACCCAGTAAATCATCGCATTAATCGCCATGCCGGCACCCAGCTGCTGGATGGCGGAGCCGATCCCCATGGCGATCAGCGTCCGCGATTCGCCCACCACCAGCATTCCGATCCCCATCAGGCAGAGCATGATGGCGAGCACGCGCTCCGGCGTATAGCGGCGGGAGACCAGACCGAACAGCAGCGAACCGACCGGCACGGCGAGGCTGACCAGCGACATAATCAGGCCGATACGCTGCGGGCTGGCGTTTTGCAAGGTATGAAAGGCGTTGGCGCCATTGATGGTGTACACGTAATAAATGATGGCGCAGACAAAGGTCAGCACGCTGAGGGCGATCACTCGCGGCCACGGAAACGGATTATGCTGCGCCGCTTGGGCGGCGTGCTGCGGACGGGCCGCCTGAGCCGGTTCGAACATCCAGAAGTACATCGCCAGGAACAGCAGGATGGCGACGAAGTAGATCATAAAGGCGCCGTTCCAGCGCAGGGCGGTCAGATAGCCGGAGCTGGCCAGCACCAGCACCGCCAGCGCCGGGCCAATCACTCCCTGCACCGTCAGCCAGAAGCGGCGCTGTTTGTCGTCAAAGTAATCGATCAGCATGGTGTTAGCGATGGTCAACACCACCGCCTCCGCCAGCCCGACGCCGAGGCGGCTGCAAAAGATGCCGGTCAGGGAGGTGATGTACAGCGGCATAGTGCCGCAGATGCCATACAACAGCGTGGCGCTGAGCAGCAGTTTACGGCGGCCAAATTTATCCGCCAGCCAGCCGGTGCACGGCCCGGCGATGGCGATCACCAGTCCGGGCGCGGTCAGCATCAGCGGCACCAGGGTTTCGACATAAGGCACCCCGGCAAAGTGCTGGATCAGCGTCGGGACCGCCGGCGCCAGGGAAACGATCGCCAGGATGGGCAGAAAGGCGGTCAGGGCGATGATGATGCCCTGGATCGCGCCGGCTTGTGGCGCGTGGGGCGGATTCAGGCTATGGCTCACGACGTTCTCCTTTTATCGCGCGGGTCGCCTGTCGTTGGCGGCGGCGCGGTTTTTTAGTATGCAGGTCAGGGATACAGGTGGCGGCGGGAATAGCCGCGGATTTAAGAGTAGGAGCAGGAACGGCGCGGGGAAAAATTGTGATTACGTATGTGATCCATCACAAACAAAAATACCATGAGGTTTATGTGGATTTTGCGGCAATAAAAAGGCGACCGATGTCGCCTTTCGCGAGAAGCCGGGGCCGCTTTTGCCCCGGTAAGCCAGAGGCGCTACAGCAGGCGCGCCACGATATCGTCAGCGGCGAGGATCGCCAGCGCGACGCTGGTCAGCGTCGGGTTGCAGGCGGTTGAGGTGGGGATCACGCCGTTGCCGCCGACGTACAGATTGTGAAAACCCCACACCCGCGAGCGGCGGTCGGCCACGCTGGTGCCGTCGTTCGCTTCTCCCAGGCGACAAGTTCCCTGGTAATGCAGCGAGGTGCCCGCCGGCAGGATAATGGCCTCACCGCCAGGCGCGACGCGGCCCAGCGCGGCGCCGACGCGTTCGGTCACCGCCACCGCCTGCTGTAAACGCCGGCGATCGCCGTCGGTTAACTGATAGTTAAGCTGCATTTTCGGCAGCCCTACGGCGTCGGTGTCATCACTGAAGACGATTCGATCCTCCTCGCGCAGCTCCTTGGCGAGAAACAGCCCCAGGCCCACCACCGGCTTCGTCGGAGTCCCCGGCGGCTGGGTAAAGGCGATCGGCGAAGTATCCATCTGCATCAGCTGACCGTGGAACGGGAAATCAGGCTCATGGAACGGCAGCCAGGTGACGCCGGAGACATTGTCCCGTCCGTCGCGCAGCGGGGAGGTCGGCGCGGCGGCGGCCGGCGGGGCGTCCACTTCAATCAGGGCGATCACCTGCGGCTGGTCGTTGAGCCAGCGCCCCAGCGCCCGCGGGCGGATGCCCGAGGCGTACAGCAGCTGCGGGGTACGCAGCGCATCGGCGGCGACCACTACCGCTTTGGCCGTCACTACGTACTGCTTGCCAGTACGCAGATCGCGCAGCTCCGCCCCGCAGGCGACGCCGTCCTCACTGAGGATCCGGGTGCACAGGGTGGCGGTACGGATCTCCACCCCGCGCTGGCGGCGGGTCTCTTCCTCCGCCAGCTCGCCAAGCACCGCGTCGACGCCGGACCAGAGCGGCTTGCCCTCCGGCGTCGCGGCGCAGGCCAGCGGCATAGGCTGCGCCAGCCGCGCCGGCGGACGGTCGCTGGCGAAGTGCTGATTAAGGGCATCGACGATTTGCCGGCCGATGGCGGTGGCCGGAAATCCTTCGCGGGTCACCTGCAGATAATGCTCAGCCGACTCCCAGGCGTCGGCCATCTCCCGCGGATCGAGGAAGGGAATGACTTCGCTGCCGCCCGGTCGCGGACAGGCGCAGGTCCAGTGGACGCCCATGCCGCCGAGGTTAGTGGAGAGCGCGGCGGCCGGCATGCCGCTGTGGGGCGCCGCCGGGTCGAGAAGGTGGGTGCCGGGCCGTGCCTGCAGGGCGTCTGCCGGCAGGTTCTCCGGCAGGGCGGCCAGCGGAAACGCCCGGGCGCGGTCGTAGGCCGTTTCCCGCTGCGCTGGCGCCAGGTTGCGGATATTAACCCCGGTCGCGGACGTCAGCGCTTCGCCGGCTTCCACCACCAGGATCCGCACGGCGCGGCGATCGGCAATCCGTCGCGCGAAAGTGGCGCCCACCGGGCCGCTGCCAATAATCAGTACATCGATGTTTTCATCCATATCAGTCCATGCCTTTGTTGTTCTCCGGGCGCATGCCCGTTGCAGGTGTACAGAAAATAGGTACTACAGCTTTGTGCGTCCTGATAAATGGTTCCTCATGATAGCAGCCATTGCCGGACGCGATAGGTCATGGCTTACCCGCCGGGGGAAGCACCGAGACGGGCAGCAGGCGGCTGAGGGCGGCAATCGCCAGCAGGATCAGGGCGCCAAGGGTCAGCAGAGTGATAAACGCCCCGCGCCAGGCGTCCGGCGCGGAGGCGCTTTGCGCCAGATAGAAGCCGCCGAGGGTCGCCATGCCGAGGGCGGCGCCAAACTGCTGGCCGGTGCGAAATAATCCCGACGCCGCGCCGGCGTGGGCCACCGGGATCGCCGCCATGGCAAAGGCCGGCAGCGGGGCGGAGATAAGCCCCATCCCACAGCCACACAGGCCGAACCCTAGACCCAGCGCGGTCAGCGCCAGCGTCCCCGGCGCCGTGGCGATCCCGTAGCCCATCAGCAGCAGGCCGCTCATCTGCACGGCCACCCCGACCAGCGTCACGTTACGCCCAAGACGAGGCGATAGCCGGCGGCCGGCGACGGCGATGGAAAACATCGCCCCAAGGGCGAAGGGGATGTGCAGCAGGGCGGTATGGAACGGGCTGAAGCCCAGTCCGCTCTGCAGCACCAGCGCGGTGGCCAGCAGCAGCGAGGCGGTGGTCAGCTGATAGAGCAGGGTGATGACGATCCCGGCGCGAAAGAAGCGGTCGCGCAGCACCGCGGGGGGCAACAGCAGCGTGCCGCCCCGCCGTTCACGGCCCAGCAGATGACGCCAGAGGAGTGACACCGTGATGAGCGACAGCAGCGGCGGCAGCGCCATCCATAGCGGCCAGCGCAGGGCGGGGCCTTCGATCAAGGTGAGCAGCAGCGCGCCGCCGCCCACCACCGCCAGCAGGGTTCCCAGCGGATCGATACCTTTGGCCTCCGGGCTGCGCACCGCCGGCAGCGCCCGCCAGGCGAGAGCGACGGCGATAACGATCACCGGCACGTTGATCAAAAAGATCGGCCGCCAGCTGAGGCCGAACAGATTGCTTTCGATGATGATCCCGCCGAGCACCGGGCCGAGGATCCCGGCGGCGCCGCCGAGCAGGCCGAAAATACTCATCACCCGGAAACGTTCGTGCGGGCGATACAGAACCTGCATCAGGGAGAGGATTTGCGGGCCCATCATCGCCCCGCTGGCCCCCTGCGCAATACGCATCGCCACCAGCATCTCCGGGCTGGCGGCCAGCCCGCAGCCGGCCGACGCAGCGCCAAACGCCAGCAGTCCGCTGATAAACAGCCGCCGGTAGCCATACAGATCGCCGAGCCGACCGCCGGTGAGCAGCAGAATGGAGAAAAAGAACAGGTAGCCGGTGACCACCCATTCAATTTGCCGCGGGCTGGCGAGCAGATCCCGCTGTACCACCGGGATGGCGACATTAATGATCGAGACGTCGATGATCTCCAGCACCAGCGCTATCGAAACCACCAGCGTGGCCAGCGTGCGCTGCCGCTCGCTGGTATAGGGAGGCGCCTGAACCGCGGCCGCCGAAGCGTTATTGAGCATGATGTACCTTCAGATTTGGTTAAAAGCTTGTTAAATAATGTTGACAATTTATAGCAACCAGAGATTAGAATTAGAGCACTCATTCTGGTTATGCCGCGTCAGATCCTGCTGTTGACCGCGACGCCAGAAGGGAAGGCGTCACACTGCCGCTCCGAAACAGAATAAGAATTCTTATTCTAATTTTGTTTGTTTTGATCTGGCAAGTAGAGAAGGGGGTCGGATGTATTTGTCCGCATGTATTGAATGGCTGTTTCGTGAAGAGTATCCCGATTTCAGCGATCGGGTCCGGGCGGCGAAAGCGCAGGGATTCAGCCACGTTGAGTTTCATCTCTGGCGTGATAAACCGCTGACGGCGCTGGCGCAGGCGCTGGAGGAGACCGGCGTGAGGCTGTCGAGCTTCGTGGTGGAGCCCCGGCGCAGCCTGGTGGATCCGGCGGAGCATGAGCAGTTTCTGGCGGCGGTGAGCGACAGTCTGGCGGCCTCGCGCCAGCTGGGGTCGCCGCCGCTGGTGGTGGCCTCCGGCTTCAGCCGCGAAGGGGTGGCGATCGCCGAACAGCAGGCGCAGGCGATCCACATCCTGCGCCAGGCGGCGACGCTGGCGGAAGCCGCCGGGGTCACTCTGCTGCTGGAGCCGCTCAACACCCGCATCGATCATCCGGGGATGTTCTTAAACGACACCCGGCTGGCGCTGGACATTATCGAGGCGGTCGACAGCCCGCGGCTGCAGCTGCTGTTTGACGTCTATCACTCGCTGGTGATGGAAGAGGAGATGGAGGAGGTGCTCGGCGGCAGAATGCACCGGGTGGGACACGTGCAGATAGCGCAGGCGCCGGAACGTAACGAACCGGATCCGCGCAGCGGCGAGTGGCCAGAAGTGATCGCCCGGCTGCAACGCCTGGGCTACAACGGGGCCATTGGCCTGGAGTATAAACCGTCGCTGCCCGCAGCGGCCTCGGTGGCCCGCGCCCGCGAAGCGACCGGCTTATCCTGTTAACCAACTTACCTGGTACTTTTATGACTCAGAAAATAAAACGCGGCGTCAGTCTGTACAGTTTTCAGAATGAGACCTATCTCGGCAAGATGTCCCTCGATCAGGCGATCGGTCACTGCGCGGCGTTCGGCGCCCGCGGCATTGAAGTCGTCGGCGAACAGACCTTCGCCGGCTGGCCGGAGTGCGGCATGCCGGAGGCGGCGATCGCCGACTGGCACCGTCTGATGCAGCGCCATGACACGGTGCCGGTGTGCCATGACTTTATGCTCGACTATAAGCGTTATAAAGACCGGCCGATGCCGTTTGACGAGCAGGTGCGCAGCGTGCAAAACGACATCGATTTTGCCGCCCGGCTGGGCATGCGCTTTATCCGCTCTCTGGTTTCCGTGGCGCCGGAGGTGCTGGTGGCGGCGGCGCCGTATGCGGAAGACAAAGGGATCACCATTCTGCTCGAAGTGCACGCCCCGCTGCATTTCGATCATCCGTGGATTATTCGTCATGCCGAAGCCTATGAAAAAGCCAATACCCGGGCGCTGGGCTTCCTGCCGGATATGGGAATGTTTTTAGCCCGCTTCCCGCGGGTGTGGAAAGAGCGCTTTATTCGTAACGGTTGCCCACAGGCGGCAGCGGATTTTATCGAGAAAGCCTATGAGGAGCGGACGCTCAGCGAATACGTGATCCTGGATGTGATGCAAAAATGGGGACCGGGCCCGCAGCTGGCGATGGCGGAAACGCTGCGCCACAACGCGGCGTTCGAGCCGAAGCGGATGCTCGATTTTATGCCGCGGATCCACAACATTCATGCCAAATTCTATGAGATGACCGATGAGATAAGCGAGTGGTCGATTCCCTACGATGAGATCTTCCGCGTGCTGCAGAAGGGCGGCTATGAGGGGTATGTGTGCTCCGAGTATGAAGGCAACCGCTGGGTGGAAGACGCGCAGGAGGTGGACAGCCTGGAGCAGGTCCGCCGCCAGCAGCTGATGTTCTGTTGCCTGTTAGATGAAACCCCACCCCCGGCGCTGCTGGGCCAGTAAGGAGCATTATCATGTTTGATCAGCATATTATCTGCCGCGAAGGTTTCAGTAACGTCACCCGCGACGGAGAAGTTATCGGCGTGCGCTTTTTGGCCCGTCTGCCTTACTACCGCGGTCTGGGTCTGTCGATGGTGGAAGATATCGCCGTGACCCTCAACGGCGAAGCCATCCCGCGGCAGGCGATCCGCCTGGCGCTGCGCGGCCGGGAGTGGACGCTCGACGAGCTGGAGAGCGTCTACGACGACCGGTGGAACTTCGGTGAAAAGGCGATCATCACGGTGCTCAAACCCGGTGGCCTGCCGGCCGGCTGGCATCGCCTGAAGGTGGCCGAGAGGCTGCGGATCTCCTATCTGCCGTTTGTGCCGGTGACCACCTTTGAAACCGAGCTGGAATTAACGGCATAACACCCTGCAGGATCCGCTGCCGTTATGGCAGCGGATTTCTTTAACGCAGGGGGCAGCCACTGGGAAACGGTGAGGAGATTGCCGTTCAGTAAAACCGGTACGGAAGAGCGCGGTTTCTCAGCCCGTCTTTGCGGACGAAATCAGAAAATTTACTTCGCAGGCTAACCGCAGATTGCTTCAAAAAAATTCCCGTATTTGTTATATTGTTGTTCATTGATTACTCACCTCTGCGGTGCCAAAAAGAACAAGATTCACCGCAACCCAGGACAAAACCATGTTAGATTACCGCTTCCCGACAGCTTTGCAGATGGTTCTCAGCGTAGCAATGGCGGAGCAGATGGGTGAACGTTCAACGAGTGCGATTCTGGCCTACGGCCTGGAAGCCAACCCGAGCTTTATCCGCAAATTAATGGTTCCGCTCACCCGTGACGGCATCATTGTCTCCACGCTTGGCCGCAACGGCTCTATTCATCTTGGCCGCCCGGCGGACAAAATCACTCTGCGTGATATCTACCTTTCCGTTATCGAAGATAAAAAACTGTGGGCGTCGCGTCCTGAGGTCCCGGCCCGCTGCGTGGTCAGCGCCAACGCCTGCTGGTACTTCAAATCGGTCGCTGACGAAGCGGAGCAGGCTTCGCTGAACGTCCTTGCTCGCCATACCGTGGCCAGCGCGCTGGAGGCGCTCAAAAACGCCGATACCAGCGGCTGCGACCCGGTACCGGAAATGATCGCCCGCTTTAAAAAAGCGCATTAATCATTTTCTGGTGACGAAAAAAAACCGCCTTCAAATTGTGAAGGCGGTTTTTTGTTATCTGCTGCAGGCTAGGCGCGCAGATCCTCCTGGACCGGCTTACTGCGGGTCACCAGTTTCCGTAGCGTCACGTAAAACACCGGTGTCAGGAACAGACCGAACAGCGTCACCCCCAGCATCCCGGAGAACACCGTGATCCCGGTGACGCCGCGAACTTCCGCTCCTGCGCCGTGGCCGAGGATCAGCGGAATGGTCCCGGCGATAAAGGCGATGGAGGTCATCACAATCGGGCGCAGACGCAGGCGGCACGCCTCCAGCGCGGCCTCCATGATGCCTTTGCCCTGAATCTCCAGCTCGCGGGCAAACTCGACGATCAGAATGGCGTTTTTACAGGCCAGGCCCATCAGGACCACCAGCCCCACCTGCACGAAGACGTTGTTATCGCCCCCGGTCAGCCAGACGCCAAATAGCGCGGAGAGCATCGTCATCGGCACGATAAGGATCACCGCCAGCGGCAGGGTCCAGCTTTCATACAGCGCCGCCAGCACGAGGAAAGCCAGCAGCACCGCCACCGGGAAGACGATCAGCGCCGTGTTGCCCTGGGTGGCCTGCTGGAAGCTGAGATCCGTCCATTCAATATTCATCCCATTCGGCAGCACCTGTTTAGACATGGCGTCCAGCAGCGTCATCGCCTGCGAGGAGGAGAGAACGCGCGGATCGGCATCGCCAATCAGGTCCGCCGCCGGATAACCGTTGTAGCGGATCACCGGATCCGGCCCGTAGGTGGTACTGATATTCACCATACTGCCGATCGGCACCATTTCGCCCTGATTATTGCGGGTGCGCAGATTGGCGATATCTTCCACGCTCTCGCGGTATGGTCCGTCAGCCTGGGCCATCACGCGCCAGGTACGCCCGAACTGGTTAAAGTCATTGACATAAGACGAGCCGAGATAGGTCTGCAGCGTGCCGAACAGATCGGTCAGCGATACCCCCTGCGCTTTCGCCTTATCGCGATCGACCTGCACGTCCAGCTGCGGCACGTTAGCCTGGTAGGTCGAGATCGGGAAGTGCATCCCCGGCGTCTGCATAATCGTCCCGGACATCGCATTCACCGCGCTTTGCAGCGCGCCATAGCCCAGCCCACCGCGATCCTGGATGTAAAGGGAGTAGCCGGAGCCCTGACCCAGTCCTAAAATCGGCGGCGGCAGGATGGAGAAGCCAAAGCCCTGCTGGATTTGCGCGATTTTAGCGTTGATTTCCGCATTGATTTCCGCCGCCGAGTGTTTGCGCTGGTCGAACGGTTTCAGGCCAAAAAAGACCGTCCCGGTATTCGGCGTGTTGGTGAACTGCAGCGCGTTAAGACCGGGGAAGGCGACCGCATAATCGACCCCTTCGGTATTCATCCCGATCTCGCTCATTTTGCGGATCACCGCATCGGTGCGCGCCAGCGACGACCCTTCCGGCATCTTCACGCCGCCAATCAGGTACAGTTTGTCCTGGGTGGGAATAAATCCGCCGGGAACGACTTTAAACATCACCCCTGCGGCGCAGAGCAGCAGCAGGTACACCACAAACACTGCGCCACGGCGACCGAGGGTTTTACTCACCAGCCCCTGATAGCCGTTCGAGCTGCGCAGGAAAAAGCGGTTAAACGGACGGAAAATCCAGCCAAACAGACGATCGATCAGCCGGGTAGGGAGGTCTTTCTTCGCGCCGTGCGGCTTTAACAGCAGGGCCGCCAATGCCGGGGAGAGCGTCAGCGAGTTGATGGCCGAGATCACCGTGGAGATGGCGATGGTCACCGCAAACTGCTTGTAGAACTGACCGGTAACGCCTGAGAGAAACGCCATTGGCACGAACACCGCGCACAGCACCAGCGCAATAGCGATAATCGGCCCGGAGACCTCTCGCATCGCCTGATGCGCCGCGGCAAGCGGCGCAAGCCCCTCTTCGATATTGCGCTCGACGTTTTCCACCACCACGATGGCGTCATCCACCACGATACCAATCGCCAGTACCAGCCCGAACAGGCTCAGGGTATTCAGCGAGAAGCCCAGCAGATAGAGAATGCTGAAGGTACCGACCACCGATACCGGCACCGCGATCAGCGGGATAATCGATGCGCGCCAGGTCTGCAGGAACAGGATCACCACCAGTACCACCAGCACGACCGCCTCCAGCAGCGTCTGCACCACCGCGCGGATGGAGTCACGGACGAAAACCGTCGGGTCGTACGGCGCCGCCCACTTCATATCTTCCGGGAAGCGGGTGGCCAGCTCGGCCATTTTGGCACGCACGGCGTTCGACAAATCGATGGCGTTAGCCCCCGGGGACTGGAAGATACCGATCCCGACCGCATCCTTATTGTTGAGCTGGGAGCGCAGCGCATAGCTACCGGAACCCATCTCGATGCGCGCCACGTCGCGCAGGCGGACCAGCGAGCCGTCCTGCGCCGTTTTCAGAATGATATTGCCAAACTCTTCTTCGGTATGCAGACGGCCCTGGGCGTTAATCGAGATCAGGAAGTCGCTCTCCTGCGGCAGCGGCTCGGCGCCAAGCTGACCGGCGGAGACCTGGACGTTTTGCTCCTGCATCGCCGTCACCACATCCGAGGCCGTCAGACCGCGGGCGGCCACCTTGTTGGGATCCAGCCAGACGCGCATCGCGTATTCGCCGGAGCCAAATATCTGGATCTGGCCGACGCCGGGCAGGCGCGCCAGCTCATCCTTCACCTTCAGCGTGGCGTAGTTGCGCATATACAGCGAGTCGTACTTACCGTTAGGCGAAAACAGATGTACCACCAGGGTCAGCGTCGGGGACTGTTTCTGGGTGGTGATCCCCAGACGGCGCACGTCCTCCGGCAGACGCGCCTCGGCCTGCGCGACCCGGTTCTGCACCTGAACCTGCGCCTGATCCGGGTCGGTACCCGGGCGGAAGGTCACGGTGGTCACCAGCACGCCGTCGGAGCCGGCGACCGATTTCATGTACATCATGTTTTCAACGCCGTTGATCGCTTCCTCCAGCGGCGTCGCCACGGTCTCGGCGATCACTTTCGGGTTGGCGCCGGGATACTCCGCGCGCACCTGCACGCTGGGCGGCACGACGTCAGGATATTCGCTCACCGGCAGCAGCGGGATGGCGATTAACCCGGTGATAAAAATTAAAATCGACAGCACCGCGGCGAAAATGGGCCTGTCGATAAAAAAGCGGGAAAAGTCCATGTCTTGGATTCTCTGATAAGGGATCAGTTGAGGGCGGCGCTGGGGGTCATGGCAACGGTTTTGGCGTTAACAGCCATACCTGGCATAAACACTTTTTGTAAGCCGTCGACGATGACGCTATCCCCAGGCTTCAGACCCTGCTTCACGATGCGTAAACCGTCGACCAGCCGCCCCGGCGTGATATCACGTCGCTGCGCTTTGCCATCTTTATCAACGATATAGACATATTTGCGGTCCTGATCGGTGAGCACCGCTTTGTCGTCGATAAGCGTAGCCTGGAACGCCGCGCTGCCCGGCAGACGCACGCGGGCAAACAGCCCCGGCGTGAACAGCCGCTGCGAGTTATCCAGCAGGGCGCGCATGCGGATGGTGCCGGTGCTCGGCGTTAACTGATTATCGAGAAAATCCACTTTGCCCTGATGGGGATAGCCCTCTTCGCCAACCAGGCCAATCTCCACCGGGAGCGCCTGATTATCGCTGGAGGCGCTTTGCCCGCGGCGGGCGAGATTCTGATAGTGCAGGTAGGTGGACTCGTCGACGTCAAAGTAGACGTACACCGTCTTCTGCGAGACCAGGGTGGTGAGCACGCTGGCGGTGTCGCCCGCCGTGACCAGGTTGCCGCTGGTGATCAGCGCGCGGCTGGCGCGGCCGTCGATAGGGGCAGTCACTTTGGTGAAGTCGAGGTTAAGCTGCGCGGCATCCACCGCCGCCTGCGCGGCGCGAATATCGGCCTGGGCCTGAACCGCGGCTGACCGGCGCTGCTCCCACTCTTCACGGGAGACGAGGTTGGTATGAACTAATTTATCGGTGCGGTTCGCCTCGCTTTGCGCCAGACTGGCCTGCGTTTTGGCTCTCGCCAGCGTCGCCTGCGCCTGTTCCAGCGCGGCGCGATAGGTTCTGTCGTCTATCGTGAACAGCACTTGGCCCTTTTTCACCTCCTGGCCGTCGGTATAATTCACTTTATCAATATATCCCGAGACGCGGGGGCGGAGCTGAACGCTCTCCACCGCTTCAATGCGACCGTTAAAACTATCCCACTGACTGATCGACTTCACCAACACCTTAGCGGCGCTGACGGCAGGCGCGGGCGGCGCGGCGTTTTGCGCGACGCTGTCGTCGCAGCCGACGAGCAGAAAGGAGAGCATCATCGCGCCGAGCGCGGTCAGGTGAATGTTTCCCCAGGTTTTTTGCAGGCTCATTATTTTTATTCCAGTCATTGTAGCCGCCGGGCAAGACGCAGCCTGAGAGGCTGCGCCACTTCCTTTGTCCGGGCTGGCTTAAGGCCATTTGTGTCGATCATCGCCACAAAATTGTAACAATTTCGAATACACTATCGCGGCGATTGTAGGAAGGCGCTTAACTAAGTGCAAGAATAATTGTTGCACTTTATGTGCGATCCTCGCCGGAGAAAAAAGGCGCGATCCTGGCAGGGTTTTAAATGCAACAATAAAACTTGCATTTTGTGTAAAACCAGGCCACCTTTTAATGCAACTGCTAAAGATGCTTTTAACCGGCCGCGAGGGGGAAATATGATGAACACTGGCGCCATCATTCAGGATCTGATCGACTGGATCGACAACCATCTTGATAGCCGTCTGGATATTGATACCGTTGCCCGGCGAGCTGGCTATTCGAAGTGGCACCTGCAGCGGATCTTCAAAGAACATACCGGGCACCCCCTCGGGGAGTATATCCGGGCGCAAAAGCTGCAAAAATCGGTTGAACGCTTAGCCCACAGCAACGAGCCGATCCTCAACGTGGCGATCGCCCTCGGCTTTGACTCCCAGCAGTCCTTCAACCGCAGCTTCAAGCGCCAGTATGGCCAGGCGCCCGGCGTCTGGCGCCGGAGTATCAGCCGCTCTGCTGCGCAGACATCTCGTCAGCGATCCGCATGACCGGGGAGGGTCAGTCCTGACCCGGCCCATGATCGAATTTGCTGCCTTTGCCGATGGCATAGAACTGCCCGCCTGCGACATAGTGAACGGTCCGTAGCTCGTCCGGCGCATCATCAAAAATCCAGTGTCCGTTGCGGAATACCCGGTCATCGCTCCAGGCTGCGACGATATCGCCCATAAACAGATTGTGTTGCTGCTGAATGTCCGGGTAGGGCATCACTTTGCACACCAGCCAGCCCGCACAGCCTGCCACAAGAGGAAGATCAAATTCCGGCTGATAAAAGAAGGGGATGGTGTCGTTTTTATCCGGCGCGTCGGCATAGCTGCGCCCGCCAGCGTAGAGGACGGTTGCCATCTGGCTGACTACGGGGATCTGCACCACGAAATAGCCGCTCTTTTCCACCAGCTGACGAGTGAAAGCCTGGGTGCCGATATAGGCCACCACTTTTCGCTCGCCTGCCAACCCAACCCAGGCGGCTGACATGACATTTTCGACGCCATCATATTTTGCGGAAATCATGGTGGTGGACCCGACCTGCAATAAACGATAGGCCTTACGTAATTCGACAGCCTGAACGGACATGATTTTTCCTTTATACGTGTTATTTAATTTGTTGATTGTATGGATATTTGTTGAGGTCATGGTCATTTTCAACCCCTCATTCGTCATCCACCGTGCAACGATACGCCAGGCGATTAATCGCAAAAAGGTGCGTAAATTGTTTTCATTATTCATAATCAACGAATAATCATGCCGTCTGTCGGTAAGCTGCTCGCTACAGGAGAGAAAGAAGGTGGATCGTATCCAGGCTATGCAGATGTTTATGCGCGTCGCGGAGGCAGGGAGCTTCGTGCGTGCCGCGGAAACCCTTTCCCTACCAGCCTCTACTGTCACCAGTACCATTAAAAACCTTGAGAAATACCTCAAGGTGCGGCTGCTGAACCGGACCACAAGGCGGGTGAGCCTGACTCCGGAAGGGATGCAGTATCTGGCGCAGTGCCGGGAAATTCTCGCCCTCATCGAACATAGCGAATCCAGCCTGGGCGAGTCTGTCGCGCGGCCTCAGGGGCGTCTGCGGGTTGATATGCCCGCGGGCATCGCGCATTTCATCGTCATGCCCCATCTGCAAGACTTTTACCGATGCTACCCTGACATCTACCTGATGATCGGCGTCAGCGATCGGCCGGTCGATCTGATTCAGGAAGGCGTCGACTGCGTGATACGCACGGGAGAGCTGAACAACTCCAGCCTGGTGGCCCGGCCTCTGGGCCGCTTTCGCTGGGTCACCTGCGCGTCACCGGACTATCTTCGGGAATATGGCGTGCCGCCGTCACCGGAGGCGCTCTCTCAGCACCGGGCCGTGCATTATTTTCCCGGCCAGGCGAGGCGGGCCGATGAGTTCCGCTTCCTTCGCCACGGCGAGACTTTTTCTGTACCCGTCAGCGGCACTGCCGCCGTGAATGAAACGGGGCTCTATATAAAAATGTGCCTGGCGGGCTTCGGGCTGGCGCAGCTGGCGGAGAATATCGTTGCTGACCACCTGCGGGAGGGGAGACTGGTGGAAGTGCTGGCGGACTGGCAGCCGCCCCCGGTACCCGTCACTTTGCTCTATCCGCACCAGCGTTTTCTCTCTCCCGCCGTGCGGGCGTTTGCTGAGTGGATGCGGGAGGTGGTTTGAGGGGAGTATCGTTTCGGGAGCCCCTCCAGGGAGCGTAGGGTTCCTGCAGAAATATCTGGTCTGCCGATCAATCACTCGATATTCTGTAATGCTTTGTCTTTTTTGTGAACAGGAAAAAGTATGCTGAATACGCTACCCGACTTACACAGAAGTTTCGCAGAGCAACTGAAGCTTAAATTACAGTCCGATTCGCGGATCCACGCCCTTCTCGCCGGCGGCTCGTTTATCCATGGCGGGTTTGATCAATACTCCGATCTGGATTTTGTGGTGGTGGTCGACCCTCTCTATTATGACGAAATCATGGCTCAGCGTATGGCGTTCGCCGGAACCCTCGGCCATCTGCTACATGCTTTCACCGGGGAACACGTCGGTGAGCCTCGCCTGCTGATCTGCCTGTTTGGCCCGCAACTTCTGCATGTCGATCTCAAATTTATCACCCTGGACATGCTCACTCAGCGCGTTGAAGAGCCTGCCGTGCTATTTACCCGTGATAACGATGCGCTCGAGCGACAGCTGGCAAAATTTAGCGCGCACTGGCCGAACATGACGCCGGAGTGGTTTGAGTCCCGAGCCTGGATCTGGCTGCATTATGCCGTGGTTAAACTGGGCAGGGGCGAACTCTTCGAAGCGCTGGGGATGCTGTCTTTCTTCCGGGAACAAGTGCTGGGGCCGATGCTGTTCCGTCGTGCCAATCTACCGCAACGCGGCGTTCGCCGAATAGAAGCCCTCGGCATTGATCCCGATGGCCTGCTGACTTCCACCCTGGCAACGCACGATCGTCACTCTGTCGGGATTGCCATCCGAAGGGCTGCTGACGCTTATGTCAATCTGCGGGCTGATGCGCTGCCTGACAATATCGCAGACGATGCGGCGCGTCGGGCGGTCCTTGCCATGCTGGACGCGTATTCTGACAAGGGGTAAACCTATCCCTCCGGCCGCGGACGCGGCCGGAGTGTGCAAGGGTTGTGCGAGATGTCGCGAGTGGTCTTATCCTGAGAGGGGGGGCGGGTAATTGGTAACGCTAAAACGACCCCTGGCCCGGTTTGTTCCGCACAGCCAGACGATCAGAGTTTATCCAGTTCATGCACCGTACCTTTTGGGACTTAATCTATGATGAGTTATCCAGCAGCCTAATTGCAGGAACCATACTGGCAGCTATAGTGGCGATGACTACCACCATCGCTGAAACTAAGAGTACATTGCTGCCCCCAAAATATATTGCTAGCGGTCCGGCGACCGTCTCACCGAAGGAAATAGCCACAAACGAACCCACTGCATCACAGGCCTATACGCGAGCCAATTTCTTCTATGGAATATGCGTATCTAGCGAATGAGCCCAGGACACGCCGAACAGGCCAAAAGCGACATCGGCAATAAAAAAGCGGCTGTAAGCCTCAATGCCGATGCAAGCTGGCTGAACAAAAAAATCGGCACTGCGCAAAGTGATATCAGCATGACGCCTAAAAGCGATCTCGCCGTGACGCCATCGCAGGGCAAGGAACGTTCTGCAATCAGGCCAGCACTTAACGTGGCAACGATAATCCCCCGATGAGTTAGTCCAAAAAGCTATCAGCAATTACTGACCCTGGTGTCTTTTCCACACTCTGTCTGGAAAAAACGCTATGACTGGCACCTGGTCGCCGGATACCGGGTAAGCAGCCATTACCAACCAGGGCCTGACTGTCTCTAAGCCCACGGCGATTTACCAGAACGACTTCATATTCAAAACACCCCTGGATATGCCCCACCATCAATCAAAATATTTTGCCCGGTTATATAGCCAGCATTCATGCTACAAAGAAAAGCACAGCAGGCTCCAAATTCATCTGGTATACCAAAACGTCCGGCAGGAATAAGTTTTTTGCGCTCAATCTCCATGCTCTCTGATGATTTTCCCCAGCGTTGTGCATCAGTTGCCAGGGTTTGCATTAATCGCGGTGTGGAAAATGCGCCAGGGAGGAGATTATTGATAGTCACATTTTGACTGGCAAGCTCACTACTTCTGGCAAGACCGGCAATATAAGTCGTTAAACCCCCACGTGACCCATTCGATAAACTTAATGTACCCCGCGGTGCTTTAACACTCCCGGACGTAATATTAACAATACGTCCAAAGCGACGGTTTCTCATTTCGCCGAGTACAGCCTGAATTAATGCAATGGGGGTGAGCATATTCGTTTCAATCGCCTGCAACCATATTTCACGGGGCCAGTCGTGACTGCCGCCGACTGGCGGCCCCCCCGCATTGGTTACTAAAATATCCACGGTGGGTGTCGCTGTCAGTACGGCATTTTGTACCTCGGGACACGTGATATCGCCTGCAATGCCTTGTATTCGTACTGCTGAGTTGATGGTCCTCAGCAAGTGCACGGCTTCATTAAGTCTATCGCTTTGCCTTGCGTTAATCGTTACATTGACGCCTTCTGACACCAACGCAGCGGCACAGGCAAAGCCTAACCCGCTGCTTGCGGCACACACCACCGCTTGTCGTCCTGTAATGCCAAGGTCCATGTTTTGCTCCTGCTAATCTCTGTCGGGGGATGATTGCTGATGGACTGACTGTGCAGTCCAGAATTGTGCGAATGCGATCAGAACAAGGCAAATCAGAGAGAGTAAGAATAAGCCCGATAAGAGACCTGAGGCTGTGCCCGTCCGCCCGCTAGCAAAAAACCACAGCACCAATGCGGCGCCAGCCATTTTGAGAGCCCCTTGCAACGCGCTTCCTGTACCGGCCAATTCGGCATGGCCGTGTAAACTGATACCCAGCAGTAAAGGTGAGGAGAGACCACATCCCAGACCTACCGCAAAGCTGTAAATCACAATGAATCCGATGGATAGCACGTTGGTAAAGTGAACAGATAAAGAAGCCAGCAGCGTGAAAGCTACTAACAAGGGAAGCGAGACCATCAAAATTTTCTCCGGCGTTGCTCGTGACAAACATCGCTTAGTCAGCCAGGAGCCAATAACAATTCCGGCAGAATAAATCATGAATAAATAGCCATTTTGTGAAGAAGTGAGGTGAAATTGTGTCTGAAAAACAAAGGGACTAGCAGTAAAATACCCAATCGTAATGGAGAATAATACGGCTGAAACCACGCTATATATCATGAAGTTTAAATCACTGAATAAGATCCTAAATCCAGCAATACGCCCGCCAGGTAATGCTTTTCTGGGGGAGGTTTCAGGCAGTGTTATTTTGACGAATATAAACCCGGCAAGCATCATCAACGCTAAGGCAATGAAGTTATATTTCCATGGAAAATATTCCGTAATGTATCCGCCAATCACTGGAGCAAAAGCGGGAGAGACTTGTGAGGCCATAGAGAAAACAGCCAGGGATTTTGACAGCTCTGATTTATCCCGAAATGTATCACTGAGAATGGCCCGACTGATTACCGGGCAGCCTCCGGCACCAATCCCGGTAAATAACCGGAAGAGAGATAACATCTGGTAGCTATCAGCCGTTGAGGTCAAATAGTTACCTACGGCAGAAAAGAGCAGTGATAATAATATTACCGGGACCCGGCCGTATTTATCGGAAAGAGGGCCATAAACCAGTTGTGATACTGCAAAACCGCCCAGATACCAGACGACCAGACTCTGGGCCTGTGCGTTACTGATATTGAGAGCCGCCTTAATCGTAGGCAATGCTGGGTTATACAGGTCAATAGAGAATAAACCCAGAATTAGTATAATACAGGAGTTGGTTATAATTAATCGAGAAGCCATTTCCTCATACCTTCTAAATAAGTGGATGCGCTTTAACACGACGGTTATATTCAGTATTAGGTGTTGCATGATAATTATCGCATTTTACTTCAATCAAAAAAGGGGTCTGCTTGCGCATAATGTCCGCAATCATTCCTTCTAACTCTTCTGGAGATTGAACAGAAATTGCCTCGATACCAAAACTTTTGGCTAAAAGACACCAATCATAATCAGGAATATCGGTAAGATCTGCCTGGTTTTCTTTGTTATTAAAATAACTGGCGGCATAGGAGGCGTTATTGAAGACGACAAAAAGTACATTTCGCTGATACTTCGCGGCCGTCGCTAGCTCCATTCCTTGCATTAACATGCACCCGTCCCCGGTAATAACCATGCATTTTCGGTCGGGAGCGGCAAAACTGGCCCCGATGCCTGCTGGAATACTCCATCCCATTGGTCCCAGCGTTGTGGCAGAAAGGTAAGCATCAGGAGTACGAGAAACCCAGTAATGTCCAAAAAAAGAACGATGTGCGCCAGAGTCAACGCTGACGATGCCATTGTCAGGAAAATGAGTCTGCAGAAGGCCAACATAAGAAGCTGGGTGGCGGCTTTCGTCACCGATCGGCATGCAGCGTGAGGTCGTCATAAGCCGTTGCACCCAAGGTTCACGGACGTTGCGACCCTCTGCCAAAATAGGATGGTAATATTCGCTCAGCGCATCAAGAAATGCGCTACTGTCAGCGACAACGCCGCAAGTCACATCCATGAATTTGCCAAGGTAGTCTGCGTTGATATCAACTTGAATCACTCCCCCTGGGGGCTGGAGGTCGGGTGACCAGATCATCGTGCTCCACTGTGTCATATCCATACCGAGTAAAATAACGCCATCGAGTTCACCATCTTTTAAGGCTTCAATGGCGCGAGGATGCCCCGAATAACCATATACCCCCAGTGCAAGCGGATGATCTTCAGGAAAAAGCCCTTTTGCGCTCAGCGTAGTCGCGACGGGAAAACCGTAAGCTTCGGCAAAATCTATCAGCGCTCTGCTGGTTTCAGGTGTCTTGCCTCTCAGGCCCGCGAGAATGATGCAGCGTTGATTATTGGCGAGAAAAGTTTCAAATGCCGAACTGCGCATTTTAATCAGATCCACTGGCTTTCTTTGCCAGCTATCACTGACGCTATCGGTAATCTCGCCGCGGCAGGCGTCAACGCTGGTGAGGACTTCTTTACTCACTCCAAGATAGACAGGGCCACGTTCCGCACCTTTCAACGCCCGTAACGACTCCCGAAGAAAGAGACTCAGCGGTTGCCCTTCTTTAACTTCGTAAGCAGCCCGGGTGACTGGCGCAAAAATATCACGTTGATTAATACCGGATTGTGTACTGTCCTGAAGAACGTTACGCATTTCCATCCCGGACGCAATTTGCCCGGCTAGCAGTAAAACTGGAAAATTATCCGTATAAGCTGAAGCGATACCGGTGAGGGTATTCGTGACCCCGGGACCACCGATGACCAGACAAACACCAAAAGCACTGGAGACGCGAGCATAGCCTTCAGCCATATATGCGGCTCCTGTTTCACAGGCAGTCACGATAGGGACAGGGAATTCGTCAGACCCGGCCTGGACATCCCGTGGGTAACACCGCATAAAGGCGTTGATCAATTTACCCGGCACCATAAAAAGGTGTGAGGCATCGAGCTGTTTCAATTGACGTAAAATCCATGCCGCTCCTGTTTCGTTCCTTTTAGAAATATGATTTGCCATACGTTATAAACCTATAAAGTGAATGTTTTGCCGCGTCATGCGAGACAGAGAATCCTGATGAAATGAGGTAGGGAATACCACGTTGGGCATATCCGCAAAATAGGGTTTAGGGCTTTTGGGAAGGTAATCGGAAACATGCATACTTCGTTCTGCACGCGCTCGAAGGTAGTCAAGATAAGGGCCGTTATGATCTTGAGAAGCGCTGACAGTCCATTGTAAAGCGAGTTTAGTGCTGTCCGGTGCCTTATCCGGATAGGTGCTTCTATGGGTAATACGATTATCCCAAAGCACTAAGTCTCCGGCTTTGCTCATAACAATTTTTTCGTATTCCTGCGAAGCTCTCAGCATATTTTCAATGACATTTTTATCAAGTCGATGGCTGGATGGTATTAACGTTATGCCACCTCCCAATTCAGGATCATTATCTTGTAAGTAAATGGCACATTGCATGAATTGTAAGGGAGATTCTGCGTTAATCACTTCCTGAGGAAGAAAGTAGGCGTCATTATGCCAGGGAATATACACGCTCTCGCGAATAGTAAAATTAGGGAAAAGCGAGAAGTTACGCCCAAAGAGTTCGCGAATTGCTGAAGTTATGTTTTCTTTCAATAACACATTGAAAATAGCAGGTTGATTTAAAATGTCCGTAGGCAACAACGTCGATAACCCTGAGCTTTCGGAGAGATGTTTATAACAGTCACGAATTGTTTGGATTTCATCGCTTCCAATTACCTGCGGAATGACAACATAGCCGTGCTGATGCATTTGCTCAATCATATTCATATTTTCCTCTCGACTAAAGGGGATCCCTCCCCGAACTAAATTAAATGGCTTCTTCTTTTTGCGGGATTTTTTCTTCAAATCTGACGCCCAATTGCTGGAATTCTTTAAAGAAGTCAGGGAAGGAGCAATGAACGTCTTCATACCCGTCCAGGCGATTAGCCTGCTTACAACGCAATGAGGCGACAAACAGTGACATGAATATGCGATGATCTCCCCAGCTGGAGAGTGAGCAATCACCGTTATAGTTGGCTGCACCCTGAATATCAAACCCATCATAAATGTCATTTTTATACAGAGGAGTGATATTTACTCCCAGCTTACTTAATTCACTCACCATCGCCTTAATACGTGGAGACTTATGCAGGCGAGTAATTGAACCACCTGTAATGCGGAAATTCCCATCGACAAAACTCCCGAGTGCAGCCAATGTCGGCACAATATTTGGGCAGTCACTCACATCGAACGCGAAGTTACCGCGTAAACGACCTGTCTTATTAATAAGACGTAATTCGTTTTGTTCATCGTTTCGGATAACTTGCAGCCCCATTTTTTCGACAAAATTAAGGATTGCCTGCTCACCTTGTAAGCTGTGACTGTTGATATTTTTAAGTGTTAGGTCACACGGGAACAAGGTTGAAGCAGCCACTAAATAGGAACAAGAGGTATAGTCCCCGGTGATCGTATATTCAGCAGGACGATATTCACCAGGGAATACTGTTATCTCGGAAAGGTCCGCATTATGTGAGAAGTGAATTCCAGCAGCTTTTAGCGTTGCGAGTGTCTGACGGATATAAGACAGAGAAAGAATCTCGCCTGTGATACGTAGCGTGGTACTGTGTTGAGCCAGCGGAGCGGCGAACAGGATTGCAGTGATAAATTGTGAGCTGATATTGCCCGCGATTTCACATTCACCTCCTGCATAACCTCCCCAATTAACAAAGGGGGCTTTACCATTCATATTGATACTGGAAACATTTCCTCCCAGTATGTTAATGGCATCCAGCAATGGTTCCATCACACGCGTTCTAAGAATGGTGTCACCCGTAATAACAGCCGGTTTATTGCTAAAGCATGTCAGAGCAGTCAACACGCGGAATACTAACCCTGAGCCCAGTGCATCAATGACTTTTTCTTCAGGAGATATTTTACCACCGGTTCCATAAATAATAAGACGACCAGGCTCTTCGATAATTTTTGCACCGATACTTCGGCATGCATCTTTCATGGTACTGGTCTCCAGACAACGAAGATCGTTGTAGATAACAGACTTACCATTAGCCAATGTTGCAGCAAGTATTGCTCTCTGAGTCTCAGGTTTTGACGATGGTATCCAGGCTGAATGCAGAATATGGTTTGTCGGTTCCACCACCAGATAGTTAACTGACGACATGATATCTCCTTGCATAATAATATTGCTGACAAGCAAAATGCTCGCCAGATTTTGTAAGATTAAGATAAGGACTGCGTCGATAGTGAATAGGGCTGTTTTCTTACACCTCTCTCCTTTTTCAATGTCTATAGCATGCAGGCTTGTTGTTTAACCAGAGATTCGGCTGTAAGCCTGCCCCAATGCATGTTTTTACCTGCCATTGATACTGGTAAGAAAACATAACATCACTTTTTATTTACTGTTTGGTATATCTGTGTAAATTTACATTTATTTAGCAATGTGGTAATTAACTTATTGATTTAAATTGATAAATAATATGTGTAATTTTGTGTAAATTGTAAGATAAATGTTAACAATGATAAAAGTATACTGTATAGTAAATGTATGGATGATCAGTTCGTTGAGTATGATTTCATGGCTGCAGAAGAAGCCGAGACGGGGAGTCATCGCCATTCTTATTCTGTCTGCACCCTGCAGGCGGGGTAGGCGTTGTGCTATATATGTGTCCTCCCCGTGAAAATGTCAGCAGTACCGGAACATATGTTTACTATTGAAATGATGACGTTGAAAACAGGAGGAAAAGTGTCAGTCCAGTTTGAAGAGTGGCATCACTGTACGGGCCTGGCCCTTGTTTTGCTTGTAAATTGGCACAGGTAACCTGTTTTCCTATATACTAAAAATATCGCAATAATCACAGTAACCGTGCGGATATGCAGTAATGAAACCAAAATATCATGAAATTATTAATTTATCGTCTCAATTTTTTAATCGAGAAGGTTTCCTTAATCCTAGTATCGATCGTATTGCAGAAGCGGCTGGCATCTCAAAAATGACTTTTTATCGTTATTTTGAAGATAAAGAAGCACTGATTAAGGCTGTTCTCGAAGAGAAACATAATACGTTCATACTGGAGCTGAAATCTTTAATTGCGGAAAACGAAACAGCCAAAGATAAGCTATTCACAATATTTGATTTTTATCAAAATTGGTTTGCCAGAGAAAGTTTTCATGGTTGTATGTTCACTCGGGCAGTTGTTGAACTCGGAAATACAATGCCAGCCTTGAAGAGCATTACCTTTGATTTTAAGAGCGGTCTATATCGGCTAATACAGGAGATTTTACTGGATTATTTTAGCCCAATAAAATCTGAGAGAGTCGCTTTTGTCATTCTGATGTTGATCGATGGTGCGATATCCGTTAGTCAGACAATGGATAAAGAGATTCGCGAGTTCCCTCCGGCCATGTCTGCATGGGCAGCAGCCAAAACTATAATTGCTGCTGAAAAAGGGGATTAATAACAAAATGCTCCAGGTGGTATGCATACTTAAACGATGACTTACGGGCACGGCACAAGGATCCGTAGCGTAAAATTATCCAAAAATTAACAATAATGATACTATCACGTAACATTTGTGTTGCGTGATGGAGGTAATGGCGATAGAGTGAAAATCCCATCACAACGAAGGTTTTGAAACGATGAGCCTGGATGAATATTTACCGACGATTAACAGCAAAGATGCCGGACGAGAGGACAATGGTTGCCTCGATGAGCTTTTCTTCAGTCTGATTGAATCGACAGCGTTGCATCTGGATGTAGCAGGCAAAGAAGGACCATTTGAGCAGTTAGTTGCCTTAGCAAAAAAACGGTGCGATGAGGCGTTTATCTTCCGGTCTACTGAGGCATTACGTCAAATTCATCAGACACTTTTTTACTCTTATCGGGCAAATTTGGCCGAGCCCCTCTCTAATTTTAGCCTGAATCAATACCATCCAGTATTGCTGCATGTACGTCACTTACTTGAATCACGCTGGCTTGATTCAGAAACAAAACGCTGCCCTCCATGTTTAAATACTTTAACGCCTGATAATATCGGCGCTGAAATAAAAAACTTATGGAGCTGTCATAAGGTATCTGAACATCCTCTTTTTGATTTTCTTGAAAGTGAAGCGAATAATCAGCAGTTGTATTATTTTTTTAAAAGTGACAGTGCATTAAATCTTCTTTTTTTTGATTTAGTAGCGATGACTCTGGTTGGATCTGTTCCCGAAACGCGTGGTGAAATAAGTCAAAATTTGTGGGATGAAATTGGCCAGGGCAGTAATGACTTTACGCACGTCAATCTATATAAAGACCTCCTTAAAAGACGAGACATCGATTTACCTGAAGACCACTTCAGCCATCTCTATGACTGGCAAGGTTTGGCCGGACATAACCTCTTTATGATGGGAGGCGTCACTCGTCGTCATTATTATAAATTGGTTGGTATGATGGCTATGACAGAACTTCTCGACCCGTCACAATATAAAAAATTGGTCAATGGAAGTCACCGCCTGGGACTTTCTGAACGTGATGTCTATTATTACGCGGAACATATTAGAGTCGATATTGGTCATGCAGATGGCTGGCTTAATAAGGTCATCGAGCCTGTCGCTCGTCGTAACCCAGAGTCGCTCGAAGAAATCTACTTTGGCGCGCAGCTCCGTCTGCAAACGTGCCAGGATTACTACGATAATTTGCTGGATACGTTGCGCAGAATTTAAGTGCGTCTCTCCGGCAAGCTGCAGTATGCCGGAGTTAAATTTTCATACTCGTGATCTCCTCCGCCTTTAGCCTGTCGCGTAATGTGTTGATCTGCAATAGGTCGATGCTGCCAGGGGTTTCCATAGATCCAATTTCCTCAATTTGATACTGATGACGGTCATACATGTTACTGGTGAGTCCCTGATCTCTTTGCCATGTACACAGAAACGTCTGCCCAACGGGGGAATTGAAAGAACCGAAAACTGTACTTAGTGGTAAGATTTATGCTTTGTGATAGCGTGGATTGGCAGTTCATTTGGCATTAATTTTATCAGCAGTAACGATATTGCGTAAGGGTATTTGTTTATCCTATTGATTTTATTTGATATATTAATGTGTATTTTTGGTTAAAAAATTGTTGGCCATTTGTTTTTGGTGGTGTAGGTTTTGTTACTAGTTGGTAACTTTTAGCTGTCGGATATACTGGTATTTTCCAATTGTTGGCTGAAGAGTAAAAGCTCAGTAATAGAAGTTGAGCGTTTACAAAAGAATTTATCTGCAATCAGCCTGGTTCAATGAAGGTTTAAACAAACAAATTTTAGCAAGGGGGAGTAGAATGATAGACGCTGCTGATATTAAATTTTACCATGACAATGGTTATATGCTGGTAAAAAAACTTTTTGGTCAAGATAAAATCACGAAGGGACTTATAGCAATTGATGAAATATTATTACGTAATGATGCCGATAAAAATTCTGAGAAAGAGCCAAAAGATAGCACCGTTGTGAGACGTATCTGGTCTCCGACACAAAAACATGAAACATTTGTGGAATTGGCAGAGGATAAACAGTTACTTGATGTCGTGCAGAGCTTAATTGGTGAAAATATCTTATTTCACTACAGCAAGCTGAATATGAAAGGCCCACGGGTTGGGAGTATAGTGGAATGGCACCAGGATTTTTCATATTACCCACACACCAATACTGACTTATTGACGGCCTTGATTTTTCTGGATGATGCAAATAAAGAGAACGGTTGCTTGCGGGTTATTCCTGGCTCTCATAGAAAAGGCCTTTTATCGCATAATATTGACGGGTTCTTTCGGGGAAAACTCTCTGATGTTGATGAAGAGGATGCAGTTTTTATAGAGGCGGAAGCGGGTGATGTGCTATTTCTTCACTGCCTCTGCATGCATGCCTCTGCGGTGAATAGCTCACCTGTTCCGCGGCGTACCTTTCTACCTGCATATCGTAGTGCTGATGCTTTTCCAATCTATTTCGGCCCCCACGCAGCACATAACGAGGCAGGAATAAAACTACTTCGTGGACAGGTATCGAGACAAGCTAGAGTTGATAGTGGCATTCACTACTTACCTATTGCCAAATCCGAATTTGGTTCTATTTACGAGGTGCAAGAAGGATCTCACGAAAGTAAATCTGTTGATGCAATGAAAAAATCAGGTTACGCCGTCTAACATGCAAAAAAACGCTGAGGTTACTTATAAATGGCGATTGTCATTAGTCGCCATTTCTATTGTTATCTGTATGGCGACAATAGATACCGCTATAGTCAATACGGCGCTTCCGGTTATTTCGCGGGAACTAGGTTCAAATCCTTCCAGCGCAGTATGGATTATTAATGCATATCAAATGATTATGATATCTATGCTACTGCCCTTAGCTTCGCTTGGCGAAGTTATTGGATATCGTAGAGTATATATAACTGGACTTAGCGTCTTTCTTGTCTCATCATTAATGTGTGGCCTGTCAAATAGTCTGTTTTTTTTGATACTTTCACGTTCATTGCAAGGATTCGGCGCGGCAGCGATTATGAGTGTTAATACCGCACTTATTAAATTCATCTACCCCCAAAATAAACTGGGTCAAGGGTTAGGTTTTAATGCACTAATTGTTGCTGTTTCGTTCACTATCGCGCCATTGGTTTCTGCTGCGATTTTATCCATTGCTCGCTGGGAATGGCTGTTTTTTATTAATATCCCTGTTGGTTGTATGGCTCTGATACTCTCAGTCATTTATTTGCCTAAGGAGCAACACAACGACCATTTGCCAGTAACGAAATTTGATTGGTTCGCAGCAATGCTTTGCTTTCTGTTATTTTTATTCTTTATTCTGGGGTTTGGAGAGCTAACTCATCAAGGGTATTGGCCGGTGGTATTACTTGAGTGGTCAGTCACCCTTGTTTTTTCCATCCTACTCGCATACAAACAATCAACGCATCCCTCACCCATATTAGCTATCGACCTGCTGAAGTCTGCTAACCTTCTACTCTCTTCTCTTACTTCAATATGTGCTTTTACCGTCCAGGGATTAGCATTTGTTTCATTGCCATTTCTGTTTCTAACGGTATTACATAAAAATCAAATTGAGACAGGGTTACTTATCACCCCCTGGTCTGCGATGGTCGCGGTTATGGCACCAATTGCAGGGCGACTTTCTGACCGTTATAAAAGTGAAATTCTCAGCGGTGCCGGTCTACTTATTCTAATGGGAGGAATGGTCTCTCTCGCAATGGTATCAGACTCCTCCTTTATGTTTGGCACAGGAGTCAAAATGGCGATTTGTGGCATTGGATTCGGCTTGTTTCAGTCACCGAACCTGCGGGCTATAATGGGCTCCGTACCAGCCGCCAGAAGTGGAAGCGCAAGCGGTATTGTCGCTATATCCCGATTGCTTGGTCAAACGTTTGGCGCTGGGCTTGTCGCACTGTGCCTAAGTATATTTCCAGGCGAAAACATAACAATTGTACTCTGGATAGGCGGTGGTGTTGCAATGGGTGGGTTTATTATTTGTACTCTCCGCTGGGTGCTTAGCCTAAATCGTGAGGTGATAAAATAAAGCCAACAACTTTGATACTAAGCATGAAATTTTGGGGGGGCGGCATGAATTTTGTATTAATACCCGGGTTTATGACTGACCGGGCCTTATGGCGCGATATGGAAGAGAGTATTCGTTCTCTGGGAGAAATTATCTATGGTGATTTATCCTATGGACAGAGCCTACAAGAGATGGCGCTGAGTAATATTGCTGTATTACCAGATCGGTTTATTTTGGTTGGATTTTCTTTAGGCGGCTATGTTGCGCGCTGGATAGCATCGCTGGTCCCGGAAAGGATTGATGCAATGATATTGATTGCCTCTTCAAATAAACCCGATGACGTTAATCTCATGACTGCGAAACACCTAACAGCAAAAATGGTCAATACCGTATCTTTTGGCGGTCTGAGTACGGCGACGATACGCTCATCGCTGCATGATTCAAATAAAAAGAATACAACGCTAATTGAGTTTATTCGTGCGATGAGCCTGAGATTAGGTCCGGATGTTTTTGTTCGACAATTGCAGTTACAGCGTAACAGCCCAGTCAGTTTGACAGGAACTGTTAATTTTCCCGTATTGATAGTGGCTTCTGCCAGTGACGAGCTCAGAACACTCTCTGAGGCTGAGGCGCTGCATTCTGACTATCCTGCATCAGTATTACATGTTATTGAGAATGCTGGCCATATGCTGCCTCTTGAGCAACCTGACAAACTAATGCAGGTAATAAAAGAGTGGCTTCACGATACGGGGATAATCTAACTGAGGCGTGCTTTGGATTTGCAGGAAAAATGCTGGACAAGTGGGGATATGAAAGGGGGGCCGTATAGACTTTCCCGGCCGGGATCTCCGACGGACAATGCCATAGTGGGGTCGTTCAATGGCAGGCTGCGACAGGAATGTCTGAACGAGAACGGGTTCATGTCTCTGGAGGAAGCACGGTGCAAAATCAAGGACTGGCGCATACACTATTATAACCAGAGGCGTCCCCATTCTGCACTGGGCTGGATGACGTCATCCGAATTCACTGAGAAGACTGCCGGTTAGCAGAATATACAGCCAACATGAAGCCGGTAATTCCTGATTACGACTGGATCATATTCGGGGTCAGGCTCATATGAAGACATAACTAATATCGATGTGCATTAATCAACGGGGTGCAGGTCAAAAAGGGTAAGCAGCGATACTTTGTTTAGTTCTCTGCTTTGTTAAAGGCCGATGATAACAAAACTGCCAGAGTTTGCTTCCACCGGACTTGATAAGCAACGTCAACCCTGCATCATCGTATATCTGGTAATCGGTATCTTTAGGTTTGGCGGCTTTGAACTCCGTATCGGTTAACGGCTTGGTTTATCTTGCCATGGGGAGTCTCCATGCGTTTAGGCCTAAAAGGTTCGGATTTAATGAGTTTTCTTCGGACTTCGCGGGACAAATTGCAGACACAAAAAAGCCCGCAGGGCTTACGCCGTGCGGGCTCTCAGGACTTCATCGGATGACTCTGGTAATCACCGATGGAGAATTTTGGTGGAGCTGGCGGGAGTTGAACCCGCGTCCGAAATTCCTACATCCTCGGCACTACATGCTTAGTCAGTCTTTACATTCGCTTGCCAGCTGCGGACAGACACGCCACTAACAAACTAGCCTGATTAGATTTAACGCTTCAACCCCAGGCAGGGCATCCACGCGATCTCTTTTGGGTTTGACCTCTCTTTGATCCCCGTCTTAAGAGCGGAAGCTAGGGAGAGAGGGCTCAGAGCAGGTTATTAAGCTGCTAAAGCGTAGTTTTCGTCGTTTGCGACTATTTTTTGCGGCTTTTTACGAGGCCAACCGCCCCTCGGCATGCACCTTGGGTTTCGCAAATCCCGTCGAATCCAGAATCAGCCCCAATGTGTAGGTCAAGTATAACAGATTTGTGAATGTCGTTACCAGCCCCATCACGCAGGATTCTTTCAGCAGGGGTGGACGAAAAAGCAGCATCAACAAGGATATAGCGTAAGGGCCAGCGAAAGCTGGCCCTCAGGGGAGGGGAAATTAACGTCCGGCGTGCTTCATAATACGCGCCTTATCCAGCGCCCATTCACGATCCTTCAGGTCGGTACGCTTGTCGTGCTGTTTCTTACCTTTGGCGACGCCGATTTTCACTTTGCACCAGGCGTTCTTCCAGTACAGCGACAGGGCGACAACGGTATAACCTTCGCGGTTAATACGGCCGTACAGCGTGTCGAGTTCGCGCTGGTTGAGCAGCAGCTTACGGGTGCGCGTCGGGTCGCAGACATAGTGGGTGGAAGCCACGGCCATGGGCGTAAAGTTGGCGCCGAACAGGAAGGCTTCGCCATCCTTCAGGATGACATAGCTATCGCCGATGTTGGCTTTGCCTGCACGCAGGGATTTGACTTCCCAGCCCTGCAGGGCGAGACCAGCCTCGTATTCATCCTCGATAAAGTATTCGTGACGGGCGCGTTTATTCAGCGCAATGGTGGCTGATCCAGGTTTGTGGGCTTTTTTCTTAGTCATAATGTCCTGAAGTCATCGTCTTATACACAGTTACCTCGATCGCATCCTGCGAGGTGTACTGCGCATCTTAGCACGAGTTGCGGCACAGCGTTTTTTTTAGCAGCAGATAAATGATATTATTTGCACTGTGTTTAAATGTGGAACCTGCTATGCCTCAGATTAGCCGTACTGCGCTGGTGCCTTTCAGCGCGGAACAGATGTATCAACTGGTAAACGATGTGAAGTCCTATCCTGATTTTCTGCCAGGCTGCACCGGTAGCCGCGTGCTGGAAATGGGGCCGACGCAAATGACGGCGGCGGTTGATGTGTCCAAAGCCGGCATCAGTAAGACCTTCACCACACGCAATACACTGACCAGCAACCAGAGCATTTTGATGAGCCTGGTGGATGGCCCGTTCAAGAAGCTGATTGGCGGCTGGAAGTTTATTCCGCTGAGCCCGGAGGCGTGCAAAATCGAATTCCATCTCGATTTCGAGTTTACCAATAAACTGATTGAGATGGCTTTTGGTCGGATCTTCAAAGAGCTGGCCGCTAACATGGTGCAGGCGTTCACTTCGCGCGCCAAAGAGGTTTACAGTGCCGGCTAATATTCGTGTTGAAGTCGCCTACGCACTGCCTGAAAAGCAGTATCTGCAGCGGGTCACCCTGGACGAGGGGGCGACGGTCGAGCAGGCGATTATCGCCAGCGGTCTGCTGGCGCTGCGTGATGACATCGATCTGGCGAAAAACAAGCTGGGTATCCACAGTCGTCCGGTTAAGCTGCACGACGAAGTCCATGACGGCGACCGGGTGGAAATCTATCGTCCGCTGATCGCAGATCCAAAAGAGCTGCGTCGCCAGCGGGCGGAGAAAAACGCCGCGAAGTAACCCGCAGCAACAGACCGGCTATCGGCCATAAAAAAAGCGCTCACTGAGCGCTTTTTGCTTTTCCGGGCCTTACTGACTGGTCAGCGCGGGCTTGTTATCAATGTTGGTTAACACGCCGCCATTGTTGAAGGTCAGGGTCAGGGTCTGCTGAGTCACTTTCTCGTGGCCCGGCTCCTGACGGAATACATAGAACCAGGTGTTGGTGCCGAACGGATCCGACATCATTGGCGTTCCGAGAGCATAAGCAACCTGCTGTTGCGTCATACCGACACGAATTTTTGCTACATCGTTAGGTGCCAGATAGTTACCCTGGTTGATGTCAGGACGGTAAACCACTCGTTCCAGAGTGGAACAGCCTGCGGTCAACATAAGAAGAACCGCTGCGGCAGCAGTCAGCGTTTTACAGCGCATAGTGATTTGATTCCTTTTTGGGCCCGAGCAGTACGTGGCTCATCTGTAATATGCCGATAATAATAGACCTTCGCGCCGATGGAAACCTCCGGCTGCGGTCAGCAGGCAATTTGCTGTTCACTATGACCCTGTGAAAATCAAAAAGTTTACGCCGCAAGCAACTCTTTCGCGTTTGCCAGGGTGTTGCGCGTGACCTCGCTGCCGCCCAGCAGGCGAGCCAACTCCTGCAGACGAGCACGCTTATCCAGCGGCTGCATATGGGTTTCGGTCATCTCGCCATCGGTCTCTTTGCAGACAAAGAAATGATGGTGGCCGCAGCCTGCGACCTGCGGCAGGTGGGTCACGCACATCACCTGCGTGGACTCGCCCAGCTGGCGCAGCAGCTTGCCGACCACGGCAGCGGTCGGGCCACTGATGCCGACGTCCACTTCGTCGAAGATGAGCGCCGGGGTTTCCATTTTACGCGCGGTGATCACCTGAATCGCCAGCGCAATACGCGACAACTCGCCGCCAGAGGCCACTTTCGCGATCGGCTGCAGCGGCTGACCCGGGTTAGTGGTGACGCGGAACTCAATATGATCGGCGCCGTCGGCGGTGAGATGGCGTTCATCAAAAGCGACCTCAATCGCGAAGACCCCATGCGGCATCGAAAGTGAGTGCATACTCTCGGTGATAAGCTGGGTCAGCTCGTCGGCGCTGGCCTGGCGCAGGGCGTGCAGCTGGCGCGCGGTCTCCAGCGCCAGCTGATGATGTTCGACCACCTGCTGGCTGAGGGATTCCAGCGAGCCGGCGCTGTCGTCCAGCAGGCGCTGCTCTTCGAGCATCGCCTGATAAACCGCCGGCAGCTCTTCCGGCATCACCTGGTGTTTACGCGCCAGCGCGATTTGCCGGGAAATCCGCTGCTCAAGTTCGAACAGACGGTTCGGATCAAGGTCCAGACGGTCATGGTAGTGGCGCAGCTCGTCGCTGGCCTCGCTGAGCTGAATAGCCGCCTCTTCCAGCATATCCAGCACGCCGGAAAGCTTGCTGTCCATACCCACCAGCTCGCTGACCAGCTGCTTCGCGGTATAAAGCTGGCTCTGCAGATTGGCCTCTTCGCCGTCCGCCAGTACCGTAAGGGCGTGCTGGCAGGTGCTGAGCAGCTGGCCGCTGTTGGCCAGGCGCTTGTACTCTTCGTCAATCTGCTCAAACTCTCCCGCCAGCGGGTTAAATTCGTTCAGTTCTTTAAGCTGGTACTGCAGCAGATCGGCGCGGGCGGCGCGCTCCTGGCTCTGCTGCTGATGCTGGGCCAGCTCGCGGCAGCTCTGGTGCCACTGGCGATAGTGCTCGGCCATACGCTGAGTGAGCGCATACTCACCGGTATAGCCGTCGAGCAGCGTTTTCTGGTGTTCGGGTTTGGTCAACAGCTGGTGCGCATGCTGGCCATGGATCTGGATCAGCAGCTGGCCCAGCTCGCGCAGCTGCGAGAGCGGGACGGCGGTGCCGTTGATGAAGCCGCGCGAGCGGCCGTCGGCGCTGATCACCCGGCGAAGTAAACACTCACGCCCGCTTTCCAGCTGGTTCTCTTCCAGCCAGCGCTGGGCGGCCGGGGTATCTTTCAGCGCGAAGCGCGCGCACAGGTCGGCACGGGTAGCGCCGCGACGCACCATGTCGGCTTCCGCTCTGCCGCCGAGGCACAGCCCCAGCGCGTCGATGGCAATGGATTTCCCGGCGCCGGTTTCCCCGGTGATGGCGGTCATACCGCTGTGGAAATCAATTTCCAGTTCACGAACGATAGCAAAATTACTGATGGTGAGTTGCGCCAACATAGCTGCCTTCCTGTATGAAAAACCAATACTGTGTTTTCGTACAGTATAGACTGGTTTTTTATCCAGTAAAGAGGCAGCGATGTAAATCAGAACAATTTTTTCGACCAGCCGAGCTTGGTGCTTAATGTATTGAAATAGCTGTAGTCTTTGGGATGAATCAGATTGAGGTGGTAATCGCAGCGGCGGATGAGGACATCTTCGCCATCCTGGATCGGCAGGGCAATCTGACTGTCGCAGCTGATCTCCAGATCGCTGCAGCGGTGAGAGAAGCGCAGGCGGATGGTGCTGTCGCCGTTGATCACCAGCGGTCGCGCCGAGAGGGTGTGCGGGAACATCGGCACCAGGGTGATGGCGTCCAGCGACGGGGTGAGGATCGGGCCGCCGGCCGACAGCGAATAGGCTGTGGAGCCGGTCGGGGTGGATATTATCAGGCCATCGGAGCGCTGGGAGAAGGCGAAGACTTCATCGATATAGACTTCGAACTCAATCATATGCGCCACTTTGCCGGGGTGCAGCACCACTTCGTTGATGGCGGTGCTGATGCGTTTCTGGCAATCCTGCTGGCACACCTGGGCCTCCAGCAGAAAGCGTTTCTCGGCGATGTAGTGGCCTTCCAGCACGTCGGCGAGCTGCTGCAGGGCGTTGTCCGGGTCCAGGTCGGTGAGAAAGCCGAGGTTGCCGCGGTTAATGCCGATGACGTTAATGTCATAACGGGCCAGAGTCCGCGCCGCGCCGAGCATATTGCCGTCGCCGCCCACGACCACCGCGAGGTCGGCCTGTTGGCCAATCTCCGCCAGCGTGCCGGTTTTCACGTTGCTGAGCTGGAGTTCATGGGCGATCTGCTGTTCAACCAGCACTTCATACCCTTTGCTGCACAGCCAGCGCCAGAGCATTTCATGTGTGGTCAGGGCGGTGGGGTGACGAGGATGTCCCACAATGCCGATACACTTGAAATGGTTCTTCATGATCTGGATGTCCTTGCGTTAAATGAAATAGTGACAATCTGTCCGCTTCCCTTGAAACCCGGAAACTGATCCCCATAATAAGCGAAGTTAGCGAGATGAATGCGAAAAAAACGCGGAGAAATTCATGAGTAGTAAAGAACAGAAAACGCCTGAGGGGCAAGCCCCGGAAGAAATTATCACGGAGCAGCACGACGACGTTGAGGCGGTAGAGCCTGAAGTTTCGGCTGAGCAGGTGGATCCGCGCGATGAAAAAATTGCGAATCTGGAAGCCCAGCTGGCTGAAGCGCAGAAACGTGAACGTGAAGTGATGCTGCGTGCCAAAGCCGACGAAGATAACCTGCGTCGTCGTACCGAGCAGGATATCGAGAAAGCGCACAAATTCGCGCTGGAAAAATTCGTCAATGAACTGCTGCCGGTAATCGACAGCCTGGACCGCGCGCTGGAAGTGGCTGACAAGGCTAACCCGGAGCTGGCGCCGATGGTGGAAGGGATCGAACTGACCCTGAAATCTATGCTGGACGTAGTGCGTAAGTTCGGCGTGGAAGTGATCGCCGACACCAACGTTCCGCTGGATCCGAACGTCCACCAGGCCATTGCGATGGTCGAGTCTGAAGATGTGGCGGCGGGCAACGTGCTGGCCGTGATGCAGAAAGGTTATACCCTGAACGGCCGTACTATTCGCGCCGCGATGGTGACGGTAGCGAAAGCGAAATAACGCTTGCTGCCTTGCTCAACGGCTGCCTGCGGGCGGCCGTTTTTTGTGTCATCGCTCCCGGCGCGAGATAAAAAAACGGCGGGCCGCAGCCCACCGTGATATTACTTCCTTCGCTCGCGCTACTCCGCGACGCTCTCGCGTAATGATTTCACCGGCATCACTTTCACCTGTTTGATCATGTTGTCCTGCACGTCGAGGATATCTATATCGTACTGCTCAATGCGCACGCGGGTGCCCGGGACCGGGATCTCTTCCAGCGCTTCGAGGATAATACCGTTGACGGTGCGTGCTTCATCTTCCGGCAGGTGCCAGTTAAACGCTTTGTTGATTTCGCGAACGTTGGCGCTGCCGTCGATAATCACCGTGCCGTCGTTAAGCGGGGTCACTTCCTCCGCCAGGGTGGGTGACATGGAGGTGGTGAAGTCGCCGACAATCTCTTCAAGAATATCTTCTACGGTGACAAGCCCCTGAATATCGCCGTATTCATCGACCACCAGACCGACTTTCTTTTTATTGCGCTGAAATTTCACCAGCTGGGTGCTGAGCGGCGTGCCTTCCGGCACAAAGTAGATCTCATCTGCCGCCCGCAGCATGATCTCTTTTGTGAACTCTTTCTTCTCCGTCATCAGACGGTAGGCTTCGCGAACGCGCAGCATGCTGATGGCATCGTCCAGCGAATCGCGGTAGAGCACGATGCGGCCATGCGGGGAGTGGGTCAGCTGGCGGACGATAGATTTCCAGTCGTCATTGATGTCGATGCCGACAATCTCATTGCGCGGCACCATGATGTCGTTAACGCTGACCTTCTCCAGGTCCAGCACCGACAGCAGCATGTCCTGATTGCGTCGTGAGATTTGTGAACGGGATTCATTCACAATCGTGCGCAGTTCATCTTTGCTCAGGGCGCTGCTGATGACGGTATCGGTGCGGATGCCCATCATGCGCATCAGTATGCGGGTGATGGTATTCAGCAGCCACACCAGCGGCATCATCAGCACTTGCAGGGGCGCCAACAGGAAGCTGCTGGGGTAGGCAACTTTTTCCGGATAGAGGGCGGCGATGGTTTTCGGCAGGACTTCGGCAAATACCAGCACCACAAAGGTGAGTACGCCAGTGGCGATCGCGACGCCGGCATCGCCGTACAGGCGCATGCCGACGATGGTGCCCAGCGCCGAGGCGAGAATGTTGACAAGGTTATTACCGATGAGCACGAGACTAATCAGGCGGTCCGGCTTGCGCAGCAGCTTCTCCACGCGCTTGGCGGGGCGGTTGCCTTGTTTCGCCATATGACGCAGCCGGTAGCGGTTCAGCGTCATCATGCCGGTTTCGGAGCCGGAGAAATAGGCAGAGATAATCACCATGACGATCAGCGTTATGATCAGCGTGGTGGTGGAGATATGTTCCACGTAGGATTCCTTAAAAGACTTAGCTCACGAACTGTTGCAGCACGCGGCTACCAAAATAGGCCAGCGTCAGCAGACCGGCGCCAGCGACGCTGAACCAGACCACGCGACGTCCTCGCCACCCTTCATGATAGTGGCCCCACAGCAGGACGATATAGACGAACCACGCAATAATCGACAGCACCGCTTTATCAATGTTTTCGCTGCTGAACAGATTGTGCATATAGAACAGGCCGCTGCACAGCGTCAGAGTCAGCAGCACTACGCCGACCTGAGTAATGTGGAACATTTTGCGCTCAATGCTCATCAGCGGTGGCATTTCGCTGCTGAAGGCCAGCTTTTTGTTCTTTAACTGGTAGTCGATCCACGCCAGCTGTAGCGCATACAGCGCGGCAATGATCAGCGTGGCGTACGAGAAGAGCGACAGGCCGATATGCACCAGCATCCCCGGAGTGGTTTCCAGGTGGGTGATATATTCGTTAGGCACGAAGGTGGCGAAGGCCAGGTTGATCAGCGCGAAGGCATAGACGATAGGCAGCAGCAGCCAGCCGCGATTGCGCGAGGCCACGATAGTCATCACCGTACAGATCATCAGGCTCACCAGCGACCCGACGTTCAGTAAGCTGAGGTTTTGCCCGCTCTCGCCGCCGGGGAATATCCGTGCTTCCAGCGCAAAAGCATGGCAGATCAACGCGATAGTCGCAGATAAAATCGCCATTCGCCGCCAGCTGCTGTTTTTTTGCAGCAGGCCGGGGATAATCAGCGCGAGGCTGACGGAGTAGGCGACAAGGGCGAGTAGAGCAAAAACAGGCATAGGTGTCGGCTGTTGGCTAAATAAGAAAGAGAAGCAGTATAACGTCAGCAGGCCTCTGCTCCAACCGTTGCAGCACATTCAGATTGATGTCGTGTTATACTCCGCCACATTCGTTTTGTGTGTCGCTGCGGCGACCGACCGTTTCCACCTCAGGCGAGAGACAATGTTTGATAATTTAACCGATCGTTTGTCGCGTACGCTGCGCAACATTAGCGGCCGCGGACGCCTTACAGAAGACAATATTAAAGACACCCTGCGCGAAGTGCGCATGGCGCTGCTGGAAGCGGACGTTGCGCTTCCGGTGGTACGTGATTTCATCAGCCGCGTCAAAGAGAGCGCGGTCGGCCATGAAGTCAATAAAAGCCTGACCCCGGGTCAGGAGTTCGTCAAAATCGTCCGCAACGAGCTGGTGGCGGCGATGGGCGAAGAGAACCAGACCCTCGACCTGGCGGCGCAGCCGCCGGCGGTGGTGCTGATGGCGGGCCTGCAGGGTGCCGGTAAAACCACCAGCGTCGGTAAGCTGGGGAAATTCCTGCGCGAGAAGCATAAGAAGAAAGTGCTGGTGGTCTCCGCGGACGTTTACCGCCCGGCGGCGATCAAACAGCTGGAGACCCTGGCCGAGCAGGTCGGCGTCGACTTCTTCCCGTCCGACGTCGGGCAGAAGCCGGTTGATATCGTCAACGCGGCGCTGAAAGAAGCGAAGCTCAAATTCTACGACGTGCTGCTTGTGGATACCGCCGGTCGTCTGCACGTTGACGAAGCGATGATGGACGAAATTAAGCACGTCCACGCCGCCATTAATCCGGTTGAAACCCTGTTCGTCGTCGATGCGATGACCGGCCAGGATGCGGCGAATACCGCTAAAGCCTTTAACGAAGCGCTGCCGCTGACCGGCGTGGTGCTAACCAAAGTGGACGGCGACGCCCGCGGCGGCGCGGCGCTGTCGATTCGCCATATTACCGGTAAGCCGATTAAATTCCTCGGCGTCGGCGAGAAAACCGAAGCGCTGGAACCGTTCCATCCGGACCGCGTCGCCTCCCGCATCCTCGGCATGGGCGACGTGCTGTCGCTGATCGAAGATATCGAGAGTAAAGTCGACCGCGCGCAGGCCGAGAAGCTGGCCTCCAAGCTGAAGAAAGGCGACGGCTTCGACCTCACCGACTTCCTGGAGCAGCTGCGCCAGATGAAAAACATGGGCGGCATGGCCAGCCTGATGGGCAAGCTGCCGGGTATGGGCCAGATCCCGGACAACGTCAAAGCGCAGATGGACGACAAAGTGCTGGTGCGTATGGAAGCGATCATCAACTCGATGACCCTGAAAGAGCGCGCTAAGCCGGAAATCATCAAAGGTTCACGTAAGCGCCGTATCGCCGCCGGCTGCGGGATGCAGGTGCAGGATGTGAACCGTCTGCTCAAGCAGTTCGACGACATGCAGCGCATGATGAAGAAGATGAAGTCGAAAGGCGGCATGATGAAGATGATGCGCGGGATGAAAGGGATGATGCCTCCAGGTTTCCCGGGCCGTTAAAAACAAGGGCATAAGGCTATCTTGTTTGTCATTTTAGCGCAGAGGTGTGCGCGCCATCCTCACGTACGACGTGTACGTTCCGGTGGCTGCGCGCACGCCGGCAGCGAACTGACTGCACCGCCGACTGCCTTTTACAGCAGACTTATCAACTGCTGATTGCATTTTCCCCAGAAATCAGTAAAATTTTCGGGCTTTTAATATGACACCGGGCTCCGTTCCTCGATGGGGCCCGGTTGTTTTATTCACACAAGAGGATGTTATGGTAACTATTCGTTTAGCACGTCACGGCGCTAAAAAGCGTCCGTTCTACCAGGTTGTTGTCACCGACAGCCGTAATGCACGCAACGGTCGCTTCATCGAGCGCGTTGGTTTCTTCAACCCGATCGCTAACGGTGCGGAAGAAGAAACTCGCCTGGATCTGGATCGTATCGCTCACTGGGTTGGCCAGGGCGCTACTGTTTCCGATCGCGTTGCCGCGCTGATCAAAGCCGCTAACAAAGCAGCTTAATCTGTCACGGTGGTCATGATGAGCAAGCAACACACCGCACAAGCACCTGTTGATCCGATCGTATTGGGGAAAATGGGTTCTTCCTACGGTATCCGTGGTTGGCTCAGAGTGTTTTCCTCCACCGAAGACGCCGAAAGCATTTTTGACTATCAGCCCTGGTTAATCCAGAAGGCGGGTCAGTGGCAGGTTGTTGAGCTGGAAAGCTGGCGCCACCACAATCAGGACATCATCATCAAGCTGAAAGGCGTTGACGATCGTGATGCCGCGAATCTACTGACTAATTGCGAAATTATCGTGGATTCATCGCAGTTGCCGGAGCTGGAAGAGGGTGACTACTACTGGAAAGACCTGATGGGCTGCCAGGTAGTGACGACGGAAGGCTATAGCCTCGGTAAAGTCATCGATATGATGGAAACCGGGTCTAATGACGTGCTCGTCATCAAGGCAAACCTGAAAGATGCATTTGGTATCAAGGAGCGGTTGGTTCCGTTCCTCGATGGGCAGGTTATCAAGAAAGTCGATCTCACTACGCGTACTATCGAAGTAGATTGGGATCCTGGTTTTTAAATTCTCCGGATAAACGGTAAAAGACGGCGCTATGTGGATTGGCATAATTAGCCTGTTTCCTGAAATGTTCCGCGCAATTACCGATTACGGGGTAACTGGCCGGGCAGTAAAAAATGGCCTGCTGAGCATCGAAAGCTGGAGTCCTCGCGACTTCACGCATGACCGGCACCGTACCGTGGACGATCGTCCTTACGGCGGCGGACCGGGGATGCTAATGATGGTGCAACCCTTACGGGATGCCATTCATGCAGCAAAAGCCGCGGCAGGTGAAGGCGCGAAGGTGATTTATCTGTCACCTCAGGGACGCAAGCTTGATCAAGCGGGCGTCAGCGAACTGGCAACGAATCAGAAACTGATTCTGGTGTGCGGTCGTTACGAAGGGATAGACGAGCGCGTAATCCAAACCGAAATTGACGAAGAATGGTCAATCGGCGATTACGTTCTCAGCGGTGGTGAGTTACCGGCAATGACGCTGATTGACTCCGTTTCCCGGTTCATTCCGGGAGTACTGGGCCATGAAGCATCGGCAACGGAAGATTCCTTTGCTGATGGGTTGCTGGATTGCCCCCACTATACCCGTCCTGAAGTGTTAGAAGAGATGGAAGTACCGCCAGTATTGCTGTCGGGAAACCATGCTGAGATACGTCGCTGGCGTCTGAAGCAGTCGCTGGGCCGCACCTGGCTTAGAAGACCTGAACTTCTGGAAAACCTGGCTCTGACTGAAGAGCAAGCAAAGCTGCTGGCGGAGTTCAAAACTGAACACGCGCAACAGCAGCATAAACATGATGGGCAGGCGTGAGCCCCCAATATCAGTTTACCCAGGATAAGAGATTAAATTATGAGCAACATTATTAAGCAACTTGAACAAGAACAGATGAAGCAGGACGTACCTTCCTTCCGTCCGGGTGATACCGTGGAAGTGAAAGTATGGGTTGTTGAAGGTTCCAAAAAACGTCTGCAGGCATTCGAGGGCGTGGTTATCGCTATTCGTAACCGCGGTCTGCACTCTGCATTCACTGTTCGCAAAATTTCCAACGGCGAAGGCGTTGAGCGTGTCTTCCAGACTCACTCTCCGGTAGTTGACAGCATTGCTGTTAAACGTCGTGGTGCTGTACGTAAAGCTAAACTGTACTACCTGCGTGAGCGCACTGGTAAGTCTGCTCGTATCAAAGAGCGTCTTAACTAAGATTCGCTTTCGCGACATCCTGACAAAAAGGGCTGGCCTCAGGGCCGGCCCTTTTTTTATCTTTGTTGTAACCATCGTGATGTAAATCATTTACAATACGCCCTCTATTCGGAGGGGCGGTGGTCAGTAACAGTTTTCAGCAAACGACACCTAAACGGCGAGCCGCCTGGCTGGCGCTGTTGGCGATCCTGCTGATCGTGGTGGCCCCCCTGATCTCCGTCTCCCTGCAAAAAGACCCTATGAGCGCCATGCCCGGCATGCACCACGCCATGATGGTGGACAGCTCGCCAGCGAGTATGGCGCAGATGCCCGGCCACGATATGGCGATGATGCACAGCACAGACGGTGCTACGCCTACCGGACACGAACTGCCGCTGGACCATGCCGAAGCCTGTGGCTATTGCGTGCTGTTAGCCCATGTCCCAGGGCTGATTTTCGCGCTGGCGCTGTTCGTCGCCATGCTCCTGCGGCGCATTCGCCTGCCGGCTTCTCGCCCGGTATTAAAACACTGGCGCTACTTTCCCTGGCTCTACCCCGAAACCCGCGCCCCGCCGCGGCTGTCTGCTTTTTCCCTTTCATAAAAATCAATCTGCGCACCGCGCAACGACCTCTTTTGCTTTAAAAAAGGAAAAGTATGACAACCTGCACCTCGCGCGCGGCATGGCTGAACCTGCTGCGTCGCCTCCATTTCTATATCGGGCTGTTTATCGGACCGTTTATCTTTGTCGCAGCCCTGACCGGTACGCTTTATGTGGCGACGCCGCAACTGGAAAACTGGCTCTATCACGATGCGCTGTATGGCCTTCCCGAAGGCACCCCGCAACCGCTCAGCGCCCAGATTGCGCTGGCCGAGGAAGCGACCCAGGGTAATCTGCGGCTGCTGGCGGTGCGTCCGGCCCCCGCGGTGGGCGAGACCACCCGCATTATGTTTGCCGATCCGCGTCTCGGGGAGTCGGAATCCCGGGCCATTTTTGTCGATCCGATCGCGCTGCGGGTGAAGGGCGATATGACGGTCTACGGCACCAGCGGCATCCTGCCGCTGCGTCAGTGGATTGACTATGCGCATCGTTCGCTGCTGTTGGGCGACAGCGGGCGGCTCTACAGCGAACTGGCTGCCTCATGGATGTGGGTGGCCGCGCTGGGGGGCATTGCCCTGTGGGCGATGACGCGTCCAAAACGGCGGATCAGTAACGCCCTGCAGAATCATCGTCGGCTGCACGTGACGCTGGGCTGGAGTTTACTGCTGGGCATGCTGCTCTTCTCCGCCACCGGCCTGACCTGGTCGCAATGGGCCGGCGGCAATGTTGATAAAATGCGGGCGGCTTTCGGCTGGTGGACGCCGCAGGTCAATACCCTGCTGCACGGTGAGGCACCGATGGCACACGATCCCCATGCCGGGCATCACAGGGAGGCGATGGCCATGACCCAGCATCAGCCCGCGCAGTTTGACCGGGCACTGGCGGTGGCCCGTCAGGCGGGGCTGAACGCCAGCCGGCTGGAGATCCGTCCCCCGGTATCAGACGGACGCGCCTGGACGGTGAATGAGATCGACCGCCGCTGGCCGACGCAGGTGGATGCGGTAGCGATCGATGGCGCCACGATGGAGGTGGTGGATCGCACCCATTTTGCCGACTTTCCTCTGATGGCGAAACTTACCCGCTGGGGCGTCGATTTCCATATGGGGATCCTCTTCGGTCTGGCGAATCAACTGCTGCTGGTGGGGTTTGGCTGTACGCTGTGCGTAACCATCGCCGTGGGGTACCGGCTGTGGTGGATGCGCCGTCCGCCTCAGGCCGTCTGGGATCCGGCGCATTCGCTGCTGCGGGCGTGGCTGTCGCTCGCCTGGCCTGCCCGTGGGCTGGTGCTGGGGATAGCGTTAGCCCTGGGTCTGGCCATGCCATTGATGGGCATCAGCCTGGTGTTGTTCATTGCCGTTGACTACCTGCGCTGGCGCGCGGCAACGGCAATGAGGATGGCGAAGTCCAGCGATTAAGCGGACGTTTACGGCGTGCTGATGACCACCGTAACCCGGCGGTTTTCAGCGCGCCCGGCCGCGGTGTCGTTGCTGGCGATCGGGTATTTTTTGCCAAGGCCGCGGGTGACTAAATTACTGCGCGGGATATGGGCGCCTTCCGCCCAGGCATCGGCTACGCTGTTGGCCCGCTTAAGCGACAGGGCTTCGTTATAGCTATCCTCACCATAATTATCGGTGTGGCCTTCAAGGCGGCTATGCGTTATCCCGGTTGTCGCCAGCCGCGAGGCCATTTGGGTGATCTGCTGGCGGCTGTCGGGACGTAGTCGGTAGTCATTCTTGTCAAACAGGATGCTATCGGATAAGCCCAGGGACCAATCGCCGTTGCTTTCAGTGAAGCCGTAAGATTTCATCGCCGCCACCTGCTCGGGGGTAAATTTTCCCTGAGGAGCCTGGCAACCTGTCAAAAGCGCCGCCGCCATCAGGGCGGGGGCGAAATATTTCGTGATCATAATGCGTCCTTTATTATTTCAGCGTCTGCTGGATACGTTGGTTTTTCATCCGATACATATTCTGATCGGCAAGTTCTTGCAGTGATTCCGCAGTGGCGTGCTCCCACGCCAGGGCATAACCGACACTCAGCGAGAGCGTGGCGCTATGGCCATTGTGCAGATTGAATGGCGGAAGAAATTGTTCCGACAGCGCCTGGCACAGGGCCTGGACTTCTGCTTCCGAGCGCACCTCGCGCAGCAGAACGGCAAACTCATCGCCGCCGAGACGCCACGCCAGATGGCGTTTACCGGCGAAAGTCATCAGGCGGCTGGCGACTTCCATCAGCACTTTATCGCCCGCCGCATGTCCCCAGTTGTCATTGATCAATTTGAAGTTATCGCCATCGAGAAACAGTAACGCTGAGGTCTGGTGATCCACTTCATTTTTCATCAGCTCGGCAAGCGCGTTGCGAAAGGCGGCGCGGTTAGCCAGGCCGGTCAACGGATCGTGTAACGAGCTGCGCAACAGCTGAGCATTTTTGGCCTGCAGCTGGCGCTGCCAGTCCTCCATCTCCCCCAGCAGACTGTTAAAGTCCTGGGCAAACAGATGGAACTCCTCGATACGCTCCTCCGGCACCCGCCGGGAGAAGTGGCGGTTTTCGCGAATATCATGCACGACCTCGGTGATGCTCTGCAGGGCGGCGACGATCCCCCGGTGCAGGGAGTGGGTCAGCAGCAGGCCGATAAACGAGGCGAGCAGAATGCTGCCTGTCAGTACCAGAATCGAGATGCCCAGAAAGTGGCTAATTAGTTCATCAAGCGCGGTTAGTCGCAGCTCGCCGATTTGTTTGCCCTGGTGCCAGATGGGCTGCACCGTGGGCTCCGGAAACAGCCATTTACTGATAAGGCCGCTCACTTGTTCTTTGTTGGCCAGCGGTTCGTGGCGCCATGCGGCGAAGGGCTGCTTCTGGCCGTTGAGCACGATTGCCTGGGAAATCTGCCCTTGCTTCCCCAGCGAAGCGAGGGTCTCCTCTGCTGCCGCGCTGTCGCCAAACACCAGGGCGGCTTCGAGACTGCGGCCCATGGTCGCGGCAGTGAGCTCAAGGTTTTTCTGCGCGTACTGCTTGAGCGTGAAAATAGAGGCCGTGCTCAGCAGCAGCCAGACCAGCGTCATGGAAATCACCACGCTTATCACGCTAATGCGACGCAACGCGCGTTTGAACGTCGGGCGCGATGTCTGTGAAAAGTCCTTATTCATGTGGTTTCTTCCGGGCAAGCATCAGGACGTCCGGGTTAACCCGAACCCCGCTGTGCGTCAGAACGTCCAGATTAACGGAGAAGCGGACCCTGTCGTCGTTGATGATCAGGCAAAACGCGCTACCAATTGAGCAATCCGTATTTTGTTCTGCGATGAGTAACAGCGGCCTCGAGCCATAGCGGCGAGTTAATTCCGACTGTTGGGTCGGCGATTCGCTGCCAAAATAAAAACCATCGCAGGTTGTTTTTAACGCTTCTTCACTATTACGTACTATCACCGGTTGATAGGGCAATGCATCCGGATCTTCATGAGCCAGGCTATGGGTGAAGCGTGATGAGGCAAAAATGCACAGCTTCGGCGCCCCTGTTAATGACGGCCAACGGGTATAGGTCACGATCCCGGAAACAATCGCGCGAACATGTTCTGAAGGTCCGGCAGCAAAAACAGGAGATACCGCGATGAGAAAAAATACAGTCAATAAAAGACGGTGTAATACTGTCATTAACGCTTCCGTCAAATTCGCCCTGGCGCGGGAAAAGCCGCTGCCGATGCCCGGCGAAGAATATCACTGATAGCAAAACCCGTCATTAGATGCGCCCTTTGCTTTGGGACAAATCTCACCAGGATTTTTCGTAATGCCGATGGCTCTGATGAGCCATTTTGGCGCGATTTCGCTATGTGTAAATATTTTTGTACGTTTAATGCCGTGGTAAGTGCCAATTAATTTATTGGTGTAAAGTAAAATTTACGGAATATGGATTGAATTCTTTACTTTGTATGGTATCGTTACGTCATGCCCGCTGAGGCAACCCCTATCGCAAACGAGCTACACAGGATCGCAATCATGCAAAAAGACGCGCTGAATAACGTACATATTACCGACGAACATGTGTTAATGACCCCGGAGCAACTGAAGGCGGAATTCCCCCTGAGCGTTGAACAGGAAGCGCAGATCGCGCACGCCCGTGAAACCATCTCCGATATCATCGCCGGCCGCGATCCGCGCCTGCTGGTGGTCTGCGGTCCTTGCTCCATTCACGATCCGGAAGCTGCGATCGAATATGCTCGTCGGTTTAAAGCCCTTGCCGAAGAGGTCAGCGATAGCCTCTACCTGGTGATGCGCGTCTATTTTGAAAAACCCCGTACTACCGTCGGCTGGAAGGGGCTGATTAACGATCCGCATATGGATGGTTCGTTTGATGTTGAAGGCGGCCTGAAGATTGCGCGTCGTCTGCTGGTCGAGCTCGTGAATATGGGACTGCCGCTGGCGACGGAAGCGCTGGATCCCAACAGCCCGCAGTACCTTGGGGATCTGTTCAGCTGGTCCGCCATCGGCGCGCGAACCACGGAATCTCAGACGCACCGCGAAATGGCCTCTGGTCTTTCCATGCCGGTAGGCTTTAAAAATGGCACCGACGGCAGCCTGGCCACGGCCATCAACGCCATGCGCGCCGCGGCGATGCCGCACCGTTTCGTCGGTATCAACCAGGCCGGGCAGGTCTGCCTGCTGCAAACGCAGGGTAACCCGAACGGCCATGTGATCCTCCGCGGCGGTAAGGCGCCAAACTACGGTCCGGACGATGTGGCGAAATGCGAAAAAGAGATGGCGCAGGCGGGACTGAAGCCGTCGCTGATGGTAGATTGCAGTCATGGGAACTCCAATAAAGATTTCCGCCGCCAGCCGGCCGTGGCTGAATCCGTTGTCGCGCAGATTAAAGATGGCAATCGCTCCATTATCGGCCTGATGATCGAGAGTAATATCCACGAGGGCAATCAGTCCTCTGAACAGCCGCGTGAGGCGATGAAATACGGCGTTTCGGTAACGGATGCCTGCATCAGCTGGGAAACCACCGATGCGCTACTGCGTGAACTGGATAAGGATCTCCGCGGCCACCTGGCGGCCCGTTTGGTGTAAGAGGAAAGTATGGTTGCTGAACTGACCGCGTTACGCGATCAAATTGATGAAGTAGATAAAGCGTTGCTTAGCCTGCTGGCTAAGCGCCTGGAACTGGTGGCCGAAGTCGGCGAGGTGAAGAGCCAGTATGGCCTGCCGATTTACGTCCCGGAACGCGAGGCGGCGATGCTCGCCTCCCGGCGTGAAGAGGCGGCTGCGCTCGGCGTTCCACCGGATCTGATCGAGGACATTCTGCGTCGCGTGATGCGCGAATCCTATTCCAGCGAAAACGACAAAGGCTTCAAAACCCTTTACCCGAATCTGCGGCCGGTAGTGATCGTCGGCGGCGGCGGGCAGATGGGGCGTCTGTTTGAGAAGATGTTAACGCTGTCCGGCTACCAGGTGCGCATTCTGGAAAAAGAGGACTGGGCGCGGGCGACGGATATCGTCGCCGATGCCGGCATGGTCATTGTCAGCGTGCCGATTCACACCACCGTGGAGACGATCGCCAGGCTGCCGCCGCTGCCGGCGGATTGCATTCTGGTCGACCTTGCCTCGGTTAAAGCAGAGCCGCTGCAGGCGATGCTGGCGGCGCATCAGGGCCCGGTACTCGGCCTGCACCCGATGTTTGGTCCGGACAGCGGCAGCCTTGCCAAGCAGGTGGTGGTCTACTGCGATGGCCGCCAGCCAGAGGCCTATCAGTGGTTCCTCGAGCAAATTCAGGTCTGGGGCGCGCGCCTGCATCGCATCAGCGCGGTGGAGCACGATCAGAACATGGCCTTTATTCAGGCGTTGCGCCACTTTGCCACCTTCGCCTATGGGCTGCATCTGGCGGAAGAGAATGTGCGCCTTGAGCAGTTGCTGGCGCTCTCGTCACCCATTTACCGGCTGGAGCTGGCGATGGTGGGCCGTCTGTTTGCCCAGGATCCGCAGCTCTACGCCGACATTATTATGTCTTCGGAAAACAACCTGGCGCTGATTAAGCGCTACTACCAGCGGTTTGGCGAGGCGATCGGTCTGCTGGAGCAGGGCGATAAGCAGGCGTTTATCGATAGCTTCCGTAAAGTCGAACACTGGTTTGGCGATTACGCGCAGCGTTTCCAGAGCGAGAGCCGCACGCTGCTGCGTCAGGCGAACGATAATCGGCAGTAAAGCGAAAAAGGTGTATACAATAAAGCCAGCGACCGCTGGCTTTTTTTATAGGGATGACAACGATGGCTGAACCACAACCGCTGTTTGACTACACCGGATACCTGCCGGAATGCCCGACCTGGAGCGAGGCAGAGCAGGCCCTCTACTGGGCTGATATTATGGAATGTGAAATTCACCGCTACGATACCCGCAGCGGCGAACACCAGGTGCTGCAATTTCCGGAGGAGGTCGGCTGTTTTTCCTTGCGCGAGAAGGGTGGGTTTATCGTTGCATTGCGCAGCGGTATCTGGCTGACCGACGCCCACGGTCTGCTACGGCGTAAAGTCTGCGATAACCCGAGCAATCCGGAACTGGCGCGGTTTAACGATGGTGGGACCGATCGCGATGGGCGCTTTTATGCCGGCACCTTCTGGGGCCCGGGGGATTATAACGGCGCGCTGCTGATGCGGGTCGATAACGACCTGAAGCCGACGGTGATCCAGTGTAACATCCATGGCGCCAACGGTCTGGCGTTTAGCGCCGACCGGCGCTGGATGTATACCTCCGATACGCCGAACGCCGTGATCTACCGTACGCCGCTGGATGAGCAGGGTGAGCCTGGCCGGCGCGAAGTCTTTCGCCGTTTTCAGCCTGGCGAAGGGATACCGGACGGGGCGGCGATTGACGTGGAGGGGTGTTACTGGAGCGCAATGTTTGACGGCTGGCGGATCGCCCGTTTCTCTCCGCAGGGTGAGGAGCTGGAGTCCTACCCGATGCCGGTACGTTGCCCGACGATGGTCTGCTTTGGCGGGGCGGATATGCAAACGCTCTATATCACCACCAGCCGGGAAAACATGGAGGACGATGAGCTGGCGCAGTATCCGCTGTCCGGCGCCATCTTCACCCTGCCGGTGGCGGTGGCAGGGATGAAGAAATTACCGTTCCGCGAACGTTAAACCGGATCCACCGGCACGACGTTTTCGCTGGGGTAGCAACCGAGAACCTTCATGGAGCGGGTGATCTCCGCCAGCTCCTTCAGCGCCTTGCGCATGGGCAGCGAGTCCAGGTTTGCCTGAATATCGAGATAAAACATCTCTTCCCACGGATTGCCATGGATGGGGCGAGATTCCAGTTTGGTCATGATCAGATTGTGATTGCGCAGCACCAGTAAGGCTTCCACCAGGGCACCCGCCTGCTGACCGGTCGCCATTAACAGCGTGGTCTTCGCCGGAACCTGATCGGAGACGTTTACCGATTTGCGCGCCAGAACGAGGAAGCGCGTAATATTCTGCGTCTGGTTGGCCTGGCAGTGCTCCAGCACCTGCAGGCCGTACAGAGCGCCGCCCGCTTCGCTGCCCAGCGCCGCGACGGTCGGGGCGTTCGCCTGCGCGACTTTTTCCATCGCCGCTGAGGTGCTCTCGGTATATTCAATCTTCCAGTGCGGGTAGCGACTCAGATACTGGCTACACTGCTGGAACGGTTGCGGATGGCTGTAGACGGTCTGAATTTTATCGGCATCCGTCGAGGTGCTGACCAGTACGCAATGATCGATAGGGATCGTCAGCTCGCCTACGATCGACAGGCTGGTGTGCTGCAGCAGATCGTAGACATCGTTGATCCCGCCGGAGCTGGTGTTTTCAATCGGCACTACGGCGTAATCGGCCTGGCCGGTTTCCACCTGATTAAAAATATCGGCGAACTTCGCGCAGCCGCTTTCAATAAACTGCTCAAAGTGGCGAGCGGCGTACTGACGCGCCGCCAGATGCGAATAAGAGCCTTTGGGACCGAGGAACGCCACGCGAGCCGAATGCGGGTTAATTTTATTCAAATGCTGCTGCAGCAGGGTTTGCTGGGTCAGTACAGAGTCTTCGATAATCAGCTGGAACAGGCGGGTGATGTAATGAGCGTCCAGATTATGGCGCTTGCCGAGGGTCATCAGACGCTCCAGCAGATCGCGTTCGCGGTCAATATCACGCACCGGGCGATGGGAGGCCAGTTTGGCTTTACCAACCTCAACAGCCAGCCCGCGACGCTCCGCCAGCAGAGCAAGCAGTTTCTCATCCAGCGCGCTTATCTTGTCGCGCAGCGCCAGTAATGGGTTTTCCTCGGTCATAGATGTTGCCTTTGTTGTTATCCAATAAAAAAGGCCTCCCGGGTGGGAGGCCTTATTGTTCGTCTTCGCATTCTTTCTTATACGACGAATTGCCTCCCGGTCAGGGGAAGGTAAAAAAGAATGCGAAGAAGAACGGGACGAGTTTCATGATGAATTCCTTTAAGTAGTGGGGATTACAGTACCTGTACTGTTTTCACTCTGTCAATAAAAAACGCGCCCGAAGGCGCGTGGCATGACACAACTTAAGTTAAGGATTACTCTTCTTCTTCCACAAAGCCTGCCTCTTTCACCGACGTCGCGGCGCGGCGGGCTTCCCCTTTGTGTTGCACTTTATTGAGCTGCCGTTCCAGCTTGTTGATCAATTCGTTAATGGCGGCGTACATATCTTCATGACGCGCACTGGCAACCAGATGGCCGTTTGGCGTGTTGATGGTTGCATCGGCGATAAAACCCTGCGGCTCCTTAGACAGAATGATGTGCGGGTTAATTAAATGAGTTTGCCACTTATCCAGTTTGGCGAGACGGTCTGCGACATGCTGGCGGATTGCCGGAGTAATTTCCATTTGTTTACTGGTAATGTTCATTGTCATAAATTTTACCTCTTGTCTTTCCCGTCTTGGTGAATCCAGCATACCTTTCCTAATGTCAAAATGTGTGATCTAAATCACGTTTTATTGTCACTTTTTGTCAACGAATTCATTTTGTGAGACAGGGCAGGAAGAAGTGAGATTTTACTTGTCGAACCTGCCAAAGCAGGCCATATTTGATGAGTTAACTCGACGCTAAACCGCTTCAGCTAACCAGGATAACGAATAAAAAAACGGCAGCCAGTGGCTGCCGTTTGCGATCCATGAGTCAGGCTCAGGTGTTCTTACTGTTCGCGGCGATAATCTTCGCGACTTTGTCCGCCTGAGCATTCATCTGCATTTGACGATAGGCATTTTCCATCTTCGGCAGGGCATCGCGGGTGGCCTGGGTATCCGGATAGTTACGCATCATACCTTCCACGCGGTTAACGACGGCAACCCATGCGCCGCGGTCGGTGTAGTAATCCACCACCGACAGCTCATACTTCGCCAGGCGATCTTTCAGGAATACCATGCGCTTATAGGCGTCCGTGGCATACTGGCTGTTCGGGTAGCCACGTACCAGTTTGGAGAAGTCATTGAAGGCATCGCGCGCGTGCTGCGGATCGCGGTCGGAACGATCGACGCCGAAGAAGCCCTGCAGGGCGCTGTCATCCAGAGCCATGTTGGTCAGGCCGCGCATATAGATGACGTAGTCGATGTTCGGATGGGTGGGATTCAAGCGCATGAAGCGATCGATGGCCGCTTGAGCCAGCGGCAGATCGGCGTTTTTGTAATACGCATAAATCAGATCCAGCTGTACCTGTTGGGAATAAGGGCCGAATGGATAACGGTTATCCAACGCTTCCAGTTGCGTTATCGCCTGTTTCCAGTTACCGTCCTGCAGTTTTTGCTGGGCGGTCGCGTAGATTTCATTCGGCGGATTATCAGGCACCTCTTCCTTAGAGCCGGAGCAACCCACCAAAGCCAGGCTCAGTGTGGCGGCTGCCACCAGGTATTTCATGCGCGTCATGACGTTTTGACTTCCTCAAAATGTTTATGCGGGAGAATCTCTGTTCCTGCTCCCGATTAAGACCAGCTACAATAGCACACTATATTAAACGGCAAAGCCGTAAAACCCAACGTTAAACGAAGAAGCTGTATATGGCACAACGAGTACAACTCACCGCAACGGTGACCGAAAATCAACTCGGTCAACGCTTAGATCAGGCTTTGGCCGAATTGTTCCCTGATTATTCGCGATCGCGGATAAAAGAATGGATCCTCGACCAACGCGTATTAGTCAATGGCACCATTGGCGATAAACCGAAAGAAAAAGTGCTGGGGGGAGAACGCATCGCTATCGATGTGGAAATCGAAGAAGAGGCGCGCTTCCAGCCGCAGGATATTCCGCTCAATATCGTTTACGAAGATGATGACATCATCGTGATCAACAAACCGCGCGATCTGGTTGTACATCCTGGCGCGGGCAACCCTGACGGTACTGTGCTGAATGCGCTGCTGCACTACTATCCGCCTATTGCCGATGTGCCGCGTGCGGGTATCGTCCACCGTCTGGATAAAGACACCACCGGTCTGATGGTGGTGGCGAAAACCATTCCAGCGCAAACCCGGCTGGTGGAGTCGCTGCAGTTGCGCGAGATCACCCGTGAATACGAAGCGGTGGCGATCGGTCATATGACCGCCGGCGGTACGGTTGAAGAACCGATCAGCCGTCATCCGACCAAGCGTACCCATATGGCGGTGCACCCGATGGGCAAACCGGCGGTGACCCACTACCGCATTATGGAACATTTCCGCATCCATACCCGCCTGCGCCTGCGTCTGGAAACCGGTCGTACGCATCAGATCCGCGTGCATATGTCGCATATCACCCATCCGCTGGTAGGCGACCAGGTGTATGGCGGCCGCCCGCGTCCGCCGAAGGGCGCGTCGGAGGAGTTCATCACCGCGCTGCGTAAATTCGACCGCCAGGCGCTGCACGCCACCATGCTACGTCTGTACCACCCGATTACCGGCATTGAAATGGAGTGGCACGCGCCCATCCCACAAGATATGGTCGAGCTCATCGAGGCGATGCGCGCCGATTTTGAAGCCCATAAGGACGATATTGACTGGTTATGACTAAACTGATTGTACCGCAGTGGCCAATGCCCGGCAGCGTGGCGGCCTGTAGTTCTACCCGCATCGGCGGCGTGAGTCTGCCGCCCTATGACTCGCTCAACCTGGGCGCCCATTGCGGCGACAATCTGCAGCATGTCGAAGAAAACCGGCGGAGGATGTTTGCCGCCGGCGGCTTACCGTCTTACCCGGTTTGGCTGGAGCAGGTTCATGGTACCGATGTGCTCACGCTGGACGGCGGACCCTATCCGTCGAAACGCGCGGATGCCTCTTATAGCCGTACGCCAGGGACTGTCTGCGCGGTGATGACCGCTGACTGCCTGCCGGTCCTGTTCTGTAACCGCGCCGGTACCGAAGTCGCCGCGGCGCATGCGGGATGGCGCGGCTTATGTGAAGGGGTTCTGGAAGAGACGGTCGCCCGTTTCGCCGATAAAGCCGAAAACATTATGGCGTGGCTGGGACCCGCCATCGGTCCGCAGGCGTTTGAGGTGGGCCCAGAAGTTCGCGACGCTTTTATGGCTAAGGATGAGAATGCGCATCAGGCTTTTCGTCCGGCAGGCGAAAAATATTTTGCTGATATCTACCAGCTGGCTCGGCAGCGCCTGGCAAACGTCGGCGTTGAGCAGATTTTCGGCGGCGATCGCTGCACGCTAAGCGAAAAGGATGATTTTTTCTCTTACCGGCGCGACAAGACCACCGGTCGTATGGCAAGTTTCATTTGGCTGATATAACCTAGAGAATCAAGACGATCCAGAAGGCAAACTTATTTTTCGCATAGTTCAGGTCTTTAACCTTGAATAATTGAGGGATGACCTCATTTAATCTCCAGTAGCAAATTTGACCTGTTATGGGAGGAGTTATGCGTCTGGATCGTCTTACCAATAAATTCCAGCTTGCTCTTGCCGATGCCCAGTCGCTTGCACTCGGGCACGACAACCAATTCATCGAACCTCTTCATTTAATGAGCGCCTTGCTGAATCAGGAAGGGGGATCGGTACGTCCTTTATTAACCTCGGCGGGCGTGAATGCCGGGAAACTGCGCACTGACATCGAACAGGCTCTGAGCCGTTTACCGCAGGTGGAAGGCACCGGCGGCGATGTGCAACCTTCTCAGGATTTAGTGCGGATCCTGAACCTTTGCGACAAGCTGGCGCAAAAGAAAAAGGACAACTTTATATCGTCAGAACTGTTTGTTCTGGCGGCGCTTGAATCACGCGGTACGCTGACCGACCTTTTAAAATCCGCCGGAGCAACAACCGCCAACGTGACTCAGGCGATTGAACAAATGCGCGGAGGTGAAAGCGTGAACGATCAGGGTGCCGAAGACCAACGTCAGGCATTGAAGAAATTTACCGTCGATCTCACCGAGCGTGCCGAACAGGGCAAGCTGGACCCGGTTATCGGCCGTGATGAAGAGATCCGCCGTACCATTCAGGTATTGCAGCGCCGTACCAAAAACAATCCGGTGCTGATTGGTGAACCCGGGGTGGGTAAAACCGCTATCGTCGAAGGCCTGGCGCAGCGTATCGTCAACGGCGAAGTGCCGGAAGGGCTGAAAGGCCGCCGGGTGCTGGCGCTGGATATGGGCGCGCTGGTGGCCGGGGCGAAATACCGCGGTGAGTTTGAAGAGCGTCTGAAAGGCGTGCTGACCGACCTGTCGAAACAGGAAGGCAACGTCATTCTGTTTATCGACGAACTGCATACCATGGTTGGCGCTGGTAAAGCCGACGGCGCGATGGACGCGGGCAACATGCTGAAGCCGGCGCTGGCGCGTGGTGAACTGCACTGCGTCGGGGCGACGACGCTTGACGAATACCGTCAGTACATTGAAAAAGACGCTGCGCTGGAGCGCCGCTTCCAGAAGGTGTTCGTCGCCGAGCCGTCGGTAGAAGATACCATCGCTATTCTGCGCGGTCTGAAAGAACGTTATGAACTGCACCACCATGTGCAGATCACCGACCCGGCTATCGTGGCGGCGGCGACCTTGTCGCATCGCTACATTGCCGACCGGCAGCTGCCGGATAAAGCCATCGACCTTATCGATGAGGCGGCGTCCAGCATCCGTATGCAGATCGACTCGAAGCCGGAAGAGCTGGACCGTCTCGATCGCCGCATCATCCAGTTGAAACTGGAGCAGCAGGCGCTGAAGAAAGAGTCTGATGAGGCGAGTCTGAAGCGTCTTGATATGCTCAACGAGGAGCTGGCGGATAAAGAACGGCAGTACTCGGTGCTGGAAGAAGAGTGGAAAGCGGAAAAAGCGTCCCTCTCCGGCACCCAGACCATCAAAGCCGAGCTGGAGCAGGCGAAAATCGCCATCGAACAGGCGCGTCGCGTCGGTGACCTGGCGCGGATGTCCGAGCTGCAGTACGGCAAAATTCCGGAACTGGAGAAACAGCTGGCGGCAGCCACTCAGTCCGAAGGAAAAACCATGCGTCTGCTGCGTAATAAAGTGACGGATGCTGAAATCGCCGAAGTGCTGGCCCGCTGGACCGGTATCCCGGTCTCCCGCATGATGGAAAGCGAGCGTGACAAACTGCTGCGTATGGAGCAGGAACTGCATCATCGGGTGATTGGTCAGGATGAGGCGGTTGAAGCAGTATCTAACGCTATTCGCCGTAGCCGTGCCGGGCTGTCCGATCCGAACCGGCCGATTGGTTCATTCCTGTTCCTCGGTCCGACCGGGGTCGGTAAAACCGAGCTGTGTAAAACGCTGGCTAACTTTATGTTCGACAGCGACGACGCAATGGTGCGTATCGATATGTCCGAGTTTATGGAGAAACACTCCGTCTCGCGTCTGGTCGGTGCGCCTCCGGGATACGTCGGTTATGAAGAGGGCGGTTACCTGACCGAGGCGGTGCGCCGTCGTCCTTATTCCGTCATCCTGCTGGATGAAGTGGAAAAAGCGCACCCGGATGTGTTCAACATTCTGCTGCAGGTACTCGACGACGGGCGCCTCACCGATGGCCAGGGGAGAACGGTCGACTTCCGTAACACGGTGGTCATCATGACCTCGAACCTCGGTTCCGATTTGATTCAGGAACGGTTCGGCGAGCTGGATTACGGACATATGAAGGACCTGGTGCTGGGGGTTGTCAGCCAGAACTTCCGTCCGGAGTTCATCAACCGTATCGATGAAGTGGTGGTCTTCCATCCGCTGGGTGAGAAACACATTGCTTCTATTGCCCAGATCCAGCTGCAGCGTCTGTATAAACGTCTGGAAGAGCGCGGATATGAAGTGCGGATGTCCGATGAGGCGTTGAAGTTACTAAGCGCCAACGGATACGATCCGGTATACGGCGCGCGGCCACTGAAACGCGCTATTCAGCAGCAGATTGAGAACCCGTTGGCTCAGCAGATCCTTTCCGGTGAGCTGATTCCGGGTAAAACCGTCGAGCTGGTAGTGAAAGACGACCGCATCGTGGCAGTGCAGTAAGTCACAAAACGACAAAAACGGGCCCAGCGGGCTCGTTTTTGTTTAAAAACCAGGCAAGAATTAAAGCTCAACACCTGATTTGGTTGAAAAGTGAGCGATTGAATTCTTTTTTTGAATTTATCCTTGTCACTTCAGAATTACCCCCTATAATGCGCCTCCACTGACACGGAACAACGGCAAGCAAGCCGCCGGGGCAGCAGGATTCAACGGCGAAAGATAACGTTGAAGCCGACAGAGAAAAGCAAAATAAGCGCTTGACTCTGAATGAGGAAAACGTATTATACGGGACCTCGCGACAGAGCGCTAAAGCGCGTCGCAACTGCTCTTTAACAATTTATCAGA